>DXAM01000003.1 GCA_019117025.1 Candidatus Microbacterium stercoravium | reverse complement strand
GTTGAGGGGATCAGCAAGAGCTTCCCCGGCGTGCGCGCTCTCGACAACGTCAGCTTCCGGCTCGATGCCGGCGAGACGCTCGTTCTCGTCGGCGAGAACGGCGCCGGGAAGTCGACACTGATGAAGATCCTTTCGGGCATCTACACGCGAGATGCGGGCACGATCCGGGTGGATGGGCGCGCCGTGGACATCGCCTCGCCCGTCGAGGCGCAGCAGCTCGGGATCAGCATCATCCATCAGGAGATGAATCTCGCGTCCGACCTCACCGTCGCGCAGAACATCTTCATCGGCCGCGAGCCGCGCGTCGGGCCGTTCCTCTCGGAGCGCGCGCTCAACCGCAAGACATCCGATCTCCTGCGAGAACTGCGCATCGTGCTCGCGCCGAACCAGCTGGTCGGCGACCTCACGGTCGGCCAGCAGCAGATGGTCGAGATCGCGAAGGCGCTGTCGTACAACGCGCGCGTGCTGATCATGGACGAGCCGACCTCCGCCCTCACGGATGCCGAGGTGACGACGCTGTTCCGGCTCATCGCCGGGCTGAAGGAGCGCGGCACGGGGATCGTCTACATCTCGCACCGCATGGAGGAGCTGCGCCAGCTCGCCGACCGGGTCACCGTGCTGCGCGACGGGCAGTACATCGGCGATCTCGAGCGCGACGAGATCTCGGTGCCCCGCGTCATCGAGATGATGGTGGGCCGCAAGATCGACAGCGAGGCGCAGCGGCCGCTGTCCAGCGAGATCGAGGGAAACGAGGTGTCGCTGCGCGTGACGGGGCTCAGCACGCGCGCGCTGCTGGAGGATGTGACCTTCGACCTGCACCGCGGCGAGATCCTCGGCTTCGCCGGGCTCATGGGAGCGGGGCGCACCGAGACGGCCCGTGCGCTCATCGGCGCGGATCCGCGCACGAGCGGCACCATCGAGGTGCAAGGCCGGCGTGTGCGCATCTCGAAGCCCGCCGACGCCGTCCGGCACGGCATCGGGTACCTGTCCGAAGACCGCAAGCAGTTCGGCCTCATGCTCGAACAGGACGTCGCGTTCAACACCATGCTCGCGTCGATGCGCGACTACACCAACGCGATCGGGTGGATGCGGGACGGACGCGGGCGCGACGTGACGAAGAAGTACGTCAAGGACCTGCGGGTCAAGACGCCATCGGTGAACCAGACGGTGAAGCTGCTCTCGGGCGGCAACCAGCAGAAGGTCGTCATCGCCAAATGGCTCGCGCGCGACTGCGACGTGCTCATCTTCGACGAGCCGACCCGCGGCATCGACGTCGGCGCCAAGGAGGAGATCTACGCCCTCCTGCGCCGACTCGCCGCCGCGGGCAAGTCGATCATCGTCATCTCGTCCGAGCTCCCGGAGGTGCTCCGGGTCTCCCACCGCATCGTCGCGATGGCGGGCGGGCGCATCACGGGCGTCCTCGCCAACGAAGACGCCGACCAGGAGAAGATCATGGAATACCTCACGACCGATTCCGCGACCGAGGGGCGGGCCGCCTGATGACCGACAACAGCCCGGGAACCACGTCATTGATCAACACGGCGATCGCCGAGGAGAAGGCCTCCCGCGGCGGATTCTCCGGTTTCCTGAAGCGCTCCGTGCAGCAGTCGCTCGCGTTCGGCACACTCATCGTGCTCGTCGCGTTCTTCGCGATCGCCAGCCCGAACTTCTTCAACTGGGCGAACATCTCCGGCATCCTGCTCGCGACCGCGGTCGTCGGGATCCTCGCCCTCGGCACCACGTTCGTCATCATCACGGGCGGCATCGACCTGTCGATCGGCACGGGCATGACCCTGTGCTCCGTGATGACGGGCGTGTTCATCACCAACATGGGGCTGCCGATCTGGATCGGCGTGATCGGCGGCATCCTCACGGGCGCCCTGATGGGGCTCGTCAACGGCACCGGCGTCGCGATCCTCGGCCTGCCGCCGTTCATCGCGACCCTGGCGATGATGATGATCGCGCAGGGCCTCGCGCTCGTGATCTCGGGCGTCGCGCCGATCTACTTCAGCGGCACGCCGGGGTTCCGCAAGATCGCCCTCGGCGAGGTCATCCCCAGCCTGCCGAACGCGGTGCTGATCATGCTCGTCGTTGCGCTGGTCGCCTACCTGATCCTGTCGAAGACGATCATGGGGCGCTTCACGTTCGCGATCGGATCGAACGAAGAGGCCACGCGCCTATCGGGCATCAACACGCGCCGCTGGAAGATCCTCATCTACGTGCTGGCGGGCGCCGTGACCGGCATCGCGGGCGTCGTGATGGCGTCGCGCCTCGACTCGGCGCAGCCCCAGCTCGGCATGGGCTACGAGCTGCAGGCGATCGCGGCCGTCATCATCGGCGGAACCTCTCTGCTCGGCGGCCGCGGATCCATCATCGGCACCCTCATCGGTGCGCTCATCATGGCCGTTCTGCTGAACGGACTGCGGATCCTCTCGGTGCAGACCGAATGGCAGACGGTCGCGACGGGCGTCGTGATCCTCATCGCCGTATTCGTCGATTCGCTGCGCAACAAGCGCACCGGTTAGTCGTCCCTTCCCACACCCGATCCGCCGGTGCGCCGGCACGACACAATGGAGTTGTCACCACATGCGTAAGTTCATGAAGCGCTCAGCAGGCATCGCTGTCGCCGCAGCCGCCGCCCTCGCCCTCGCGGCGTGCTCCGGCGACGCCGGCGGCGGCCAGGGCGACAGCGAGGTGCCCGACGACGATGCCACGTACATCGCGATGGTCTCGAAGGGCTTCCAGCACCAGTTCTGGCAGGCCGTGCAGAAGGGCGCCGAGGAGAAGGCCGAAGAGCTCGGCGTCGAGATCACCTACGAGGGCCCTGCCGCCGAAACGCAGATCGACGACCAGCTCAACATGCTGCGCACGGCGATCGATCGCAAGCCCGACGCCCTCGCGTTCGCGGCGCTCGATCCCGAGGCCTGCGTGCCGCTGTACGAGGAGGCGGAGAGCGCGGGCATCCCGCTCGTCGAGTTCGACGCCGGCTGCACGGCCAGCGACTACTCGTCGAGCCTCGCAGCGACCGACAACAACGCCGCCGGCGCCCTCGCGGCCGATCACATGGCCGAGCTGATCGGCGAGGAGGGCGAGGTCGGCATCATCTCGCACAGCCAGATCAACTCGACCGGCGTCGACCGCCGCGACGGTTTCGTCGACCAGATCGAGGCCGAATATCCCGACATCGAGATCGTCGACATCCAGTACGGCGACGGCGACCACCTCAAGTCGGCCGACATCGCGAAGGCGATGCTCTCGGCGCACCCCGACCTCAAGGGCCTGTACGGCACGAACGAGGGGTCGGCGATCGGCATCGTCAATGCGGCCACGGAGCTCGGCCTGACCGGCGACGACGTGACGATCATCGGCTTCGACTCGGGATCCGCGCAGATCGAGGCGATCAAGAACGGCACCATGGCCGGCGCCGTGACGCAGGACCCGATGGCCATCGGCGCGCTCACGGTGCAGTCGGCGTTCGATGTCATCAACGGCGACACGCCTGAGGAGTTCATCGACACCGGCTCGTACTGGTTCGACGCCGACAACATCGACTCGGAGGAGATCCAGGAGAAGATCTACGAGTAGAGCGCTGACGTTGTTGGCCCCGGCCCTTCATGGTCCGGGGCCAACAACGTCTACCGCCTGTCCAGCCACCAGACGAAGGGTGTGCCCTCGATCCCGGTCGGAGGATTTGCGGCGAACGCGACCAGTGCTTCTTCGAGCCGAAGCAACCCCGCCGCGGTGCGCGGAAACCTCCCGTGGTGGCAGAACAGTACCCCGCAGTGCATCGGCGTCGCCGCGATCGCGCGCGAGAAGGTGGTCACGTCCTCTGTGACGACTGTACGGTTGTCGGCCGTCGCCGCCCCGAGTACCGAGGTATCGTCACGCCCTCGCAGTGAGTCGCTGGCGACGACCGCTCGCGCGTCGACACCGCGATCTGTGAGTGCGCGGGCGAGACGAGCCGGATAGTGCTCGTCGAGGACGAATCGGATCACGCCACCTGAAGGCGTTGCCGCGCCTCCCACGCGGCGAGCGCGTCATCCTGCGCAGCACGATGGCGCTCGAGGATCCCATCGATCTCCTCGCGGTTCTCGGCCCAGTAGTCGAGGGCGGCTTCTACGGCGCGGCGCGGGAGGTCGAGGACCTCTGCGACCTCACCGACGTCGCGGTGCTCGGGTTCGTGTGCGAGCCACGACTCGGCAATCGTCCAGACCTGCGGTCCGTCCACCAACGCCGCACGTCTTTCGCCCGTCTCGATTCCGATGAACCGCACGCGTGGGTGCGCCTGCATGCGGAGCCATTCCGACACGGCCGTGTTCACGACGCTGTTCTTCGACTGAGCATTGAGCTTCACGAAGCTTGCGAGCCGTTCTTCGACACCCGAGGAGAATCGAATGTTCGTCGGAGCTACCATGCACTACAGTGTAGCCGCACGGCCCCACGTTCGGGCCCATGCGGCAGAGGATCGTCGTATTGGCCTCACACCCGCGCGAGCAGCGCGTCGATCTCGGCCTTGTCCGGGATGCTGGGCGACGCGCCCGCCGTGGTCACCGCCAGCGCGCCGGCCGCCATCGCGCGGCGGATCGCGTCATCGCGCGTGAGCCCGGAGGCGAGGCCGGCCGCCAGGCATCCGGCGAACGCGTCGCCCGCCGCGGTCGTGTCGACGACGTCGACGCGGATCGGCGGGAAGAAGACCGCGTCGTCGGCGGTGACGGCGACCGCCCCCTCTCCGGCGAGAGTGATGAGCGCGCATCCCGCGCCGCGATCCGTGAACCATCGGCCCGCCTCGATCGCCTCGTCGCGGTTCGTGACGGGGATGCCGGTCAGCAGCCGCGCTTCCGTCTCGTTCGGCGTCACATAGTCGACGCTCGCCCACAGGACGTCGTCGAGCGCATGTGCGGGGGCGGGATCCAGCAGCACCGTCACACCGTCGCGCTTCGCGCGCTCGACCGCGTGGCGCGTGAGCGTATAGGGCGTCTCGAGCTGGGTCAGCATGACGGCGCAGCGGGATCCGACGGCGTCGAACGCCCGATCGATGTCGGCCTCGGAGAGCTCGCTGTTGGCGCGCGGCACCATGACGATGTCGTTCTCGCCCGCCGCGTCGACGCGGATGTGCGCGATGCCCGTTCCGACCCCGGCGACCTCGCGGACGTGCGCGGTGTCGACGCCCGCATCCTCGAGCCCGGCTCGCACGATGTCGCGGAAGATGTCGTCGCCGACGCAGCCGACGATGTGCGACGGCGCCCCCGCGCGCCCCGCGGCGATCGCCTGGTTCGCGCCCTTACCGCCGAGCACGAGCGTGAACTCGTCTCCGAGGATCGTCTCGCCGCGCTCGGGCACCCGCTCCGAGAACGTCGTCACATCTGTCGTCATGCTGCCGACGACGATGACGTCGGTGCGGGTGGTCTGCGCCATTGCTGATCTCCTGTCGCGTTCGCGTGCGTCGGAACGTCCTCTCACATTATCGAGGATCGCGGGCCGCGACCGGCGCGTTCAGGCCCCCACCTCGGCCGCCGTCGACTCCACGTGCCGAGCCACGAGGTCGACGAGCCGGTCCGCACGCGCGCGGCCCTCCGACGTCAGCGGAAGGAACGGAGCGCGGCAGCCTCCGAGGCCCCCGAACGGCGCTCCCGAGACGTGCTTCGCCGCAGGGAACACGTCGATGTCGACCAGTTCGGCGACGACCTCATTGATCCGCGCCTGCACGCGCTGCGCCGCTGCGAGATCGCCGCGGCGCACGAACTCCCGCGCCGCGCGGAACAGCTCGATCTGGAATCCGATCGTCGTTCCGATCGCCCCCGACGCACCCGCCGCGATCGCCGAGACGAACACCTCGTCGAAGCCGCCGATGAACGCCTTGTCCGGGAACGCCTGCCGCATCCGCTCCAGATGGAACATGTTGTGCGCCGTCTGCTTCACGCCGATCACGCGGTCGTCGGACAGCAGGTCGGCGGCCGACGCCGGGTCGAACTCGGTGCCCGTGAACTGCGGAATGTTGTACAGGATCATCGGCAGCTCGACGGCATCCATCACCGCCCGGTAGTGCGCCGCGATCGCGTCGGGGCCGTAGGAGTAGTAGATCGGCGGCACCATCGACACCGCGACCGCACCGGCCTCCTCAGACCGCACGGCCAGCTCGATCGCCTCGCGCGTAGACAGCGCCCCCACGTGCGCGATCACGGGCACGCGCCCGCCCGCCGCGCGCGCGGCGGCGCGAACAACCCGCACCCGCTCGTCGGCGCTCAGCAGCAGACCCTCGCCCGAGGATCCGCAGCAGTACACCCCCTCGACGCCGCGCGCGATGTAGGCATCGACGACCTGCTCGATCTTCACCTCGTCGACCTCGCCGCGCGCGTCGTACGGCGTCGCCAGAGCCGCGCTGAGCACCGAGATGTCAGCGACCGTCGCGTTCACCACGCCGTCCACCCCCCGTCGACGACCAGGTTCGATCCGGTCATGTACCGCGACGCGTCCGAGGCGAGGAAGACCAGCGCGCCGTTGAACTCGTCGGCCTCCGCCATCCGGCCGATCGGGATCCGCGAGGTGTAGTTCGCCTGGAACGTCTCGTCCTGCGTGTCTCTGCGCACCCCCGACGGTGAGAGCGTGTTGACCCGGATCCCGTCGCGGCCCCAGTACGTCGCGCAGTAGCGCGTGAAGTTGTAGATGCCCGACTTCGCCGCCGAGTACGCGACCGGCTTCACGAACGGCACGCCCGTCTGCTCCTCCTTATAGGCGTAGATGTCCTGCACGGGCGATCCCATGCCATAGATCGAGCCCACATTGATGATCGACCCCGGTTTGTTCTCGCGGCGCATGCGCGCCCCGACCGCCTGGGTCACGATGAAGGTGCCCACGAGGTTCACATCGACGACCTCGCGGAACACCTCGACGGGGAAGTCCTCGAACGGCCCGGACACCTCGGGCGGCGCCGACGGCTGCGTGTCGAGCCCCGCGTTGTTCACGAGGATGTCGGGGCACGTGCCCCAGGCCTGCTCAATCTCGTCGAGCGCGGTGTTCACGCTCGCCTGATCGGTGATGTCCATCGACGCCGCGCGCAACCGGTCGCTCGACGCCAGCTCGCCGAACACGGCCGCCAGCCGGTCCGCGTCGGCCCCGCGCGAGGCGACCGCGACGCGCGCTCCGCGCCCGTGCAGTTCCTTCACGAACACGGCGCCGATCTGACCGAGCCCTCCCGTCACAAGGGCGACCCTGCCCGAGATGTCGAATACATCCACCATGATGACTCCTCTCCGACCCGCACGCGGGTACGCGCTCATCGTACGGGGCCGGTTGACTCTAGTTGTCCGTTGTCTTATAACTGACGGTGTCAGTTTACCCATAATGAGAGGTCTGCCGCGATGCCGCAGCTGTTCCTTCCGCCCGACTCCGAGGGCCTGGCGCCGGCCCTGCGCGGCTTCGCCCGCGCTCACGACGCGCACGTGACCCTCACCGAGGATCCGGTCTACTTCGCCGCGCGCGACCGTTCGCCGGCACGACGCGTCGGGCTCGTCTCCGGGGGCGGATCCGGCCACGAGCCGCTGCACGCCGGCTTCCTCGGGCCCGGCCTCCTCGATGCCGTCGCCCCCGGCGAGGTGTTCGCCTCGCCCCACAACCGCCAGGTGTACGAGGCGAGCCGTGCCGTCGCCCTCGAGGGCGGGGTGCTGCACATCGTCAAGAACTACACGGGCGACAAGATCAACTTCGGCATCGCGGCCGAGCGCCTGCGCGCCGACGGGATCGAGGTCGGGCGCGTGCTCGTCGACGACGACGTCGCGACCGAGTCCGACGAGACCGCGACGGGCCGCCGCGGCACGGGAGCGACCGTGCTCGTCGAGAAG
>DXAM01000155.1 GCA_019117025.1 Candidatus Microbacterium stercoravium | reverse complement strand
GTGGTGCCGGCTGAGGGGCTCGAACCCACGACCCCCGCTTTACAAGAGCGGTGCTCTACCAACTGAGCTAAGCCGGCGTGGCCCGCGAACGGGCCGAAGACAACCTTACTGGGATTCTTCCTCAGTCTTGCCTCCGAAGTATTCCTCGCTCTGCAGCGTGAGCAGGAACTGGGTGAACTCGCCCGCATCCGCGAGGGATCCGTCGTAGAGCTCGCCGTCGACGAGCACCAGCGCTTCGCCGAGCTGCACGCCCTCCGTGCCGAGAAGCGCACCGTCGGCCGCGCGATCGGTCGCATCGCTCACCCACGAGGCGTACTTCCGCTCCATGATGCAGCTGTTCACGCCTTCGGCGCCCGCGTCGGCCGCGATCTGGGCGAGCTCCTCATCGGTGTAGCCCTCGGTCGACAGCTGGGGCTGTTCCGTGAGCAGCACCTGGTTGACGTCGCGGAACGCCTCGGGAGCCCCCGACACGACGCACATCACGGCGCCGGCCGCACGCGTGGAGTACTGCGTACCGTTCGACTGGCCGGCCAGCAACGACACCGGGTGCACGTCGAGCGTCACGACGCCCTCATCGAGCAGGTCGTAGATCTGCGGCAGCAGCTCGGTGCCGATGTCGCCCGCGTCCGGCGACATGTAGTCCATGTAGATCTCGAGCTCGATCGGATCATCGACCGTCGCCGGCCGCTCGTCCTCCGGCAGGAGGCCCAGCACGTCGATGCCGTCGTTCGTGACGTTCTGCGGCGTCACCACATCGCGCTCGAGCTCCGGCGCGACCGTGCGCCAGACCCACCACGCTGCGGCCGCGACGGCTGCCACGATGACAACGGTGATCACGATCCGCTTGGCGATCTTGCGCCCGCGGATGCGCGCGTTGACCTTCTTGGCCTTCGCGCGCACGTCATCACGGCTCACGCTGGCGTCGTCAGTCTTCGGCTCTTCGGTGCTCATCGGGCTGCCCCTCCTCGGTCCGCAGGGTATGGACGGCAACCCGCCGATCATAGTGACGCGCGCTGGGAATCGCCGGGGCGCCGCCCCTTATGCCATACTGAGCGGGCGCCCAATGTCGGGCGCGCGGCGCGCGGGAGCGCATCGCTCATTCACTACGGATCGTCCGGCACGTACCTGCCGGTGAAGGAGAAACTGCAATGGCAACAGTGACGTTCGACAACGCCACCCGTGTTTACCCCGGTGGCACCCGCCCCGCGGTCGACAAGCTCAACCTCGACATCAGCGACGGCGAGTTCCTCGTTCTCGTCGGTCCCTCCGGTTGCGGAAAGTCCACCTCCCTGCGCATGCTCGCCGGCCTCGAAGAGGTCAACGACGGCTCCATCCGCATCGGTGACCGCGACGTCACCGACGTGCCGCCGAAGGACCGCGACATCGCGATGGTCTTCCAGAACTACGCGCTGTACCCGCACATGACGGTCGCCGACAACATGGGCTTCGCCCTCAAGATCGCCGGCATCAACAAGGACGAGCGCCGCAAGCGCGTCGAAGAGGCCGCGAAGCTGCTCGACCTCGAGCCCTACCTCGACCGCAAGCCCAAGGCGCTCTCCGGCGGTCAGCGTCAGCGCGTCGCGATGGGCCGCGCGATCGTGCGCGAGCCGCAGGTGTTCCTCATGGACGAGCCCCTGTCGAACCTCGACGCCAAGCTCCGCGTGCAGACGCGCACCCAGATCGCATCGTTGCAGCGCCGCCTCGGCGTCACGACGGTCTACGTCACGCACGACCAGACCGAGGCCCTCACGATGGGCGACCGCATCGCCGTGCTGAAGGACGGCATCCTGCAGCAGGTCGGTTCGCCCCGCGATCTGTACGAGACCCCGCAGAACGACTTCGTCGCCGGCTTCATCGGCTCGCCCGCCATGAACCTGTTCCCGGCCGACACGGTCGAGGGCGGCGTGAAGATCGGGACGAAGGACGTCGCCGTGGAGCGCCAGGCGCTCGACCGCGCGACCGGTTCGCGAGTCACGGTCGGCGTCCGCCCCGAGGACTTCAACGTCGTTCCGGACGCCGACGGCGGTCTGCAGGTCACGGTGAAGCTCGTCGAAGAGCTCGGCTCCGACGGCTACCTCTACGGTGACGCGAACATCGACGGAGAGCCCACCGAGATCGTCGTGCGCGTCGACGGCCGCACGCACCCGATGGCCGGCGACACCGTGACGATCGCCCCGGTTCCGGGCCGCCTGCACGTGTTCGACGCCGAGACCGGTCTGCGCCTCATCGACAAGGCCATCGCCTAGTTCAGAGCCCGCACGAAGAAGGGCGCCGCATCCTCGATCGAGGATGCGGCGCCCTTCTTCGTGCGGTCAGGCGGAGCGCAGCGTCGAGATCTGGTACAGCGCGACCGACGCGGCGATGCCGGCATTCAGCGACTCCGCCGCATCCGAGATCGGGATCGACACGATCTGGTCGCACGTCTCGGTCACGAGCCGCGAAAGGCCTTCGCCCTCGCTGCCGATCACCACGACGAGCGGGCGATCCGCCAGCTCGAGGCTCGGCATCTGCACCTCGCCGCCCCCATCGAGGCCCAGCACGAACACACCCTGCTTCTTGAGGTCCTTGAGCACCTGCGTGAGGTTCGGCGCCATCGCCACGGGGATCCGCGCCGCGGCGCCCGCGCTCGTCTTCCACGCCGCCGACGTCAGACCGGCCGAGCGGCGCTGCGGCACGATCACGCCCTGACCGCCGAAGGCGGCCGTCGAGCGGATGATCGCGCCCAGGTTGCGCGGATCCGTCACGCCGTCGAGCGCGACGAACAGCGGTGTCTGACCGCGGCTGATGACCTGTTCGAGCACATCCTGCGGGTGTGCGTACTCGTACGGCGGCACCTTGAGCGCGACGCCCTGGTGCACGCCGTCGAAGCCCGCCATCCGGTCGAGCTCGGGGCGCGTGACCTCGAGCATCGGCAGATTGTTGCGGTGCGCGATCGTCAGCATCTCCTTGACGCGGTCGTCCATCTCGATGCGCTGCGAGATGTAGAACGCCGTGGCGGGGATGTTCGTGCGCAGGGCCTCGAGCACGCTGTTGCGCCCGGTGACGTACTCGTTCTCGTCGTTGGGACGGCGGCGCGGTGCCTGCTGCTGACGACGCGGGTGCTTGGCCGCGCTGCGCTCAGCGAGCGCCTTGCGCTTGTGCGCCTTGTGATACGTGCGGTCCTCGGCCTTCGGCGTCGGTCCGCGCCCCGTGAGGCTGCGCTTGTTCTTTCCGCCCGACCCCTTGGTCGCGCCCTTCTTGCCTTTTGCCGCGCCGGGCCGTCCTGGCTTAGCCATCGATGCTCCAAATCGTTCCGTCGGGGGTGTCTTCGAGTGCGACGCCCGCGTCCGCGAACAGATCGCGGATCCTGTCTGCTGCCGCCCAGTCCTTCGCGGCACGCGCCTCGGCTCGCTGTGAGATGAGAGAGTCGATGATCGTCGCGAGAGCCTGTGCCTCCGCGCCGTGCGCGGATCCGTCCACCGCGAGCGGGAAACCAAGCACGCCCATCATGCCCGATACGGCTGAGAACGCGCCGCGGATATCGGCGGGTTCGCCCTGGTCGAGCGCAACATTCCCCGCGCGCACCGTCTCGTGCACGACGGCGAGCGCCTGCGGGATGCCGAGGTCGTCGTCCATCGCCTCGCCGAACGCTGCCGGAACGCGCGGCGTAACGGATCCGACGGCCCGCTCGGCGCGCTGGACGAAGCCGTCGATGCGTTCGAGCGCAGCCGCCGCCTCCGCAAGGCCCTGTTCCGAGATGTCGAGGCTCGACCGGTAATGGGCCGCGACGAGGGCGTAGCGCACGACGCGCGCCGGGTGCGCGTCGAGCATGTCTCGCGCGAGGGTGAAGTTGCCGAGCGACTTCGACATCTTCTGCCCGTCGACCGTCACCAGCCCGTTGTGCATCCAATACTGCGCAAACGGATCACCCGCGGCGGCCGACTGCGCGAGCTCGTTCTCGTGATGCGGGAAACGCAGGTCGAGCCCGCCGCCGTGGATGTCGAAGGCGTCGCCGAGGTAACGGTGCGACATGGCCGAGCACTCGATGTGCCACCCCGGGCGGCCCATCCCCCACGGCGACGACCAGCTGGCGTCGTCGGGCTCGCCCGGCTTGGCCTGCTTCCAGAGCGCGAAATCGTGCGGATCCCGTTTGCCGCGCGGATCCGCATCCGCGTCGGAGTCCATCGCGTCGATGTCCTGACGCGTCAGCGCGCCGTACTCGGGCCATGAACGCACCGAGAAGTAGACGTCGCCGCCCGACGCGTATGCGTGCCCCCGCGAGATGAGCCGCTCGATGAACTCCTGCATCTGCGGGATCGACGCCGTGGCGCGCGGCTCGTAGGTCGGGGGGAGGATGCCGATCGCGTCGTAGACGGCCGTGAATTCGCGCTCCATGCGGTAGGCGAGCGCCCACCACGGCTCCTCGGCCGCGGCGTTCTGCAGCACCTTGTCGTCGATGTCGGTGACGTTGCGCACGAATGTCACGCGCCCGTAGCGGTGCTCGAGCCAGCGCCTCAGCAGATCGAACGCGAGCGCGGCGCGCAGGTGACCGATATGGGGGCCGGACTGCACCGTCGGACCGCAGACGTACATCGTGATGTTCGTCTCGTCGAGAGGAGTGAAGTCGCGCAGCGCCTGGGCGCGCGAGTCGTACAGCCGCATGCTCACGTTTCCAGCCTAATGGCGTTGCTCCTCCACACCGTGTCCCACGTGGTGCTGCTTTCCCGCGGGCTTTCCCACCCCACGTGGGACATGGTCAGTGCTGGGGGACGACGAGCGCCACGGCGAAGACCTGCACGCCGTCGGCGCGGCCGGTGAATCCGAGGCCGTCGGTGGTCGTCGCGGAGACCGACACAGGTGCGCCGAGCGCCGCCGACAGCGCGGTCTCCGCCTCGCCCCGACGGGCCGAGAAGCGGGGGCGCGCCGCCTGCATCTGCACGGAGACGTTCCCGACGAACCATCCGGCGTCCGCGAGGATCCGTGCCGTTTCGCCGAGGAATGCGTCTGCGTGGGCGCCTGCGAACTCGGGACGGTCAGTGCCGAAGTGCGTGCCGATATCGCCGAGGCCGGCGGCATTCAGCACGGCATCGACGATCGCGTGCGCGACCGCGTCGCCGTCGGAGTGGCCCGAGAGCGCCCGCTCGCCCGGCCATTCGAGCCCGGCGAGCCACAGGGATCCGTCGCCGCCGAATGCGTGCACGTCGGTTCCGATGCCGACGCGCGGCAGCCGCACGGCCGCCGGATCTTCGCCCGCCCGGTGCGCGTTGCCGTCCGCGCCCCTCTCCTCCCGTCGCAGCAGGTCGCGCGCCCGCGCGAGGTCGTCGGGCAGCGTGATCTTGAAGCCGAGAGCGGATCCGGGCACCCGAATGGCGTCGTGCCCCGCGTCGGCGACGAGCGCCGCGTCATCGGTGAACTCGGCGGTCGCCCGTTCGTACGCCGCCGCGAGAATGTCGCGCCGGAAGCCCTGCGGGGTCTGCGCGGCGGCGAGCTCCGCACGATCGACGACGCCCGCGATCCGTTCGCCGTCGACCCTCTTGATGGTGTCGACGACGTCGAGCGCCGGAATCGCCCCGTGCCCGGTCTCGCGCACCATGTCCGCGACGCGATCGATGACCTCGGGCGGAGTCAGGGCACGCGCCGCGTCGTGCACCAGCACGATCTGCACCGTCGGCCACACGCGCGACAGCCCGGCCGCGACGGATTCCTGCCGGGTATCGCCGCCCGCCACGACCGTGACGAGCTCCCGCCGCTCCCCCGCCTCGTCATGTGCGATCGCGAGCGCTTCGCCCACGCGGTCGTCGGGTGCCACCACGACCACCTGCATCTGAGCTGCGCGGAACACGCCCTCCAGGCAGTGCGCGAGGATCGAGCGCTCGTCGATCCCCACGAAGGCCTTCGGCTCGCCGGCCGACAGGCGCGTACCGCTGCCTGCCGCAACGACGATGATCGCGGTGTCGATTCGTGTGGAAGTCACGGTAATAAACGTAGCCGCCCCGCACCGTGATCGGTGCGGGGCGGCGACGACGAAGATTCGGGATCAGCCTTCGGCGAGCTTCTGATTGAGCAGCTCGCCCGCCTCTTCCTCGCTCACGTGCTTCGCGAGAGCGACCTCGGACTCGAGCACCTGACGTGCCTTCGCGAGCATGCGCTTCTCGCCTGCCGACAGGCCTCGGTCCTGATCGCGGCGCCACAGGTCGCGCACGACCTCGCTCACCTTGATCACATCGCCCGAGGCGAGCTTCTCGAGGTTCGCCTTGTAACGGCGCGACCAGTTGGTGGGCTCTTCCGTGAACGGCGCCTTCAGCACGTCGAACACTTCCTGCAGCCCGCTCTCGTCGATGACGTCGCGAACGCCGACGAGATCAACGTTGTCGGCGGGCACCTCGATGACGAGGCCCCCCTGCGTCACGTTGAGCTTGAGGTAGGTCTTCTCCTCGCCCTTGATGACTCGTTTCTTAACTTCGGTGATGGTTGCGGCCCCATGATGGGGGTAGACGACAGTCTCGCCGACCTCAAAAAGCATATGGATTACGTCCTTCCCAGCGTTATCTAGTTTACCACAGCGGGATTTGTACTAGGATTCCGCTCTCTCGCCGTCGCGGCCGGTGCCACGGGCACTCAGCGTCAACGGATAGGATGGACGCGCCCGCATTACGCGCGGCCCCCGCACCATTCTGGAGGATCCGTGAAATCGCGCATCATCGCGTCCCTCGCCGCTGCCGGCCTCGTGCTCATGACCGCGACCGGTTGCAACATGGTCACGACTCAGGCCACGACGTTCGAATACACCGCGTCCGACGGCGTGAACCTCCCGAGGCTCGCCGACGGCGGCCTCGAGGTGCGCAATGCGCTCGTCGTCGCCGACCGGGACGGCGCGGAGGGCAACCTCGTCGCCGTGCTCGCGAACACCAGCGCTGATGCGCAGACGCTCTCCGTCGATTGGGGCACGGGCGACGCGTCGTTCGACGTTCCCGCCGGCGAGACAGTGAGCCTCGGATCGAATGAGGAGCCGTACCTGATCTCCGACCTCGACGTGCTCCCCGGATCGACCATCAGCATGTTCTTCCAGCCCGGCGACGCGGAGGCCGTCGAGCTCGAGGTGCCGGTGCTCGACAACTGCCTCACCGAGTACGCCGACCTCGCGCCGAACGATCCCGCCGACAACGCCGAGGCGTGCGCGCCGGTCGAGACCGTCGACGAGAGCCACTAACCCTCGAAGCGATACCCCAGGCCCCGCACGGTGACGAGCATCTGCGGGGCCGACGGCGTCTCTTCGATGCGCGAGCGGATGCGCTTGATGTGCACGTCGAGCGTCTTGGTGTCGCCGAAGTAGTCGGATCCCCACACGCGGTCGATGAGCTGCCCGCGCGTCAGCACGCGTCCGGTGTTGCGCATCAGCAGCTCAAGCAGCTCGAACTCCTTGAGCGGCATGTTGATCTGCTCGCCGTCGACCGCGATCGTGTGGCGGTCGATGTCGAGCGTCACCCGTCCGCCCTCGAGCACGTGCTCTTCGAGGTCGCCGTCGGCCGAGGCCGAGCGACGCAGCACGGCGCGCATCCGCGCGAGCAGCTCGCGCGACGAGTACGGCTTCGTGACGTAGTCGTCGGCGCCGAGCTCGAGCCCCACGACGATGTCGACCTCGCTGTCCTTGGCGGTCAGCATCACGATCGGCACCTGGCTCGTCATGCGCATCTGTCGGCACACCTCGGTGCCGGGAATGCCCGGCAGCATCAGATCGAGCAGCACCACGTCGGCGCCCTGTTCGCGGAACACGCGCAGCGCCTTCTCTCCGTCGTCGACGATCTCGACCTCGAAGCCCTCGCGCTGCAGCAGGTAGGCGAGCGGATCCGCGAGGTCGGGTTCATCCTCAACGAGCAGAACGCGAGTCATGCAATCTCTTCCTTTCGTTGCGCGCTCGACTTGGCTGCGCGCTTGAGCTTCTTCTTCCTGACCGCTCCGGGCGGCGGATCGACGACGGGCAGGCGGATCGTGAACGTCGATCCGCTCCCCTCCCGTGACCATAGCCGCACCTCGCCGTCATGGCGGAGGATCGCATGCTTCACGATCGACAGCCCGAGTCCGGTTCCGCCCGTGTGGCGCGACCGCGCCTGATCCGCTCGGTAGAACCGCTCGAAGATGCGTCGCTGATCGTCTTCGGAGATGCCGATGCCCTGGTCGGTGACGGCGATCTCGACCGCGCCGTCCGACTCCTTGACGCCGATTCCGACGTGGGATCCCTCGGGCGAGTACGCGATCGCGTTCGACACGAGATTGCCGAGCGCCTCGATGAGCACCCGCATGTCGCCGCGCACATAGATGCCGCGCGCGCCGCCCGCGATCAGCTCGACGCCGGCGCCGAACGCCGTCGTCTGATGCGCCTCGACCGTACGCGCGATGAGTTCGTCGACCGCAATGTCGGCGACGTCGATGAGGTCATCGGTCGCCTGCAGCCGCGACAGGTTCATGATCCTGCCCGTCAGCTGCCCGAGCCGGTCAGCCTCGGCCGACACGCGCCCGGAGAACCGGCGCACCTGCTCGGGGTCGTCTGCGGCGATCTCCAGCGCCTCCGCGAGCAGAGCGATCGCACCGACCGGCGTCTTCAGCTCGTGGCTCGTGTTCTGGATGAAGTCCTGTCTCATCTGCTGCACGCGCTCCTGGGCGGAGATGTCGCGCACGAAGATCACGATGAACCC
Organism: Candidatus Microbacterium stercoravium; assembly: GCA_019117025.1. GTDB lineage: Bacteria > Actinomycetota > Actinomycetes > Actinomycetales > Microbacteriaceae > Microbacterium > Microbacterium stercoravium. Next base: position 3,509 of record DXAM01000155.1, on the reverse strand, counting down.
CTGACCGATCTGCGCTCCCCGGGCCACGACGAGCCGAGATTCGCGCGTGAGCCGGCCGGCGCGGATGCGCAGGGTCTGCCGCTCGCTCTTCCCCGTCACGCGAGCCTGCTTCATGAGGTCCCGCAGCTCCTCCTGTTCGAGGCGCTGGCCGACGCGCGCGCCGACCCATGTCGACGACGGCGATGCCGCGATCACGTTCCCCGACGGATCCGTGATGATCGCGGCGTCCTCGAACACGTCGAGGATCGCGAAGACCGCATCCGGGACCTGCGGATGGGCTGCGGCGAGCGCCTTCGTGCGGGATCGCCATGCGACGACGAAGAGGACGGTGAGGCCCGCGCCGATGAGCACCCCAATGAACAGAGCGAGAAGCGACGGGGACATGTCTCCAGAGTAAAGTCATGAGGGGTACCGAAACGGACGATCCCGCTGATTATGGCACCGTGGCGATCAGTTGTTCATGAGTGTTCCACCAATCGTTAACCTGACCTCGACAGAATCGACGTGACTGTGCGCGATGCTGATGCGTCGCACGATTCCCGGGTCATCACCAGAAGGGCGCCCACCATGCGTGAAGTGTTCCACGACACTCTCGAAGATATTCAGAACCGACTCGTCGAGATCTCCGAGCTGGTGGCCGAGGCCATCGAGAAGGCGACGCAGGCGTTCGCCAACGGAGACGTCGCCCTCGCCGAAGAGGTCATCGCGAACGACGCCACGATCGATGACCTGGTGCTCACGACCGACGAGATCGCGATCGCGACGCTGGCGATGCAGCAGCCGGTCGCCCACGACCTGCGGGTGATCGTCAGCGCGCTGCGCGTCAGCGCATCGCTCGAGCGCATGGGCGACCTCGCCGACCACATCGCGCAGCTCGTGCGCTCGCGCTACCCCGAGCGCGCGATCCCGCAGGGCCTGAAGTCCACCTTCAAGAAGATGGGCGTGCTCGACGTCGAGGTGGCGCGCACTCTGACGCAGCTGCTGCGCACGCAGGATCTGAAGTACGCCACGCACATCCGCGACACCGACGACGACATCGACGAGCTGCACGCTTCTGTGTACGAGCGTGTGCTCGGCGAGTCGTTCAAGGGCGAGATCCCCCACGCCATCGACGCGACGCTCGCGAGCCGCTACCACGAGCGCTTCGCCGACCACGCGGTCTCGGTCGCGAAGAAGGTCGTCTATCTCGCGACGGGCGACTGGTCGGGCGCCGAGGAGCCGCCCGAGGTCGAGGTCGTCGACTAGGCATGCGAAAGGCGGGTGGGGCCGAGGCCCCACCCGCCTTCGTCTTTGTTACTTCTTGCCCTGCGAGGCGACGGCTGCGGCGCCCGCCGCGGCGGCCTCGGGGTCGAGGTAGCGGCCGGGACCGGTCGGACGCATGTCATCGTCGAGCTCGTAGACGAGCGGGATGCCCGTCGGGATGTTGAGACCCGCGATGTCGGCGTCGCTGATGCCGTCGAGGTGCTTCACGAGGCCGCGCAGCGAGTTGCCGTGCGCCGCGACGAGCACCGTCTTCCCGGCCTTGAGGTCGGGCACGATCGCGCTCTCCCAGTACGGCAGCATTCGGTCGATCACGAGCGACAGCGACTCGGTCGCGGGCAGCTCGCCGTCGATCCCCACGTACCGCGGATCGTGCGTCTGCGCGTACTCGTCGTCGGCGTCGATCTCGGGCGGCGGCACGTCGAACGAGCGGCGCCACTCCATGAACTTCTCCTCGCCGAACTCCTCGAGGGTCTGGGCCTTGTCCTTGCCCTGGAGCGCACCGTAGTGGCGCTCGTTGAGCCGCCAGGAGCGCTTGACCGGGATCCACAGGCGGTCCGCCGCATCGAGCGCGATGTTCGCGGTCTGGATCGCGCGGCTCAGCACCGACGAGTGCAGCACGTCGGGCAGGACGCCCTGCTCTGCGAGCAGCTCGCCGCCGCGCTTCGCCTCGCCGCGGCCCTTCTCGGTGAGTCGCACATCGACCCATCCGGTGAAGAGGTTCCGTTCATTCCAGTCGCTCTGCCCATGGCGGAGCAGAATCAGGGTGTGCGTCATGAGTTCAGCTTACCGGGAGGGCTTCGGCGGGCGCGCGCGGATCCCGACGATGTCGCCCGTGAGCCGCAGCTCGCCCGCGCCATGCGGGATCACGGCCGTCGCGCCCCGCACCAGGTCGACGCCGCCGAGCGCGCCCTCCCCCTCCAGTACGACGAGCACGCTGAACCCGGCGTCCAGCGCGGATCCGCCGCGCACGCGTTCCGCGCGGTAGTACGGATCCGCCGCGCGCGGCAGGAACGAACCGTCCGCCACGCGGCTGATCAGCGTCGACGGATCCGTGCGCGCGGTGTCGACCGCGCCGAGCGCCGTCTCGCGCTCGAGGCCGAGCAGCGCGGTCTGCCGGCTGAGCGCGGGGAATGGCGCGTACTCGAGGATGATCGACAGGTCGACCGGTTCCTGCAGCTCGACCAGCGTGATCCCCTCGCCGATCGCGTGCGGCGTACCGGCCGGCACGTGCACGACATCGCCCGCGCGCACGTCGCGGTGATTCAGCGCGCCGAGCATGGCCTCCGAGTCCTGGGCCTCGAACCACGCGGCGAGCTCGTGCGACGAGATGTCGCGATTCCAGCCGAGCCAGACATCCGCCGTCTCGTCGTCGCCCGTCGAGGTGATGATCCACGACTCGGTCTTGCCGTGCGGGATCCCGAGGTGCTCATTCGCGAAGGCGGCATCGGGGTGAGCATGGTTGAAGAGCCGCTCCCCTGTGTGGAGCAGCTTGACGAGCAGCCCCGTCTCGGCGCCGAATCGCTCGAGATGGTCGGCCCCCAGCCACTGCTCCGGTGACGCAGCGATCGCGTCGCGCAGCAGCGTTCCGTCGGGCAGCGCCGAGAGCCCGACGACATCGGATCCGAACGTGCAGGTCGTCGAGGCGACGAAGTCTTCGGGCGAGTATGCATCTGCCGCCCCTTCGCCGCGCAGCCGCCGAATCCCGTCCCCACCGCGGTACGGGCGCGCGGCCGGCTGGTTCGGACCGAGCAGGATCGGGGATGAGGTCGGTGTCGCCATTGTCATGCCTCCTGGCGCGCGGGGCGCGCGCCGTGCTGCGCGAGTGATCCGATCAGACCACCGATGAAAGTATCTCCGAGACCGATCGTCGTCGGCTGCGCTGCGTCGATGTCGAATCCGGGCACGCAGCGGCTGAGATCTCCGAGGATTCGCTCCACGTCGCGGGCGAACGGCACGCTCGCGGCCTGCCTCGGCCCTGCCGCGATGCTCCGGATGCCCTCGCCCGTGACGTCATCGCCGAACGCATACCGCCCGCCCGCAGCCGCATTTCCGGCGTCCGCCGCCGACGCCACGGGTTCGAGCACAGCTGGCCGCTCCGGGGTCGCGAGAACGATCGTCCAGTATCTCGTGTGCACGACGAGCACGGGGTCGGGCACCTGCGCTCGGAGATCCTGCACCGCTCGCGCCGCCTCCGACGCGTCGTGCAGGTCGAAGCGCCGGCCGAGCCGAGACTGCAGCTCGTCTTC
>DXAM01000154.1 GCA_019117025.1 Candidatus Microbacterium stercoravium | reverse complement strand
TGGAACACGATCTGGATGTCGCGGCGCAGCACGCGTTCGTGACGACGCGAGCGGATGTCCTTGACGCTCGTGCCCCCGATGATGATGTCGCCGCCCGCCGGCTCCACGAGCTCCATGATCTCGAGCAGCGTCGTCGTCTTGCCGGATCCCGACTCGCCGACGATCGCGAGCGTCTCGCCCTCGCGCACGTCGAACGAGACGTTCTTCACAGCGTGCACCTCGCCGACCTTGCGCTTGGCGAGCGCGCCCTTGAGCAGGGGGAAGGTCTTGGTGAGGTTCTCGACGCGCAGCGTCTCGGCGCGCTCTTCGCGCGGAACCGCCTGCAGGTCGCTCTCGGGGATCACGGGCGCCGGATACACGGGCTCGTCGCCGATGTCGCCGGCCCGGATCTCGTCGGCGCGGATGCACGCCGCGCGGTGATCGGCGCCGCCGGCCTCGACCTGCGCGAGCGGAGGCTCTCCCTGGCGGCACGCCGCGACCGCGATCGGGCATCGGTCGGCGAACGGACAGGCGTCGGGCAGATCGATCAGCATGGGCGGGTTGCCCTTGATCGGAACGAGCGGCTGCTTCTCCTTCTTATCGACGCGGGGGATCGCGGCGAGCAGGCCGATCGAATAGGGCATGCGCGTGTCGTAGAAGAGGTCGTCGACCGGGGCGTGCTCGACCGGGCGGCCCGCGTACATCACGAGCACGTCGTCGGCGACGTTCGCCACCACGCCCATGTCGTGCGTGATCATGATCACGGCGGCGCCGGTCTCGCGCTGGCCCTTCTTGATCACCTCGAGGATCTGCGCCTGGATCGTCACGTCGAGCGCCGTCGTCGGTTCGTCGGCGATGATCAGCTTCGGATCGTTGGCGAGGGCGATCGCGATGACCACGCGCTGGCGCATTCCGCCCGAGAACTCGTGCGGGAACGCGCGCATGCGCACCTCGGCGTTCGGAATGCCGACGGTCTTCAGCAGCTCGATGCCGCGCTGCCACGCCGCAGCCTGGCTCACGCCGCGGTGGGCGGTGATCGCCTCGACGAGCTGGTCGCCGATGGTGAACACCGGAGTCAGCGACGTGAGGGGATCCTGGAAGATCATCGACAGGCCGTTGCCGCGGATCTCGGACATCTGCTTGTCGGACTTGCCGAGCAGCTCTTCGCCGTCGAAGCGCACGGATCCGCCGACGCGGGCGTTGTCGCTCAGCAGTCCCATGATCGCGAGCGATGTCACCGACTTGCCGGAGCCCGACTCGCCGACGATGCCGATCGTCTTGCCGGGGAACAGATCGAAGCTCACCCCGCGCACCGCATCGACCCGGCCGGCCTCGCTCGCGAAGCTGACGGTGAGGTTGTTGACAGAGAGAATCGGTTCGGTCATGCGCGGCCTCCTGCCGCCGAGTTCGGATCGAGGGCATCGCGCAGGCCGTCCGCGACGAAGGCCATCGAGACCGTGAGGAGCGTCAGGATCGCGCCCGGGAACAGGAAGATCCACGGGGCCGACGTGACGACGCTGGAACCGGCGGCGATCAGCGTGCCGAGCGAGACGTCGGGAACCCGCACACCGAAGCCCAGGAACGACAGGCTCGTCTCGGAGTTGACCGCCGCGACGACGCCGAGCGTGAAGTTGATGATGAGCAGCGAGGCCATGTTCGGCAGCATGTGGCGCAGCACGATCGTGAAGCTGCCGACACCCATGTAGCGCGCCGCCTGGATGTACTCGCTCTCGCGGATCGACAGCGACAGCGTCCACACGGTGCGCGCGAGCGTCATCCATCCGATCACCACGAGCATGATCGCGAGGATGAACCAGTTGCCGCCCGAGCCGTTGGTGACGAGCGCGACGATGAGGAAGCCCGGCACGGCCATCATGAAGTGGATCACCCAGAGGATGATGCGCTCGGACCAGCCGCCGAAGTAGGCGGCGATCCCGCCGAGCAGGGCCGAGATCACGGTCGTGCCCGTCGAGACGATCAGGGCGATCATGAGCGAGCGGCGCAGGCCCTCGATCGTCATGGCGAAGACGTCATTGCCCGAGTTCGTCGTGCCGAACCAGTGCTCCGCGCTCGGCCCGTCGCTGAGCGCGAGGAAGTCGAGATCGATGTGGTCCCACTTCTGGAACACGGGACCGACGACGGCGAACGCCACGAGCAGCACGAAGATGCCGAGAGCCACGGTCGCGGGGATGTTGCGGAAGTAGCGGCGCGAGTACAGCGCCCACTTCGAGAGCGGCTTCGAGCGCTGGACGGCGGGTGCCTCTGTGATGGTCATGTCAATTCACCCGCACTCGCGGATCGAGGGCGACGACCGCGATATCGGCGAGCAGCGCGCCGATGGCGGTCAGGAATGCGCCGAACGCGGCGATGGCGACGGTGCCGTGCACGTCGTTGCGGCCGATGGTCTGCACGAGGTACTCGCCGAGGCCGTGCCAGGCGAAGATCATCTCGGAGAGCACCGCGCCGAGGAAGATGACGGGGATGGAGAAGGCGATCTGCGTCGCGATGGGGATCAGCGACGTGCGCAGCGCGTGCTTGCGGATCGCGTGACGCTTCGTGAGGCCCTTCGCGCGGGCCGTGCGCACATAATCGGCGCTGATGTTGTCGAGAAGCAGCGCACGCTGCAGGAAGTGCGTCGTCGCGTAGCCGACGAGCGACATGGCGAGCGTCGGGAGGATCAGGCGGTGCAGGGTATCGAGGACCGGAACCCACCAATGCTCCGACGACAGACCGACGGGGCCCGTGACGTAGAAGATGCTCGTGCCGACGGTGTCGTTGATCCAGATGGCGATGAGCACGAAGCCGAGGGCCGCGACGATCGGCGGGATGTTCATCGTGATCGTCGACGTGAAGTGCCCGATGCGGTCGGCCGTCTTGTACTGGCGGTTCGCGGTGTAGACGCCGAGGGCGATGCCGGCGATGGTCGTGATGACGAGCGTGGCGCCCGTGAACTCGGCCGACACCCACATGCGCGCCGCCATCTGCGTGTTCACCGTGTCGCCGTTGGGCGCGACGCCCCAGTTCCAGTGCAGCAGGATGTTCGTCAGCCACGTCCACCACCGCTCGAGCAGAGGAATCGTGTCGCTGAGATTGCGCGGCTCGAGCAGATCCGTGATCTGCTCCGGGCTGAGAGGCGGGCGTCGACCGATGTAGTTGCTGCGCGGATCCATGAAGTTCCACGCCAGCAGGTACGTGATGTTGGTCGACACGACGATGATGACCAGCCAGTTGATCAGGCGGCGCGTCAAGTATCGGAACAAGGTGTCAGGTGGCTTTCTCGAGGAGCACTGGGCTGAGAGGTGACTCTAGTCTGCGCTCGTCCGCTTTCGCCAACGGGGTGGCCGCGAGCAATAAAGCGTTATCAATCTGTGTCGGAAGTACCGTTTCGTCATCAGCAGCAGATGTGCGTTGAGCACTCTGCTCACCAGCGTCGTTGCGGGGTCACTCTAGTCTGCACACTTTTCCTCCATATGTCATGCAAGCGGCGACGACATGCCCGCGGGGCCGCAGGCGGGCGTCAGGGGTTCGGCCTAGACTCGTATGAATATGTCGCCCCGAGCCTCTCAGCCGCTCGCGCCCGCTGCTACGCCGCCCGCGCGAATCCGGAATTTCTGCATCATCGCCCACATCGACCATGGCAAGTCGACCCTCGCCGACCGCATGCTCCAGCTGACCGGCGTCGTCGCCGACCGCGAGATGCGGGCGCAGTACCTCGACCGCATGGACATCGAGCGCGAGCGCGGCATCACGGTCAAGAGCCAGGCGGTGCGCATCCCCTGGCAGGTCGACGGCGACACGTTCGCGCTCAACATGATCGATACACCGGGCCACGTCGACTTCAGCTATGAGGTCTCGCGCTCGCTCGCGGCGTGCGAAGGGGCGATCCTGCTCGTGGACGCGGCGCAGGGGATCGAGGCGCAGACGCTCGCGAACCTGTATCTCGCGATGGAGAACGACCTCACGATCATCCCGGTCCTCAACAAGATCGACCTGCCGGCGGCCGACCCCGAGCGCTTCGCGAAGGAGCTCGCGGACCTGATCGGCGGCGACCCCGACGACGTGCTGCGCGTGTCGGGCAAGACGGGCATCGGCGTCGAAGACCTGCTCGATCGCATCGTGGGCGAGATCCCGCCCCCGACCGGGGACGCCGACGCGCCTGCGCGCGCCATGATCTTCGACTCGGTCTACGACTCGTACCGCGGTGTCGTCACGTACGTGCGCATGGTCGACGGGTCGTTCTCGCCCCGGCAGAAGCTCCAGATGATGTCGACGGGCACGACGCACGACCTGCTCGAGATCGGCGTATCGAGCCCCGAGCCCGCGCCCTGCGATGGGCTCAGCGTCGGCGAGGTGGGATACCTCATCACCGGTGTGAAGGATGTGCGCCAATCGAAGGTCGGCGACACCGTCACCGACGCGAAGCAGCCGGCCGAGGTCGCCCTCGACGGCTACGTCGAGCCGAAGCCCATGGTGTTCTCGGGTCTGTACCCGATCGACGCGAGCGACTATCCGATCCTGCGCGACGCCCTCGACAAGCTGAAGCTCTCCGACGCCGCGCTCGTGTATGAGCCCGAGACCTCGGTCGCCCTCGGCTTCGGTTTCCGCTGCGGCTTCCTCGGGCTGCTGCACCTGGAGATCATCACCGAGCGGCTCCAGCGCGAGTTCGATCTCGACATGATCACCACGGCGCCGAGCGTGATCTACGAGGTCACTGCGGAGAACGGCGAGACGATCATCGTCACGAACCCCAGCGAGTACCCCGAGGGCAAGCTCGCCTCGGTGACGGAGCCGGTCGTCGACACATCGATCCTCGTGCCCAAGGACTTCGTCGGCACGGTCATGGAACTGTGCCAGTCGCGGCGCGGAACCCTGATCGGCATGGACTACCTGTCGGAGGAGCGCGTCGAGCTGAAGTACACGCTGCCGCTCGGCGAGATCGTGTTCGACTTCTTCGACCACCTGAAGAGCCGCACGCAGGGGTACGCGAGCCTCGACTATGAGCCCTCCGGAAGCCAGGAGGCCGACCTCGTGAAGGTCGACATCCTGCTGCAGGGCGAGCGCGTCGATGCGTTCAGCGCGATCGTGCACCGCGACGCCGCATACGCGTACGGCACGATGATGGCCGAGCGGCTGCGCAAGCTGATCCCGCGTCAGCAGTTCGAGGTTCCCATCCAGGCCGCGATCGGGGCGCGCGTGATCGCCCGCGAGACGATCCGCGCCATCCGCAAGGATGTGCTCGCCAAGTGCTACGGCGGCGACATCAGTCGCAAGCGCAAGCTGCTCGAGAAGCAGAAGGAGGGCAAGAAGCGCATGAAGATGGTGGGCCGCGTGGAAGTTCCGCAGGGCGCCTTCATCGCCGCGCTCTCGGGCGACGTCGAATCCTCGGGCAAGAAATAGGCGACGCCGGTTAGGGTGGACAGCATGCGCAGGGCGACCTTCCGTGACCAGACGGTCGACTATGCGGCGGTCGGCGCCAGTCAGGCCGCCGATCTGCTGCAGTATCCGCCGGAGAAATCACTGCCGGCGGTCGACAGCTGGCGCATCGGCAGCGGAGAGGCGCGCTTCCGCAAAGCGGGCGATGACCTGCTCTCCTGGCGGGTCATCACGGGCGCGGGCCTCGAGCTCACCGACGTGCGTCCGTCTGCCGAACCCAGCTACACCGGCGTGAGCTTCGACCCCGACGGCACGCCGCACCCGCCGACGGGCGCCGAGGGCGACCAGCGGTTCACCGCGGACGGTCTGCCGTACGTCAGCGCCGGCGCGACCGCGCACCTCACGGGCCGCGCCCGCGGTCGCAAGGCCAACGGCGATTACCGTGTGATCTTCGTCACGGAGGAGGAGCGCCGCGTGGCCTTCGCGATCGGCACCGTCGAGGCGACGCTCGTGAGCGGTGAGATCCTCTTCAGCGTCGAGTGGCGCGACAACGACGAGGTGTGGTTCGAAGTGCGCGCGTTCGACATGCCCGTGCGGTGGAGCTACCGCATGTTCCGCGGCCTGGTGAAGCGGCGCCGACGGCTCATGAACTCGGCGTATCTGCGCGCCGTGTCGCCGCTGTTCGCGTAGCGCCGTGGGCTCCGCTCTTCCGCTCGGCGATCCCACGCCCGCCGACGGCCTGCTCGGTGTGGCGACCGACGCGCGCACCGACTTCGGCGTCTATCTCCACGTGCCGTTCTGCCGCGTGCGGTGCGGATACTGCGACTTCAACACCTACACGGCGCCCGAGCTGCGCGGCGCACGCCAGGATCAGTACGCCGACACGCTGCTGCGCGAGATCGACCTCGCCACGGGGGTGCTCGCGGCGGCCGGCCCGGCGCGCGCGGCGCAGACGGTGTTCTTCGGCGGGGGCACGCCGACGCTCCTGCCGGCGGGGGACCTCGCGCGCATGCTCGGCGGCGTGCGCGACGGATTCGGTCTCGCACCGAACGCGGAGGTGACGGTCGAGGCGAATCCCGACACGGTCACGCCCGCGGTCGTCGACGAGCTCGCCGCCGCCGGCGTGACCCGCATGTCGATCGGCATGCAGTCGTCGGTCCCGCACGTTCTGGCGGCGCTCGATCGCACCCACACGCCGTCGAACGTCGGCACGGCCGTCGAAGCGGCGCGGGCCGCGGGGCTCGACGTGAGCCTCGACCTGATCTACGGCGCGCCGGGGGAGAGCCTCGGCGATTGGCGGGCGTCGCTCGAGACTGCGTTGGCGCACGATCCCGACCACGTCTCGGCCTATGCGCTCATCATCGAGCAGGGCACGAAGCTCCACCGCCAGATCTCGCGCGGCGAGGTGCCCGCACCCGACGACGATCTGCAGGCCGACATGTACGAGCTCGCCGACGGCCTGCTGAACGCGGCGGGATACGACTGGTACGAGGTCTCGAACTGGTCGCGCGGGGAGCACCAGCGCTCGCGGCACAACCTCTCGTACTGGCGCGGGGCCGACTGGTGGGGCTTCGGGCCGGGCGCCCACAGCCACGTGGCGGGCCTGCGGTGGTGGAATGTGAAGCACCCGGCGGCATACGCGCAGCGGCTCGCGACCGGCTGCTCGCCCGCGGCGGGACGCGAGACGCCCGATGCCGAGCAGCGCACGCTCGAGCGCGTGCTGCTCGAGACGCGGATCCGCGAGGGCATGGCGACCGCCGACCTGCCGAGCGAGGGAGCGCGCCGCGCCGTCGCGGGACTCGTCGCCGACGGGCTTGTCGACGGGGCCCGGGCCGTGCGTGGCCGCGTCGTGCTCACACTCAAGGGTCGGCTGCTCGCCGACGCCGTGGTGCGAGCTCTCACCGACTGAGGCGGTAGAATTGGCACTCGATCCATGTGAGTGCCAACACGAAGGGAGCGTGGGATGGTCAGCGACCGGCGACTCCAGGTGCTTCGTGCCATCGTCACCGACTTCGTCGACACGCACGAACCCGTCGGATCCAGGTCGATCGTCGAGCGGCACCAGCTCGGCGTCTCCGCGGCGACGATCCGCAACGACATGGCGGTGCTGGAAGACGACGACCTCATCGCGCAGACGCATACGTCGTCCGGGCGCGTGCCGACCGACAAGGGCTACCGCGCCTTCGTCGACCACCTCTCGCACGTGCGTCCGCTGTCCGCGGCGCAGCGCTCGGCGATCGAGTCGTTCCTCACGGATCCCGCAGACCTCGACGATCTGCTCGCGCGCACGGTGCGGGTGCTGACCCAGCTCACCGGACAGGTCGCGCTCGTGCAGTACCCCTCGTTCGCCCGGGCGACGGTGACGCACGTGCAGCTCGTGCTGCTCGAGCCGCGACGAGTGCTCGTCATCCTCGTGACCGACACCGGCCGGGTCTCGCAGCGCCTCGCCGCGCTCGGCGCGCCCGCGCACGCCGACGACATCGATGCCGTGCTGGCGCACATCCAGCCGATCATCGTCGACCGCAGCATCGCGGCCGCCGCCGACGGGCTCGCGTCGGCCGACGCCGCGGGCATGGGGCTGACTGCGCGCCACGCCCGTGATGCCATCGTGCGTGCGATCGCCGAAGAGCTCGACGCCTTCCGGCAGAACCGCCTCGTCATGGCTGGCGCCGCGACGCTCGCCCGACGCGAGGATGACTTCCGGGGAAGCATCCATCCGCTGCTGGAGGCCATCGAGGAGCAGGTCACACTGCTGCGGCTGATGAGCGCGATGGATCCCGACGACAACGGCTGGGCGACGAGCATCGGCCGGGAGAACGCGGAGTTCGGCCTCGGCGAGGCATCGATCGTCGCGAGCGAATACGACGCGGCGATCGGCCGCGCGCGCGTGGGCCTCATGGGTCCGACGCGCATGGACTACCCGCGCAATCTCGCGGCCGCTCGTGCGGTCGCGACCTACCTCACGCGCGTTCTGGAAGAAGACGAGCGCCGCTGACCGCGGCAACCGACCCCCATCGCGGCGATCCCGCGGAAAGGCGACTGTGGCAGACCACTACGACGTTCTCGGCGTCTCGCGCGAGGCGAGCAACGATGAGATCAAGAAGGCGTATCGCAAACTCGCCCGCAAGCTGCACCCCGACGTGAACCCGTCGGCCGAGGCGGCCGAGGAGTTCAAATCGGTTACGCACGCGTACGAGGTGCTGAGCGATTCCGAGCAGCGCCGACGCTACGACATGGGCGGCGATCAGGCCGCGGGCGGGTTCGGCGGCGGTTTCGGCGGGTTCGGCGATGTGTTCGAGGCGTTCTTCGGCGGCGGCGGATCGCGCGGCGGCCGGCCGCGGTCGCGGCGCCAGCAGGGCGAAGACGCGCTGGTGCGCATCGAGCTCGAGCTCGGCGACGTCGTGTTCGGCACGCACCGTGACGTCGAGATCGACACGGCGGTGCTCTGCGAGACCTGTGCCGGAAGCTGCTGCCAGCCCGGCACCGAGCCCGAGCGCTGCGATGTCTGCGGCGGGTCGGGGCACGTGAGCCGTCAGGTGCGCAGCCTGCTCGGCAACGTCGTCACCCAGCAGCCCTGCGGTTCCTGCCAGGGCTACGGCACGCGTATCCCGCACCCGTGCGCGACCTGCGGCGGCCAGGGGCGCGTGCGTTCGCGCCGCACGGTCGGACTCGACATCCCGGCCGGCGTCGAGACGGGATTGCGCCTGCAGATGCCGGGCTCCGGCGAGATCGGCCCCGCGGGAGGCCCGAACGGCGACCTGTACATCGAGATCCACGTCGCGCCGCATGCGGTGTTCAGCCGCGACGGCGACGACCTGCTCGCCACGCTCGAGGTGTCGATGACCGACGCGATCCTCGGCACGACGGCCTCGATCGACGGGCTCGACGGCGCGGTCGATCTCGAGGTGCGCGCGGGCGTGCAGTCGGGCGACGTGCTCAAGATCGCGGATCGGGGCATCACCGGCCTGCGCTCGAAGCGCCGCGGCGACCTCCGGGTCGCGGTGCAGGTCGTGACCCCGACGAAGGTCGACCACAAGACGCGTCAGCTCGTGGAGGAGCTCGCCAAGCGCACGAAGGCCCCGGGCCCGCAGCTCGCCGAGCACCAGCAGGGGCTGTTCTCCAAGCTCCGCGACCGGTTCCGCGGCTAGGCGACCGTGGCGCTCCACTTCGTCGATGACGCCGCGGCGTCCGCGGGACCGGGCGACGTCGTCGCGCTCACCGGATCCGAGGCGCACCATGCCGCGAGCGTGCGCCGCGTGCGCGCGGGCGAGGCCGTGACGCTCACCGACGGTCGCGGCGCGTGGCTCGAGGGAGCGGTCGTCTCGGCGGATCCGAAGCGGGTCGAGATCCGCATCGACGCGCGCGACGAGCGCAGCGTCCCCGCGCGCCGCGTGCTGCTCGCGCAGGCGCTGGCGAAGGGCGACCGCGATGAGCTCGCCGTGCAGGCGGCGACCGAACTGGGCATCGACGGCATCGTGCCGTGGCAGGCGGCCCGCAGCGTCTCGCGGTGGCAGGGGCCGAAAGCAGACAAAGGCCGCGCCCGCTGGCAGTCGATCGTGCGCGAAGCCGCGAAGCAGGCGCATCGCGCGTGGATCCCCGAGGTCGAGGCGGTCGTTCCGACGGCCGAACTCGCCGCGCGCACGGGCGCAACGTGCGTGGTGCTCGACCCCTGGACGGACGCTGCGCTGACCTCAGCCGAGCTGCCTGCGGGGGATCTGATCCTCGTCGTGGGGCCGGAGGGCGGCATCGCGCCCGAGGAGATCGAACGCCTCACGGCCGGCGGCGCGATCCGCGCCCGGCTGGGCGACAGCGTGCTGCGCACCTCCACCGCGGGGCCCGCGGCCCTCGCCGTGCTGAATGCACGGCTCGGCCGCTGGTGATTCCCCGTAGAATCGAGACCATGACCGAGCCGAGCATCTTCACCCGTATCCTCAGCGGCGAGATCCCTGGTGAGATCGTCGCCGAGACCGAGCGCGTCTTCGCGATCTCCGACATCAACCCGCAGGCCGCGCTGCACGTGCTCGTCATCCCGAAGACGAGCGAGTACCGCGACGTGGCGCAGCTCGCCGCGGGCGACCCGGCGCTGCTCGCCGAGGTCATCGACCTGGCGAACCGCGTCGCCGCGGAGCGCGCAGGCGGCGAGTTCCGCCTCATCTTCAACACCGGCGAGGGCGCCGGTCAGACCGTGTTCCACGTGCACGCCCATGTGCTCGCCGGAGACCTCCAGGAAAAGAGCCTCGTTGGCTGACGATCCGTCCCCCACCTCCGTCACGATCACGGCCGACGGCATCGCGATGGTGCAGCTGCTCGGCCCGCAGGATCGTCTGCTGCGCATCGTCGAGAAGGAGCACCCGAGCGTCGATGTGCTCGTGCGCGGCAACGAGATCACGCTCTCGGGCGAGCAGAGCGCGGTGAGCGCGGCGCGCGTGCTCGTCGACGAGCTGCTCGAGATGACCCGCAACGGTCTCTCGATCGAGCCGGCCGACGTCACGGCGTCGAACCGCGTGCTCAGCGCGTCGGGCGAGCGTCCGAGCTCGGCGCTCGGCGAGGCGATCCTCTCCACGCGCGGAAAGGTGATCCGCCCCAAGACGATCGGTCAGCGCGACTATGTCGACGCGATCGATGTGAACACGATCGTGTTCGGCATCGGACCGGCGGGAACGGGCAAGACCTACCTGGCGATGGCGAAGGCCGTGCAGGCCCTGCAGCGCCGCGAGGTCAGCCGCATCATCCTCACGCGACCGGCGGTCGAGGCGGGGGAGCGGCTCGGGTTCCTGCCGGGCACCCTCACCGACAAGATCGATCCGTATCTGCGGCCGCTGTACGACGCGATCAACGAGATGATGGATCCGGAGATCGTGCCGAAGCTCGTGGCGAGCGGCACGATCGAGGTCGCGCCGCTCGCCTACATGCGCGGGCGCACGCTGAACGACTCGTTCGTGGTGCTCGATGAGGCGCAGAACACCACTCCCGAGCAGATGAAGATGTTCCTCACCCGGTTGGGCTTCGGCACGCGCATGGTGGTCACCGGCGACACGACGCAGATCGACCTGCCCGGAGGGGTGAGCGGCCTGCGCATCGTCGGGAAGATCCTCGACCGCGTCGACGACATCCACTTCGCGCACCTCACGAGCGACGACGTCGTGCGGCACGCGCTCGTCGGCAAGATCGTCGAGGCTTACGGCGAATACGACGACAAGCGCAATGCGCACCGGCTGGAGCTCGAGCAGGCGCGCGAGTTCGCCAATCGCGCCGATCGCCGCCGCGCACAGCCGGGCGCGCGCGGCCAGAAGCGAGGACGGTCATGATCGACATCAACAACGAGTCGGGGCTCGACGTCGATGTGGAGGCTCTGCTGCGCCTCGTGCAGCACCACCTGCTCGCGCTGCATGTGAGTCCCGACGCCGAGCTCGCGATCGTGCTCGTCGACGAGGCCGCCATGGAGCAGCTCCACGTGCAGTGGATGGACGAACCCGGTCCGACCGACGTGCTGAGCTTTCCCATGGACGAGCTGCGACCGGGCACGGCCGATCAGGTCACGCCGCCCGGCCTGCTCGGCGACATCGTCGTGTGCCCGCAGGTCGCCGAGGTCCAGGCCGAGACGGCCGGTCACTCGGTGCTCGATGAGATGAAGCTGCTCACGACGCACGGTCTGCTGCACCTGCTCGGCTACGACCACGCCCTGCCCGACGAGGAGCGTCGCATGTTCGGGCTGCAGCGCGAGCTGCTCGCGTCGTTCGCGAGCGACGAGAGACGGCGCCGCCGGGCATGACGGAGCTTCTGCTGCTCGGGGGCGTCATCGTCCTCCTGGCCGTCGCGGCGTTCGCGACCGCACTCGATGCCGCGCTCAGCGTGACATCGTCGGCCGACCTCGTCGACTATGCGGCCGAGGGCAAGAGCCCGAAGGCGCTCGCGCTGATCGCCCGCGCGCGGGATCCGCATGAGGCTGCTGTCAGCTTCGTGCGCGTGCTCTGCGACGTCGGCGCCGTCGTGCTCGCCGCCGCCGCGTTCCAGGAGCTGTTCTCGAGCCTCTGGTGGGGCGTGCTCGTGACCGTCATCGTCATGACGGCGGTCGCCTTCATCGCGGTGCAGACCGCACCCGCGATCCTCGGTCGGCGCTACGCCGAACAGGTGCTCACCTTCGGCGGGCCGTCGATCCGCGCGGCCAAGCTCGTGTTCGGCATCGTCGCGCAGCCGTTCTCGGTCGCGCTCGAGCGCCTGATCCCGGGCGGCCGGCGTCGCGGCTTCGACTCCGAGGAACAGCTGCTGTCGATCGTGGACGAGGCGGCGACGCACGCCCTGATCGAAGACGACGACCGCGAGCTCATCCACTCGGTGTTCGATTTCACCGATCAGATCGTGCGGGCCGTGATGGTGCCGCGCACCGAGATGGTGTCGATCGAGTCGACCATGAGCGCGGCCGACGCGATGGACGAGTTCCTCACGAGCGGCCTGTCGCGGCTGCCCGTCAACGACGGCGATGTCGACGGCGTGGTCGGCATGCTCTACCTGAAGGATCTCGTTCAGCACGCGTTCCGTAACACGCCGAGATGGCGCGACGCCGCGGTCGTCGCCTACGCCCGGCCCGCGGTCTTCGTCCCCGAGCAGATGCGCGCCGAGAGCCTGCTGCAGCAGATGAAGCGCGACCAGGTGCACGTCTGCCTCGTCGTCGACGAGTACGGCGGAGTCGCCGGCATCGTCACCCTCGAGGATCTGCTCGAAGAGCTCGTCGGCGAGATCGACGACGAGTACGACGCGCGCACCAACGAGGTCGTGCATCTGCCCGACGGCAGCTATCGCGTCAGTGCGGGGCTCGGGGCAGACGAGGTCGGCGAGCTGTTCGGCGTCGACATCGACGACGAAGACGTCGACTCGATCGGCGGCCTGATGGCGAAGCACCTCGGCCACATGCCGCAGCCGGGCGAGCAGATCGAGACCGACGGCCTGATCCTCACGGGCGGAACGCCCCGCGGGCGGGGGCGCGGCCTCGCGACGATCTTCGTCGACCGCTCGGAATCGCTTCGTCAGGTCGACGAGGCGCTCGGGCGCCACCCGCGCACCGGCGAGACCCAGCTACCAGAAGAGAGCGGATCCCATGACTGAGACCTCGAGAAGCGGATTCGTGACGTTCGTCGGGCGGCCCAACGTCGGCAAATCGACGCTGATGAACGCGCTGGTCGGCGAGAAGATCGCGATCACGAGCGAGAAGCCGCAGACCACCCGGCGTGCGATCCGCGGCATCCTGAACCGTCCGGACGGCCAGCTGATCGTCGTCGACACGCCGGGGGTGCACCGGCCCCGAACGCTGCTCGGGCAGCGCTTGAACGACCTCGTCGAGACGGTGCTCGGAGACGTCGACGTGATCGCGTTCTGCGTGCCCGCGAACGGGAAGGTCGGCCCGGGGGATCGGCGCATCGCCGCCTCGCTCGACGGCTACCCGCGCGCGAAGAAGGTGGCGATCGTCACGAAGACCGACACCGCGGGGCGCGACGAGATCATGGAGCGCCTCGTGGAGATCGACTCCCTGCGCGAGGACTGGGCCGCCGTGATCCCGCTCTCGAGCGAGGCGGGCGAACAGCTCGACGTGCTCACCGACGAGGTGCTGGCGCTGATGCCGGAGGGACCCGCCCTCTATCCCGACGGCGTGGTCACCGACGAATCGCTCGACGACCGCGTGGCGGAGATCATCCGCGAGGCCGCACTGCAGGACGTGCGCGACGAGCTTCCGCACTCGATCGCCGTGCAGATCCAGGAGATCGCGCCTCGGGAGGACAATCCCGAACTCACCGATGTCTACGCAGACATCGTGATCGAGCGCGACAGCCAGAAGGCCATCATCATCGGACGCAAGGGGTCGCGGCTGAAAGAGGTGGGGGCACGCGCCCGCGCCGATATCGAACCGCTGCTGGGCACGCGGGTGTTCCTGTCGCTGCACGTGCGCGTCGCGAAGGAATGGCAGCGCGACCCGAAGCATCTCGGACGCCTCGGCTTCTGAGCACAATGCTCACCGGGCGCGGCCGGAGACGATGATTCGGAGGGCACTCTGCGTGCTATCGTGGAAGCGTGCGACAGTTCGGTGCTCTTCTCCTTATCTGCCGCGACGAGACCTCGTAGCCAGGGCCTTCTCGTCGCGGTGGTTCTCGTGGCCCGTTTTCCACGAACTGAAAGAACGAGAAGATGAAGAACAACCAGAAGCCCAGCGGCATGCCGATCCATAAGTATCTGCCGTTCCACGAGCAGATCGCGGTCGACCTGCCGGATCGCAGCTGGCCGAACAAGCGCATCGAGGTCGCCCCGCGCTGGTGCGCCGTCGACCTGCGCGACGGGAACCAGGCCCTCATCGATCCGATGAGCCCCGAGCGCAAGCGGGTGATGTTCGAGCTGCTCGTGAAGATGGGCTACAAGGAGATCGAGGTCGGGTTCCCCTCGGCGAGCCAGACCGACTTCGACTTCGTGCGCCAGCTGATCGAAGAGGACCTCATTCCCGAGGACGTCACGATCCAGGTGCTGACGCAGGCCCGCGAGCAGCTCATCGAGCGCACGTACGAATCGCTGCGCGGCGCCAAGCAAGCGATCGTGCACCTGTACAACTCGACGAGCGTGCTGCAACGCGAGGTCGTGTTCCGCACCGACAAGCAGGGCATCATCGACATCGCGCTCGAGGGCGCCCGGCTGTGCAAGAAGTACGAGCAGACGATCCCCGAGACCACCGTCTACTACGAGTACTCGCCCGAGTCGTACACCGGCACCGAACTCGAGTTCGCGGCCGAGATCTGCAACCAGGTGATGACCGTGCTCGTGCCCACGCCCGAGCGCAAGATCATCCTGAACCTGCCGGCCACCGTCGAGATGGCCACCCCGAACGTCTACGCCGACTCGATCGAGTGGATGAACCGCCACCTCGACAACCGCGAGAACGTGATCCTCTCGCTGCACCCGCACAACGATCGCGGCACGGCGATCGCGGCGAGCGAGCTCGGCTACCTGGCCGGTGCCGATCGCATCGAGGGATGCCTCTTCGGCAACGGCGAGCGCACCGGCAACGTCGACCTCGTCGCGCTGGGCGTCAACCTCTTCACACAGGGGATCGACCCGCAGATCGACTTCAGCGACATCGACCAGGTCAAGCGCACGGTCGAGTTCTGCAATCAGCTGCCGGTGCCCGAGCGCAGCCCGTGGGCCGGCGACCTCGTCTTCACGGCGTTCAGCGGCTCGCACCAGGATGCGATCAAGAAGGGCTTCGAAGCGATGTCGGTGCGCGCCGAGGCGCAGGGCGTCACGACCGACGAGATCGCATGGGCGGTTCCGTACCTGCCCGTCGATCCGAAGGACCTGGGGCGCTCGTACGAGGCCGTCATCCGCGTCAACTCGCAGTCGGGCAAGGGCGGCGTCGCCTACCTGCTGAAGGCCGACCACAAGCTCGACCTGCCGCGCAAGCTGCAGATCGAGTTCTCGAACGTCGTGCAGGCGCGCACCGACGCCTCCGGCGGAGAGGTCACGAGCGACGAGATCTGGAACATCTTCCAGGACGAGTACCTGCCCTCGGGCGCGCCAGACACGACGTGGGGCCGCTTCGAGCTGTTGGGCACCACGATGCGGCACACGTCCGACGGCGAGAGCGCTCTCGAGGTCACGCTGCGCGACGGCGATGCCGAGGTGGTCGTGTCGGGTTCGGGCAACGGCCCGGTCGCCGCGTTCCTCGACATCATCCGCGAGCGCGGACACGAGGTGACGCTCTACGACTACTCCGAGCACACGCTCAGCGCGTCGGGAGACGCCGAGGCCGCCGCATACGTCGACCTGCAGGTCGACGATCAGCGGCTCTGGGGCGTCGGGATCGACAGCGATATCGCGACGGCGTCGCTCAAGGCGATCGTCTCGGCGGTGAACCGCACGATCCGCGTGCGCGACGAGCAGCTCGTCTCCGCCTGATCCGGCGGATAATGGTGGGGTGCCCACCTATCGAGATGACGCGGTCGTGCTCCGCACCCAGAAGCTCGGCGAAGCCGATCGCATCCTCACGCTGCTGACGCGCCAGCACGGCAAGGTGCGCGCGGTGGCGAAGGGCGTGCGCCGAACCTCGAGCAAGTTCGGCGCACGCCTCGAGCCGTTCATGGCCGTCGACGCGCAGCTCTACATCGGGCGCAGCCTCGACATCGTGCAACAGGTGGATCAGGTGGGCGCCTACGGCGCGCGCATCGCGGCCGATTACGACCGCTATCTCGCGGCGAACGCCATGGCTGAGGCGGCGGATCGGCTGGTCGGCGAGGGTGATGCGCAGCCCCAGCAGTTCTTCCTGCTGGTCGGCGCGCTGCGCTCGCTCGCCCGCGGCGAGCACGCGGCGGCGGCCACGCGCGACTCGTACCTGCTGCGCGCGCTCGCCCTCAGCGGCTGGCCGGTGCAGCTCGAGGCGTGTGCGCGGTGCGGGGAGGCGGGGCCGCACGAGCGCTTCTCTCCGCACGCGGGCGGTGCCGTGTGCCAGGCGTGCGCGCCCGCGGGAACACCGCGGGCGGATCCGGATGCCCTGCACGCGGTCGCCGCGCTGCTCGCCGGCGAATGGAGCGAGATCGACGACGCGGATCCGCGCACGCTCGACCGCGCCGGGGGCCTCGTCGCGGCGTACGCGCAGTACCATCTGGAGCGCTCGATCCGCTCGCTCGGCGGAGGGACGCCGCGCAGGGCGGGATAATGGCAGCATGCCGAAGCCGTACACGCACCCCGACGCCGAGCCGTTCAAGCCGCTGAACTGGACGGGCCTCGAGCCGCCCCGGTTCGCCGGCCCGGTGCCGAACCACGTCGCGATCGTGATGGACGGCAACGGCCGCTGGGCGAATCAGCAGGGCCTTCCGCGCACCGAGGGCCACCGGGTGGGCGTCGACGCCATGCTCGACGTGATCGCGGGCGCCGTGCAGGCCGGTGTCAAGCACCTGTCGGTCTATGCCTTCTCGACCGAGAACTGGAAGCGGTCGCCGGCGGAGGTGACCTTCCTCATGGGGTTCAATCGCGAGGTGCTGCACAAGCACCGCGATCAGCTCAACGAGTGGGGCGTGCGCGTGCGGTGGGCGGGCCGGCGCCCGAAGCTCTGGGGGTCGGTCATCAAGGACCTCGAGGTCGCCGAGGAGCTCACGAAGGACAATCGCACGATGACGCTCGCGATGTGCATCAATTACGGCGGTCGGTGGGAGCTCGTCGACGCCATGCGGCAGATGGCGCAGGAGGTGCAGGCCGGGCGCCTGAAGCCCTCCGCGATCAACGAGAAGACGATCTCGAAGCACCTCTACGTGCCGGCGATGCCCGACGTCGACCTGTTCATCCGCTCGGGCGGCGAGCAGCGTACGAGCAACTTCATGCTCTGGGAGTCGGCCTACGCCGAGATGATCTTCGACGACGCGCTGTGGCCCGAGTTCTCTCGGGAGAACCTGTGGCGCGCGATCACGCGGTACCACGAGCGCGACCGCCGCTACGGCGGCGCGATCGATCAGCCTAAGCGGTGAGGCCCTTCTCGATGAGCGCGATGATCGCCGGGTCGTCGGGCTTCGTCTGCGGACGGAACCGCTCGACCTCGCCCGAGGGCAGGATGACGAACTTCTCGAAGTTCCAGGCGACCGGGCCCGCGACGCCCGCGTGGTCCTTCGTCTTCTTCAGCGCCTTGTAGAGCGGGGCCGCGTTCGAACCGTTCACGCGGATCTTGTCGGCGATCGGGAAGCTCACGCCCCACGTCGTCGCACAGTAATCGAGGATCTCGTCCATCGAGCCGGGCTCCTGGCCCATGAACTGGTTGCACGGGAAGCCGACGATGCGGAGCCCGCGTTCGCCGTAGGTGCGCTGCAGCTGTTCGAGCTGCTCGTACTGCGGGGTGAGGCCGCACTTGCTGGCGACGTTCACGACGAGCGTGACGCCCGATCCGTAGTCGGCGAGCGTCTTCTCGGCGCCGTCTGCGTCGAGGAATTCGATGGTGCGCGGATCCGATTCAGTGGACATATGCACAGGGTACCGGCGCTGGGGCGACTCGGAGCCCGATGGTGAGAGAATGGATCCGTGACGATCGCCCTCGAGACTGCCCCTGCTGCGCCCGCTGTGCGCGACATGCCGCCCCTGCGCATCGGATCGCTCACGATCGACGTGCCGGTCGTCCTCGCCCCGATGGCGGGCGTGACGAACATGGCGTTCCGCCGGCTGTGCCGCGAGTACGGCATCGGGCTGTACGTGACCGAGATGATCACGACGCGCGCGCTCGTCGAGCGCAACGACGTCACGATGCGGCTGATCCAGCATCACGAGTCGGAGTCGCCGCGATCCATCCAGCTCTACGGCGTCGACCCGAAGTACACGGGTGAGGCGGCTCGCATCATCGCGGGCGAGGATCACGCCGATCACATCGACCTCAACTTCGGCTGCCCCGTGCCCAAGGTCACGCGCAAGGGCGGCGGATCCGCGCTGCCTTGGAAGCTCGATCTGTTCCGCGACATCGTGGCGGCCGCCGTCGACGGTGCGGGCGACGTTCCCGTGACCGTCAAGATGCGCAAGGGCGTCGACGACGACCACCTCACCTATCTCGACGCGGCGCGCATCGCCGAAGACGTCGGCGCGGCCGCGATCTCGCTGCACGCGCGCACGCTCGAGCAGTCGTACTCGGGCACGGCCGACTGGTCGGCGATCGCGCGCCTGAAGGAGCAGATCACGGGGATCCCGGTGCTCGGCAACGGCGATATCTGGAGCGCCGAGGACGCGATCCGCATGGTCGACGAGACGGGCTGCGACGGCGTCGTGGTCGGTCGCGGCTGCCTCGGCCGGCCGTGGCTGTTCGGCGAGCTCGCGCGCGCCTTCGGAGGCGAAGCCCCGGTCGTCGATGCGACGCTGTCGTTCGTGGCGCAGGCATTCCGCCGCCATGCCGAGCTGCTCGTCGACTTCTACGAGGACGAGCTGCGCGGCTGCCGCGACATCCGCAAGCACGCGGGCTGGTACTTCAAGGGGTATCCGGTCGGCGGTGAGATGCGCGGCCGGTTCACGAAGGTCGATACGCTCGCCGACATCGACGCGCTGATCGCAGAGCTCGATCTCAGCGCGCCGTACCCCGGCGAGGGCGTGGAAGGGCCGCGCGGTCGGTCGGGCCGTGCACGACGGGCGGTGCTGCCCGAGGGGTGGCTCGAATCCCGCACTCTCAATGAGCGCGCGAGCGCCGAACTGCAGGAAGCGGAGCTGGACACCAGTGGCGGTTGAGTCGATTCCCGCGGGCTACTCCTCGCGGGACACCGAGCGATTCCTCTTCGAACAGCACCGTTCCTCGCGCGGGCACTTCGCCCGCGACCGTGCGCGCGTGCTGCACTCCGCCGCGCTGCGGCGCCTCGCCGCCAAGACGCAGGTGCTGAGCCCCGCGAGCGACGCCGACTTCGCCCGCAACCGCCTCACGCACTCGCTCGAGGTGGCGCAGATCGGCCGCGAGCTGGCCACGTCCCTCGGCCTCGACGAGGACGTGGTCGACGCCGCGTGCCTGAGCCACGATCTCGGGCATCCGCCGTTCGGGCACAACGGCGAACGCGCCCTCAACGAGTGGGCCACCGGGTTCGGCGGCTTCGAGGGCAACGCGCAGAGCCTCAGGATCCTCACCCGTCTCGAGGCGAAGACCATGCAGGGAGCGCGATCGGTCGGTCTGAACCTCACGCGCGCGACGCTCGACGCGACGTGCAAGTACCCCTGGACCGTGACGGATCCGGTCGCCGACCCCGGCGGGCGCCTGAAGTTCGGCGTGTATCCGGAGGACGAAGAGATCTACCGGTGGATGCGCGAGGGTGCGCCCGAGCGCGTGCGCTGCATCGAGGCCGAGGTGATGGACCTCTCGGACGACATCGCGTACTCGGTGCACGACTTCGAAGATGCCGTGATGAACGGATACGTCGACGTCGCGCTGCTCGCCGATCCCGTCGAGCACCACCCGCTGATCGGCAAGATCCAGGCCTGGGTCGGCTACGACTACTCGCGCGACGAGCTCGCGGATGCGCTGTACCGCCTGACCCGCCAGCCGATGTGGCTGACAGGTTTCGACCGGTCGCGCGAGGCTCTCGCGCGGCTGAAGAACCTCACGAGCGACCTGATCGGTCGCTTCGCGAGCTCGGCCGTCGCCGCCACGCGCGACCTGCACGGTCCCGGCGACCTCACGCGGTACCGCGCGCACGTGGTCGTTCCCCGCGAGGTCGAGCTCGAGATCGCGGTGCTCAAGGGCATCATGGGCGCATCGATCGTCACGATCGAAGAGCGGCGCACGGTGTACCACGAGCAGCGCGCCGTGCTGACGCGCATCGCGAACGCGCTGTGGTCGACCGACACGCTGTTCTCCTCGGGCGCCGATCAGCTCGATCCGGCGTTCGCTGCGGACTATGCGGCCGCCACGACCGACGATGAGCGCGGGCGCGTGATCGTCGACCAGGTGGCGAGCCTGACGGATCAGACGGCGGTCGCGTGGCACGCACGGCTCGTCGGCGACATCGATCCGGCATCGGTCGGCATCTGGATCGGCGCGACCCGCGCCGGGGTGCGCTGATGGCGCGCATCCGCCAGGCCGACGTCGAAGAGGTCAAGGCGCGCACCAACATCGCCGACGTGATCGGCGAACGCGTCGCCCTGAAGTCGGCCGGCATCGGCTCGATGAAGGGGCTGTGCCCGTTCCACGACGAGAAGAGCCCCAGCTTCAACGTGCGCCCGAGCCAGGGGTTCTACCACTGCTTCGGCTGCGGCGAGTCGGGCGACGTCTACACGTTCCTGCGCGAGATGGATCACCTGTCGTTCTCGGAGGCGGTCGAGGCGGTCGCGGCCCGCATCGGGTTCCCGCTGCACTACGAGGACGGCGGCGGGCCGGCTCCCGAGACGAGCGGCCGCGCGCGTCTGTTCGCCGCGAACACGAGCGCGGCGGAGTACTTCCGAACCCAGCTGCTCACTCCCGAGGCGGAGTCGGCGCGCGCGTTCCTCGGCGGACGCGGTTTCGACCCCGGTGCCGCGAGCCACTTCGGCGTCGGATACGCCCCGAAGGGCTGGGACCACCTGCTCACGCACCTCACGGGCGAGGGCTTCACGCGTGACGAGCTCGTGACGGCCGGGCTCGTCTCCACGAATCAGCGCGGGGGAGTGTACGACCGCTTCCGCGGCCGGATCGTGTGGCCGATCCGGGA
Organism: Candidatus Microbacterium stercoravium; assembly: GCA_019117025.1. Taxonomy (GTDB): domain Bacteria; phylum Actinomycetota; class Actinomycetes; order Actinomycetales; family Microbacteriaceae; genus Microbacterium; species Microbacterium stercoravium. Next base: position 18,658 of record DXAM01000154.1, on the reverse strand, counting down.
TGTGACGGGGCAGACGATCGGGTTCGGCGCGCGCAAGCTCTACGACGACGATCAGGGTCCCAAGTACCTCAACACGCCCGAGACGCCGATCTACAAGAAGAATCAGGTGCTCTACGGCCTCGATCTCGCCAAACGCGACATCTCGCGCGGCGACCCCAAGCGCGTCATCGTCGTCGAGGGGTACACCGACGTGATGGCCTGTCACCTCGCAGGGCTGACGACCGCGGTCGCGACGTGCGGCACAGCCTTCGGCAGCGAGCACATCCGCACCCTCCGGCGCGTGATGGGCGATGATTCGGCGACCGGCGAGGTCATCTTCACCTTCGACGGGGACGAGGCGGGGCAGAAGGCCGCGCTGCGTGCGTTCGCCGATGCCGACCGCTTCTCGGCGCAGACGTTCGTGGCAGTCGCTCCCGACGGCCTGGACCCGTGCGACCTGCGCCTGCAGCGCGGCGATGCCGCGGTGCGCGGACTGCTCGATCACCGCTCTCCGATGTTCGAGTTCGTGATCGACCGCAAGCTCGCGGGGTTCCCCCTCACGAGCGTGGAAGGGCGCGTGGGGGCGCTGCGCGCCGCGGCGCCCATCGTGGCCGAGATCAAGGATCGCCTGATCCGTCCCGGGTACGAGCGCGTGCTCGCGCAGCGACTCGGCATGGATCCGACCGACGTGCACCGCGAGGTGGAGAACGCGGCCCGCGGCGGTGCCCGCCAGGACGATCGGGCGTTCCAGCCGGCACCGGTGACTGCCGCCCCGGCCACGACGCTCGCGTCGCTGCCGCGCACCACCGACGTTGCGGTGGAGCGCGATGCGCTCACGGGGATCCTGCAGTACGGGCATCGGATCGAGCCCACGCTGATGCACCGCGCGCTCGAGGCGCAGTTCCGCACGCCGGCGCTCGACGTGCTGCGCCGGGCGATCTCGGCCGTCGACCGCACACGCCCCGGATGGGGACAGGCCGCGATCGATCAGCTGCCGCAGGCGCTCCGGCAGCTCGGCGGCGAGGTGCTGATGCGCGACTTCCCCGCGCGGGATGAGGAGCACGCCGCGCTGTCGGCCAACGACCTCTGCCGGCGCATCATCGTGCGGGAACTCGATCAGCGCAAGCGCGAGCTGCTCGGCGAGGTGCAGCGGGTGGCACCCGAGTCGGAGGAGGGGCGCGCCGTGCGGCTGCGATTGCGCGACATCGACGAGGAGCGCCGCGTGATCGCGGGCGAGTAGGGCAGGATGGTCGGATGCGTATTCCGGAGCTGACCGAGTGGGCTCTGCGCCTGGACGATCTGAGCGTGGAACGAGGGCGCGGCACGGGCGCCGTGCGCGCGGTGGACGGCGTGAGCGCGAGCGTGCGCTTCGGCGGTGCCCTGTGCGTGTCGGGCACGACCGGCTCGGGCAAGTCATCGCTCGCGACCGTGCTCACGGGCCTGCGCACGCCCGATGCGCGCATTGTGGGCGGTTCCGCGACGGTCTGCGGCATCTCGGCGCGGCACCCCGGCCGTGCGCGCAACGTGCTGAGCTATCGGGTCGGCTATCTCGCGCAGGACGCGGGACCGTCGTTCGATCCCGACATGACGATCGGCGACGTGATCGTCGAGCCGATCGTCTCGCGCGAGCCTCGGATCGACCGGCAGCGCCTCGAGGTGCGCGTGTCGACGCTGCTCGACGAGGTGCGACTGCCCCTCGGGGCAGCCGGTCGCTTTCCGCACGAGCTGAGCGCCGGCATGCGCCAGCGCGTTGCGCTGGCGCGAGCACTCGTCATGGATCCTCGGCTGCTCATCGCCGATGAACCGCTTGCGGGCATCGACGTCGAGGTGCGGCACGTGGTGCGCGACGCGATCAGACGTCGCCGCGCCGAGTGGGGGATGGCCGCTCTCGTGGTGACGAACGACTCGTCGTTCGCGCGCGAGATCGATGCCGATCAGATCGTGCTCGATCAGGGCGCTCCGGTGACGTGGCGCGCCGCGGGCGAGGATCCGATCGTTACGCCCGGTGCCGAAGACTCGCTCGCCTTCATCGAGGCATAGCAGAAGAACCCCGCCACCTGAGGTGACGGGGTTCTTCTCGAACGCTCCCCGGATTGGATTCGAACCAATAACCTGCCGGTTAACAGCCGGCTGCTCTGCCGTTGAGCTACCGAGGATCATGCTCTGTCACGCGTCGCGCGCAACTCCATCAGCCTAACAAACGAGGCACGGGGACGCGAAACCGAACGGACGTCGGGCGCGTCGCGTCAGCCCTCGAGGTCGTCGACGCCGGGGGTCCAGCTCACACCGGGGACGCCCCAGCGGCGTTTCTTGACGATCTTCTGCGCCGTCTTCCAATCGCGCTCCGCGATGCGATCGATGTAGACCACGCCGTCGAGGTGATCGAACTCGTGCTGCATGATGCGCGCGCGCCAGCCGTCGACCTCGATCCGCACGGGCTCGCCCTCGATGTCGATGCCCGTGACGACGACGTGCTCGGAGCGGCGCAGCGGAAACCGCTCGCCGGGGAAGGACAGACATCCCTCGGACTCTTCGTCTTCGTCGGGCTCGCCCGGAACCGTCGGCGTCATGAGCAGTTCGGGGTTGATGATCTCGCCCCGCCAGGGGCGGCCCTCATCGTCCTCATACGTGTACGTGTATACGCGCAGACCGACACCCACCTGCGGGGCGGCGAGCCCGACGCCGGGTGCGGCGTCCATGGTGTCGTACATGTCGGCGACCAGGGTGCGGATCTCGTCGGTGATGGTCTCGACGCGGTCTGCGGGAGCGTGGAGCACCGGGTCGCCCCAGATGCGGATCGGGAGAATGGCCATACCCCAAGGCTACGGCCAGCCCCATGGCGGACCCCGAGAAACTACCATTACCCTCGAAGACGTGACCTGGGCACCAACTACTGCAGCGAGCGTCGATGTCTCGCCTGACGACCTCATCGGGCTGTTCGACAACCCGGGCCTGCTGCTCGGCATCCCGCTCGCGATCGCCGGCGCGGTGTTCATGTCGCTCGGGGCGCAGTTCCAGAGCCGCGGGGTGCGCAAGGTCGAGACGCTGGCGGGCGCGACCGGCAAACGCGGGCTGCGCGCATCCCACCTGCTGAAGCTGCTGTCCCGCCCCTCGTGGGTCGTCGGCACGCTGCTGCTGGTCGCCGCGATCGTGTGCCAGCTCTCGGCACTCGCGATCGCGCCCCTCATCGTGGTGCAGCCGCTCGGTGCGATCTCGCTGGTGGTGACGACCCTCATCAACGCGCAGGTCACCGGACACATGCCGACCAAGGCATCCATGACGGCCGTGGCGCTCTGTCTCAGCGGCATCTTCGTGTTCGTGGCGTTCGCCGCGCTGTACGCGGTCGAATCGCCCCTCGATGAGACGCAGCTGCTCGTGCTGCTCGTGATCCTCATGATCGTGCTCATCGGCGTGGGCGCGGCCTGGCTGATCTTCAAGACGCGCGCCGGCGCACTGTTCTACATCACCGGCGCCGGGGTGCTCTACGGATTCGTCGCGACGCTGGCGAAGGTGATCATCACGCGCGTGCAGCACGGCACGTTCGACTTCATCACGATCGCGTGCGGCATCGCGCTGGCGGCGGCGGGCCTCGCCGGGGCGTACTTCGTGCAGACCGCGTACGCGTCGGGGCCGCCCGACCTGGTGATCGCCGGGCTCACGGTGGTGGACCCGATCGTGGCCGTGATCATCGGTGCAACGCTGCTCGGCGAGGCCGCGCGCACGCCGATCTGGACGATGATCATCTGGACGATCGCCGGGGGAGCGGCCGCCATCGGCGTGGTGCTGCTCGCCAAGCGCCATCCGCAGGTGATGAGCGAGAGTCAGGAGCACCCGATCGCGCGCGGGAGCGCGGGGCCGGACGATGCCGGGACGGGCGCTGCCGAACGGTAGGATTCACCATGCGGGGCCGTAGCCAAGATGGTCAAGGCAGCGAGCTCATAACTCGACGATCCGTGGGTTCAAGTCCCACCGGCCCCACCGCGTCTCCGGCTCGCCGGAATCGTCGCCGTCCCCGCGCACCTTGTGAATATCGGGTTCGTGGGTCAGAATGAGTGCACAGCCGAAAAGTTTGATCGCCACGTCGATCGCCGTTCAGGTTCGGAGGGGAAGCCGCACCTGACGAAACGGAGAGATCATGGCGACACCACGTGCGCGCGGAGTGGTCTTCATCCACTCAGCGCCGAAAGCGCTGTGCCCCCACCTCGAGTGGGCCGTCGGCCGCTCGATCGGCCGCGCCGTCAACTTCTCCTGGCAGGACCAGCCCGCCCTCCACGGCGCGCGACGCGCGGAGTTCTCGTGGGACGGCTTCGCCGGCACGGGCGCCGTGATCGCGTCGGCCATCCGGGGCTGGGAGCACCTGCGCTTCGAGGTCACCGAGGACCCGACATCGGCGTCGCTCGGCGGCCGCTGGATGCACACCCCCGACCTCGGCGTGCACCACTCCCATATCGACGCGTCCGGCAGCATCACGGTGTCCGAAGAGCGCGTGCGCGCGGCGATGGATCACTTGGATCCGCTCGACATGCGCCGCGAGCTCGACATCGCGCTCGGCACGGCGTGGGACCGCGAGCTCGAGGTTTTCCGCGCGGCGGGCGATGACGCGCCCATCGTCTGGCTGCACCAGGTCGGCTGACCTCACAGACCAACGCGGCCCCCGGAGAATACTCTGGGGGCCGCGTTCATGCGTGTGCGTCGTCGCGGATCAGCCGTCGTAGGTGGCGAAGGCCGCGACGGCGTTGTGCCCGCCGAATCCGAACGAGTTGCTGATCGCGAGCTGCGGGCCATCGGCGAGCGGCTGCGTCGTGTTCGATGCGAGGAACGGGATGTCGGGATCCTGGTTCTGCAGGTTGATCGTCGGGGGAGCGACGTGCTCGCGGATCGCGAGCACCGTGTACACCGACTCGATCGCTCCCGTGCCGCCCAGGAGGTGACCGGTCGACGACTTCGTCGCGCTCGCGGGGATCTCGCGCACGCGATCGCCGAAGACCGAATGGAGCGCCGTGTACTCGGCGGGGTCGCCGACCGGCGTCGACGTCGCGTGCGCATTGATGTGCGTGACCTCGTCGGGGGTGCGTCCGGCCGTCTGGAGGGCGTGTCGCACGGCGCGCGCGGCGCCGGCGCCCGACGGGTCGTTGGCGGTGATGTGGTACGAGTCGGCCGTCGTCGCGGTGCCCGCGAGCTCGGCGTAGATCTTCGCGCCGCGGGCCAGCGCGTGCTCCTCGGTCTCGAGGATCAGCACGGCCGCGCCCTCGCCCATGACGAAGCCGTCGCGATCGACGTCCCAGGGGCGCGAGGCGGTCGCGGGTGAATCGTTGCGGCGCGAGAGGGCCTGCATGGAGCTGAACGAGGCCACGGTGATCGGGTGGATCGCCGACTCGGCGCCGCCGGCGATCACGATGTCGGCGTCGCCCGACTGAAGGTGATGGTAGGCGCTGTCGAGCGACTCGACGCTCGAGGCGCAGGCGGATGCGACGGTGCGCGCGAACGCGCGGGCGCCGAAGTGCAGCGAGAGGAAGCCGGCCGAGGCGTTCGGCATGAGCATCGGGACGGTCATGGGCATGACGCGTCGGGGGCCCTTCTCGCGCAGCGTGTCCCACGCGTTCAGCAGCGTCCACACGCCGCCGATGCCGGTGGCGAAGTCGACGCCGAGGCGCTCGGGGTCGACGTCGGGCGCGCCCGCGTCGGCCCAGGCCTCGAGAGCGGCGATGAGGGCGAACTGCGTCGAGACGTCGAGGCGCTTCGCGGTGGGGCGGTCGAGGATCGTCTCCGGACGCACCGTCGCCTCGGCAGCGAAGGTCACGGGGAGGCTGTACTGCTCGACCCATTCGTGTTCGAGCGGGCGTACGCCCGATACGCCGTCCAGAAGGTTCTTCCAGTTGTCGGCGACGGTGCCGCCGAGGGCGGATGTCGCTCCCAGTCCGGTCACGACGATGCGCTTGGTCATTCGGGGTTCCCTTGCTCCGAGGTACTGCGATGGGACGGGGCGCCGCGGATCAGCGCGGCGCCCCAGGGGGTCACTCGGCGCCAGCCGTGATGAAGTCGACCGCGTCCTTGACCGTCTTGAGGTTCTTGACCTCGTCGTCGGGGATCGTGACGCCGAACTTCTCCTCGGCGTTGACGACGATCGTCATCATCGAGATCGAGTCGATGTCGAGGTCGTCGGTGAACGACTTCTCGAGCGCGACCTCGCCGGCATCGATTCCGGTCTCGTCGGTGATGAGCTCTGCGAGACCTGCGAGGACCTCTTCGGTGCTGAGTGCCATGTGATTTCTCCTTGATTATGGCTGGATTGGTCGGTTGGCTCGGGAAACCGCCACAAGTCTATGGCGACGTGAGCGGATTCAGGGGAGGACGACGACCTGCGCCGCGTAGACGAGGCCGGCGCCGAAGCCGATCTGCAGCGACAGACCGCCCGACAGTTCGGGGTTCTCCTGAAGCAGGCGGTGCGTGGCCAGGGGGATCGAGGCGGCCGACGTGTTTCCCGTCGTCTCGATGTCGCGCGCGATCTTCACCGTGTCGGGGAGGCCGAGCTGCTTCGCGAACTCGTCGATGATCCGGCCGTTCGCCTGGTGGGGAACGAACGCCGCGAGGTCCTCAGGGCGGACGCCCGCATCGTCGAGCGCCTTCTTCGCGACCTTCGCCATGTCCCACACCGCCCAGCGGAAGACGCTCGGGCCCTCCTGGCGCAACGTCGGCCACTCGGACTCGCCGTCGCGGAACTCGACCAGCGTGTGGTTCATCCCGACGAGGGCGGCCTTCGAACCGTCGGAGCCCCACTGCGAGACCGAGATCCCCGGTGCGGTGCTCGGGCCGATCACCGCGGCGCCGGCTCCGTCGCCGAGCAGGAACGAGATCGAACGGTCGGTCGGATCCACGATGTCGCTGAGCTTCTCGGCCCCGATCACCACGGCGTAGCGCGCGGCTCCGGTGCGGATCAGTGCGTCGGCCTGCGCGATCCCGTAGCAGTACCCGGCGCACGCGGCGTTCGAGTCGTAGGCGGCGGCGGGCGTCGCTCCGATGGCGTCCGCGACGATCGCCGAGACCGAGGGGGACTGGCGCGGGTTGCTGATCGTGGCGACGATGACGAGGTCGATCTCGGCCGGGTCGACGCCCGAGGCGGCGACGGCTTCCTTCGCCGCGGCGATCGACAGATCGACGGCCGTCGTCTGCTTCTCGGCGCGCGAGCGCGTGACGATGCCCGTGCGCTGACGGATCCACTCGTCGCTCGAATCGATCGGGCCGACGATGTCGTCGTTCGGCACGGCGTTCTCACCGCGCGCCGCGCCCATTGCGAGGATGCGCGTGTACGGCGTGGTGGGGGCTTGCTTGAGGGTGACGTTCATGGGGTCCTTCGGCGGCCGACGATCAGGAGGCGGATTCGGCGAGCAGGTCGCGCGCTGCGGCCAGGTCGTCGGGGGAGGAGAGGGCGGCGGTCGGCGTTCCGCGCAGGCCGCGCTTCGCCAGACCGACGAGGGCGCCGGCGGGGCTGAACTCGATCAGAGCAGTGATGCCCCGGTCGGCGAAGCCAGCCATGCAGAGATCCCAGCGCACGGGGTGCTGCACCTGGTGCACGATCAGCTCGAGCGCGCGCGTGCCGTCGTCGACGAGGGAGCCGTCGCTGTTCGTCCAGAGGTCGACGGTGGGACGGGCGACCTGGTCGATCGCGTCGACGGCCGCCTGCAGGGCGTGCGCCGCGGGAGCCATGTACCGCGTGTGGAATGCGCCCGCGACCTGCAGCGCGATCACGCGCGTGCCGCGCGGAGCGTTCTCCGAGAGCGTCTGCAGCCCGGCCCTGTCGCCGGCGGCGACGATCTGGCCGCCGCCGTTGAAGTTCGCCGGCTGCAGCCCCGCGGCTTCGATGGCCGCGAGCACGTCGGGCTCCTTGCCGCCGACGACGGCGCTCATGCCCGTGTCGGCCTCGGCCGCGGCCTGAGCCATGGCGCGTCCGCGCGCGCCGACGAGCCGCATGCCGTCGATGTCGCTGATCACGCCCGCGGCCACGAGCGCCGCGATCTCGCCCACGGAATGGCCGGCGATGCTGCCGAAGGCGGCGCGCTCATCGTCGGTGAGCGACTGCCACGAGAGGATGCTCGCCGCGACGATCAGCGGCTGCGCGACGGATGTGTCGCGGATGCGGTCGGCGTCCCATTCGGTGCCGGCGGCGATGAGGTCGACGTCGGCGGCCGCCGAGTAGCGCTCGAGGCGCTCACGCGCACCGTCGAGCTCGAGCCAGGGGGCGAGGAAACCGGGGGTCTGCGACCCCTGTCCGGGGAAAGCGGCGACAATCACTCGATCTATTCTTCCGTCCGTGTGGGGTGAGGTGATGGCGACACCCGCACAAGAATCATCATCATCGTTGTGCGGGAGCCACAGTGCGCCCTAGTGGCGTTCGGCGCGCCGAGCGGCCTGGCGCCGGCGCGCATGCTCGGAGGATCCGATGGAGCCGAGGATCAGCGCCGTCTGCAGGATGAGCGCTTCGCGCGGGCCGGTCGCGTCCCATCCGATCACGTCGGTGACGCGCTTCAGGCGGTACCGGACGGTGTTGGGGTGCACGAAGAGCTCGCGCGCCGTGGCCTCGAGCGAGCGCCCGTTGTCGAGGTAGCTCCACAGCGTGGTCACGAGGTCGGTGGAGTGCCCCTCGAGCGGTCGGTAGATGCGCTCGACGAGCGTGTGCTTGGCGACGCCGTCGCCCGCGAGGGCCCGCTCGGGCAGCAGATCGTCCGCCTCGACGGGCCGCGGCGCGCCGCGCCAGCTGGCGGCGACGGCGAAGCCCGCGAGCGCCGCGCGGGCGCTGCGCGATGCGTCGACCAACGCGTCCATCGTCGGGCCGAGCACCAGGTGCCCCGCCCCGAAGAAGGGCTCGAGGCTGCCGGCGATGTCGAGGAAGCTCAGCTGCGCTTCGTCGCCGGTTCGATCCGGCGTCGGCTCGTCGGCGCGGCCGAGCACGAGCACGAGGCGCGACCCCTGTACGCCGATCAGCACGTCGACGCCGAGCTTGCGGGCGCGGCGCCGCACCTGGTCGACGTCGAACATCGACGGCGTCGTGCCGACGAGCACGCTCACCTCGCCGTGGCCGTGCCAGCCGAGGGCCGCGATGCGGCTCGGCAGCTCGTCGTCGGTCTCGCCCGTGAGGATCGTGTCGACGACCAGCGCTTCGAGCCGCGCGTCCCACAGCCCACGGGACTCGGCCGCGCGGGCGTAGACGTCGGCGGCGGTGAAGGCCACCTCGCGCGAGTAGAGGAGGATCGCCTCGCGCAGGTGATCCCCGCGCCCGGCCACCTTCTCCTCGGTGACATCGACGGTGACGCGCACGAGCTGCAGGGTCTGCTGCAGGCTCACGCTGCGCAGCAGCTCGCGCGGAGCGGCGGCGAAGATGTCGGCGGCGATGGTCGGCGCGCCGGACGGATCTTCATACCACTCGATGAACGAGGTGATCCCCGCCTGAGCCACGAGGCCGACGGCGGAGCGCCGCCCCGGGGGCATCTCGGAGTACCAGGGGAGGGAATCCTCGAGTCGTCGGAGCGTGGCGGTCGAGATGTCGCCGGAGATCCGGCGCAACCACGACAGCGTCTCCTGCTTGTCCATCGTCGCGCGCGAACTGTCGCTCATATCGCTCCCTTGCCGCAGATCATGGGCGGGTCTCCCAGGAGAGCCCCGCCCATGATCACATGCGGTCGTTGATCAGGCGTCGCCGCCGCCGTTGCCGGAGGTGCCGGCGAGGACGTCGTGCAGACGGTACTTCTCGATCGCCTGGGCGACGACCGACCGCTCGACCTTGCCCTGCTCGGCGAGCATCTGCAGCGCCTTGACGGCCATCGAGGCGCCGTCGATCTTGAAGAACCGGCGAGCGGCCTGACGCGTGTCGCTGAAGCCGAAGCCGTCAGCGCCGAGCGTGCCGTAGGGGCCCGGGACCCAGGGACGGATCTGGTCCTGCACGGCGTGCATGAAGTCGCTCGTCGCGACGAAGGGCTGTCCCTCGGCGTGCTTGAGCTTCTGCGTGACGTAGGCCTCGCGCGGCTCCTCCTCGGGCGAGAGGAAGTTGTGCTCATCGGCGGCGAGGCCGTCGCGGCGCAGCTCGTTCCAGCTCGTGACCGACCAGACATCGGCCGATACGCCCCAGTCGTTCGCGAGGAGCTCCTGCGCCTCGTACGCCCACGGCACACCGACGCCCGAGGCGAGCAGCTGCACGCGGTGGCCCGAACCGGATCCTTCGGCGACGCGGTGGATGCCGCGCACGATGCCGTCGACGTCCACGTTCTCGGGCTCCTTGGGCTGCTTGAACGGCTCGTTGTACACCGTGAGGTAGTACATGACGTTCGGGTCGGCGTGCTCGCCGCCGTACATGCGCTCGATGCCCGACTGCACGATGTGTGCGACCTCGTAGCCGAACGCCGGGTCGTAGCTGATCACGGCGTCGTTGGTCGAGGCGAGCAGCGGCGAGTGGCCGTCCATGTGCTGCGTGCCTTCACCGGTGAGCGTCGTGCGGCCGGCGGTGGCGCCGATCACGAAGCCGCGCACCATCTGATCGCCCGCGGCCCAGAACGCATCGCCCGTGCGCTGGAAGCCGAACATCGAGTAGAAGATGTAGACCGGGATCAGCACTTCGCCGTGGGTCGAATAGCTCGTTCCCGTCGCGGTGAGCGCCGCCGTGGCGCCGGCCTCGTTGATGCCGACGTGCATGATCTGACCCTCGGGGCTCTCCTTGTAGGCGAGCAGCAGGTCACGGTCGACAGACAGGTAGTTCTGACCGTTGTGGTTGTAGATCTTCGCCGACGGGAAGTACGAGTCCATGCCGAACGTGCGGGCCTCGTCCGGGATGATCGGCACGATGCGGTTGCCGAAGCCCTTCACCCGCATGAGGTCCTTCAGCATGCGCACGAAGGCCATCGTCGTGGCGACCTCCTGGTTGCCCGAGCCCTTCTTGGGCAGCGCGTAGTCCTTGTCCTCCGGGAGGGTCAGGGGCACGTTCGTGACGCGGCGCTCGGGCAGGAAGCCGCCGAGCTCGTGACGGCGGTCGAGCATGTACTCGATCGTCTCGTCCTTCTCGCCCGGGTGGTAGTACGGCGGGCGGTAGGGGTCGTCCTCGAGCTGCTTGTCGGTGACGGGGATCTGCATCGTGTCGCGGAACAGTTTGAGGTCGTCCAGCGTCATCTTCTTCATCTGGTGGGTCGCGTTGCGGCCCTCGAAGTGCGGACCGAGGCCGTAGCCCTTGATGGTCTTCGCGAGGATGACGGTCGGCTGCCCCTTGTGCTCCATGGCGGCCTTGTACGCGGCGTACACCTTGCGGTAGTCGTGGCCGCCGCGCTGCAGGGCCCAGACCTCTTCATCGGTGTAGTTCTCGACGAGCTTCAGGGCACGGGGGTCGCGGCCGAAGAAGTGCTCGCGAACGAACGCGCCGTCTTCCGTCTTGAAGGTCTGGTAGTCGCCGTCGGGCGTCGTGTTCATGATGTTGAGCAGCGCGCCGTCGGTGTCGCGGGCGAGCAGATCGTCCCAGCCGCGGCCCCAGATGACCTTGATGACGTTCCAGCCCGCGCCGCGGAAGTAGCTCTCGAGCTCCTGGATGATCTTGCCATTGCCGCGCACCGGTCCGTCGAGGCGCTGCAGGTTGCAGTTGATCACGAAGGTGAGGTTGTCGAGACCCTCGTTGGCGGCGACCTGGAGCTGACCGCGCGACTCGACCTCGTCCATCTCGCCGTCGCCCAGGAACGCCCAGACGTGCGAGTCGGCGACGGGCTTGATGCCGCGCGCCTCGAGGTACTTGTTCGTCATCGCCTGGTAGATGGCGTTGATCGGCCCGAGGCCCATCGACACGGTCGGGAACTGCCAGAAGTCCTCCATCATCCGGGGATGCGGGTAGGACGGCAGGCCGTGCGGCGCGGCCGACTTCTCCTGGCGGAACCCATCGAGCTGCTGCTCGGTCAGGCGGCCCTCGAGGTAGGCGCGGGCGTACATGCCGGGGGAGGCGTGGCCCTGGTAGAAGATCTGGTCGCCGCCGACGGCGTCGTCCTGACCGCGGAAGAAGTGGTTGTGGCCGACCTCGTAGAGGGCGGCCGCCGAGGCGTAGGTCGAGATGTGGCCGCCGACGCCGATGCCGGGGCGCTGCGCGCGGTGCACGGTGACCGCCGCGTTCCAGCGGATCCACCGGCGGTAGCGGCGCTCGAGCTCCTCGTCACCGGGGAAGTCGGGCTCGTCGCCCGTGGAGATGGTGTTGACGTAGTCGGTGGTCGGAACCATCGGCACGCCGAGATGACGCTCCTTCGAGCGGGAGAGCAGACTCAGCATGACCTCACGGCCGCGCTGCGATCCCTTCGCTTCGATGAGCTGATCCAGGGACTCCTGCCATTCGGCAGTCTCTTCCGGGTCGCTGTCAACAGCGCCCTGCGAGTACGGATCCTGATCGTGAACTGCCACGATGTGACCTTTCGTCGTGCGGGCAGATCGTGCCCGGATTGCGGATCGAGGTGTGCGTGGAAGCGAGCGGTGGTCGGGTCGGCGCACACGGATGGTCCCAGCCTATCGGCACTCAGAGGCATGGAGTGCAAAGCGGCCCCCCGAACCGCGTAGACTCTGTGCAACGGGTCTTTAGCTCAGCTGGTAGAGCACCTGGTTTACACCCAGGTGGTCGTCGGTTCGATCCCGGCAGGACCCACGTGAAAGCATCGCCGTCTGACCAGCGATCCCTGCTCGACCTCGTCCGAGTGGACATCGAGCTCCAGCGCGCGGAGGACGCGAGGCAGCACCCGCCTCAGGCCGCCCGCGTGAAGGAGCTCATCGCCACTCGCGGTGAACAGGGACGTACGCTCGTCGAGAAGACCAACGCCCGTGACGACCTGAAGGTGCAGCTCGGCCGTGTCGAGAGCGATATCAGCGTCGCGCGCACCCGTCAGGAGCGCGACCGCGATCTCCTCGGCAAGACCGCGGTCGCGCGAGAGGCGCGTGCGCTCGAGGGCGAGATCGATTCCCTCGCGGTGCGCATCGATGGCCTCGAGACGCAGCAGCTCGAGCTCATGGAACTGCTGCAGGCCGCCGACGAAGCGGTCGCCGCCCAGCAGCGCCTGCTCGAACAGACGACCGCCGAGGGCCAGGAGCTGAGCGTCGGAGGAAAGGCCGCCGTCGAGAAGGCCGCCGCCGAGGTGCAGCAGCTGACGCGCGACCGCGCAGCCGTGGTGAGCAGGATCCCCTCCGACCTCGTCGCGCTCTACGAACGGCTCGCCGCGCGCGGACCTGCGGTCGGCCACTTCCAGCACGGCACGTGCGGCGGATGCCACATGGCGCTCGCGCCCACCGACATCGCCCAGCTCCGCAAGGCCGCGGACGACGACGTCATGCACTGCCCCGAGTGCGGATGCATCATCGTGCGCACGGCCGAGTCGGGACTGACGTAGACTCGACCCTTGCGAATGGGTCGGCCGGGCGGTCGCGTCGCGCGCAAGCGCGCCGAGGAACGTCCGGGCTCCGCAGGGCAGGGCGGTGGGTAACACCCACCCGGAGAGATCCGCGAGAAAGTGCAGCAGAGAGCAGACCGCCGGCATCCGTGCCGGTAAGGGTGAAACGGTGGTGTAAGAGACCACCAGGGGCCGTGGCGACACGGCTCGCTGGGTAAACCTCGCCCGGAGCAAGACCAACAGGGAACGCTGAGGCTGCCCGCCGAGTTCCCGGGTAGGTTGCTGGAGCGGCACGGCAACGTGTCGCCGAGAGAGATGGCCGTCGAGGGGGATCCGTCTCCCAGACAGAACCCGGCGTACAGGCCGGCCCATTCGTTCATATCTGTCTGACGGACCAGGTGCCCTCGGCCCGAAGCGCCGCAGGCCTGCCGTCTACCCTCTGCATTCGGATCCGTCAACCCGATCGATTCCCCTGCGCTCTCCTCCTAGCCTCGTTCAGAACGACGAGACGAGGAGGACGCAGAATGACGATCGATGCTCGGTTGAAGGAATTCATCGAACGCGGCGGCGCCTGGACGAGCGCCTACGTCGACGGCAGCGGGTCGCTTCCGCAGGTCGAGGAGGAGGCGCGGGAGAAGTCCGTCCGCGACCGGCTCATCGCGGATGGCGCCCCGACGGAGGACGCGGTGGCGATCGAGCGGGCGCTGGCACAGCGCAACGGACTCCCGAGCCCGTCTGCGCGGATCGTCTTCGCCACCGGCGGCGAGATCGCCCTTGACGAGAGCTTCGCCGATGGCCGCCGCGGGCCCGAGCGCCTCTCACACGGCCCGCTCCCGGAGATCCTGCCGGCGCTGCGCCACGCGTCCGGAACCGTGCGCTACCTCGTGGTCGAGACGAGTCGCGATGCCGCGGACATCCGGCTGGAGAAGGCCGCGCGGGGCGCCCTGACCCACACCAGCGTCGAGGGCGATTCCGACGACATGACGAAGGTGCAGGCGGGCGGGTGGTCGCACGCCAACTTCCAACGATCCGCCGAGAACACCTGGAAGCGGAATCAGACCGACGTCGCGGCGGCCGTCAGCGAACTGATCCGCGAGGAGCACCCCGCGTTCGTGGCGGTCGCGGGCGATGTGCGCGCGCGACAGCTGCTGGTGGACGCGCTGGGCAGCGCCGAGCGCGAGCTGGTCGTCGACATCGACGTGCACGCGCAGGCCGACGGCGCCGACCTCACCGACGTCGACGAGGCGATCGCTCAGGCCGTCGAGCACCATGTGCGAGACCGGATCGAGCGGATCCGCGACCGCGCCGCGGAGGACAGCGGCAGCGGGGGAGCGGAGGGCATCGACGAGGTCACAGCGGCGCTGCAGCAGGCGCGCGTCGACACGCTGCTGCTCGACGGGCGCATGCTCGATGACGGCACACCGGATGGCGGCGCCGGGCTGCTCGCGCTCGATGCGCCGCCGTGGATCGCATCGGACGCCTCGGAGTCGCTCGGGGCCGGGACGATCTGCCGCTTGCCCGTGCCGGAGGCACTGGCGCGCGCGGCCGTGCTCACCGATGCCGGCGTCATGGTCGAGGAAGAGGAGCCCCGTGCGGATGACGCCGCGCGCGATGAACGACCCGTGCGCCAGCCGCTCGCGTCTCTGCGATGGGCGGATCCGGACGAAGGCGACGAGGCTCAGTGAGCCGGCGCGCGGTGTGCGGGCCGACCCCTGGAACGGAGTCGGCCCGCCGATCTCACCCGAGGATGAGGCTCGCGGCGCCGATGATGCCGGCGTTATTGCGGTGCACGGCCGTCACGATCGGCGCGCGGGTCTCGATCATCGGCAGGAACTTCTCGGGGTTCTTCGACACGCCGCCGCCGACGATGATCAGATCGGGCGAGAAGACCGCCTCGATGTGCTCGTAGAAGTGCTGGAGCCGACCGGCCCACTTCTTCCACGAGATGTCGTCGCGCTCGCGCGCCGATGCCGATGCCCAGCGCTCGATGCTCTCACCCTCGTGCTCGAGGTGACCGAGCTCGCTGTTCGGCACGAGCTTGCCATCGAACAGGAACGCCGACCCGATGCCGGTGCCGAGCGTGGTCATGATCGTGAAGCCCGCCTGGTCGCGCGCCGCGCCGAATTTCAGCTCGGCGAGTCCGGCGGCGTCGGCGTCGTTGACGAATCGGATGTCGCGACCGAGCGCCTCGCCGAAGCGCTCGTCGGCGTTGAGGCCGATCCACTCCTCGGAGACGTTCGCGGCCGAGAGCGTGATGCCGTCCTTGACGACGGCGGGGAAGCAGACACCGACCGGGAGGTCTTCGCCTTCGGGACCGAGCCGCTCGACGAGCTGCTTCGCCGTCGCGAGGACGTCGGGAGGTGTGGCGCCGTCGGGCGTCGGGATGCGAACCCGTTCGCTCACGAGGGTGCCCTCACGAAGATCGACGATACCGGCCTTCATGCCGGTACCGCCGATGTCGATGCCAATGGCGCGCTGGGGTGCATTCGTCATGTGCCCAGCTTAGAGGGCGTTACGCCGTCTTCTTGTTCTTCTTCTCCTTGGTCGGGTCCTGTCCCTCGCCGCGACGGTCGCGAATGAACGCGAGTCGGTCGGCTAGCAGTTCCTCGAGCTCCTCGACCGAGCGGCGCTCGAGAAGCATGTCCCAGTGGGTGCGGGCGACCTTCTCGCCCGATCGGTCGACCTCTGCGAGGCCCTCAGGCGTCTGCAGGATCGCCTCGGCACCGCACGTGCGGCATTCCCAGGCGGCCGGCGGCTCGGCGTCGGCCGCGAACATCAGCGTGGTCTCGCGACTGCACGTACCGCAGAGGTACGTGTGCTCCTTGCGCTCCATGAACACGACGCCCTCTTCGCTCTGAAGGCTCTGGGCGCCGAGTCGGATACCGCGCAGGCTACGATCTGCCATATTCGTGTCCTCTCGTCAGTTCTCAGGTCTAACGAACCGCGCTGGGCGGATCATCCGAAACCTCGCTCCGCGTGGGGCTTTCCCAGCGGATGTACAGTCCATCCGGCCGTGCCGCCGGATCGGCGTCCTTCCGCGCAAGCTAGCGCGTTCGCCGGGGCGGGTCAACGGGGCCGCACGAAGTCAGCCGGCGAAGTGCGCGAGCGCCCGATCGGCGCGGTCGGTCACGATGCCGTCGACGCCGAGATCCACGAGCCGGCGCATGTCGCGTTCGTCGTTCACGGTCCACACGTGCACCTCGACGCCGGCGCGGTGCGCGGCGGCGAGCAAGCGTGGCGTGAGCACCCTGATCCGCCCCTGCTTCTCGGGGATCTGCAGCGCATCGACGCCGCGCAGGATGCGGCGCAGCAGCCGGGGGATCGGAAGGAGCGTCGAGACCACCAGCAGCCCGACGATCGTCGTGCGTCCCGGCGACGTCGCCGGGGATGCGCCGGCGTCGCGCGCGGCACGGAGTGCGATGCGACGGCGCGCATCGGAGAAGCTCGTCAGGAGCACGCGATCGGCGTGCGCGGCGACGATCGCGCCCGCGCGCTCGGCCGCGCCGTCCGCCTTCACATCGATGTTGAAGCGCGTCTCCGGGAACCCCGTGACGGCCTGTTCGAGCGTGGCGAGCCCGCCGCGCGTCGACATGATCGACTCGAGCTCGGCCAGGGTGACGTCGGCGATCGCGCGGCGGATCCCGGCGATGCGGTCGAGGCGGTCATCGTGGAAGAGCACGACCTCGCCGTCCTTCGTCAGGTGGCAATCGGACTCGATGAATGTCGCGCCGGCCGCGTGCGCGGCGGCGAACGCGGCGATCGTGTTCTCGGCGATGCCCTCGGCCCGCATCTCGGCGGTGACGAGCCCGCGATGGGCGAGGATCCGCGGGGTCGGAGCGCCGACGAGATACGGGTGGATCGCCATGCCGCGAACGTATCACTCACGTTCATGCGGCACGCGGGGCGGTAAAGTTCGTCAGGCACCCACTCGCACGACCTCAGGAGTCACCCGTGTCGAACCCGATACCCGCTGGAACGCTCGACGGCAAGACGGCCCTCGTCACAGGATCCTCTCGCGGCGTCGGTGCCGATACGGCGACGTTCCTCGCCGCCGCCGGTGCGAACGTCGTGATCAACTTCCGCAACAAGGCGCCCCGCGCGGAGAAGCTCGCCGCGAAGCTCAACGAGGACTACGGCGCTCAGACGCTCGTCGTCGGCGCCGACCTCACCGATGCCGACTCGGTCGCGTCGATGCTCGGCGCGACGAAGGACGTCTTCGGCGGGCTCGACATCCTCGTGCTCAACGCTTCCGGCGGGATGGAGGCGAACATGGGCGACGACTACGCGATGCGCCTGAACCGCGACGCGCAGGTCGGCATGCTCGATGCGGCCCTGCCCCTCATGAGCGCCGGATCGCGCGTCGTGTTCGTCACGAGCCACCAGGCCCACTTCATCCGCACGACGCCGACGATGCCCGAGTACGAGGCCGTCGCGCTGTCGAAGCGGGCCGGGGAGGACGCGCTGCGCGCGCGCATCCCCGAGCTCGCGGAGAAGGGGATCGAGCTCGTCGTCGTATCGGCCGACATGATCGAGGGCACCATCACGGCGACTCTGCTCAACCGCCTCAACCCGGGCGCGATCGACCAGCGCCGCGAGGCCGCGGGCACGCTGCTGAACGTCGCCGAGTTCGCGGCGGAGATCGCACAGGCGGCGATCGACCCCGTTCCCGAGGACAACGAACGCATCTGCGGCGACACGTCGAGCTTCGCAGCAGCGGAGTAACCGGCGGCGATCTCCCACTGCGGGGGGATCCCCGCGCCGCCTCCTGCGTGGCAGGATGACGGCGTGATGCGGACGAGACGACAGGTCAAGCAGAAGCACCCGCGGCGCCCCCGGGCGATCCGCGGGTGGTTCGCCGCGCACCAGACCGCGACCTGGTACGCCTCGACGGCGACGCTTGCGGCGATCCTGTACGCGGTGGCCGCGCCCGTGGAGGCGACGGTGTACGGCGCACCGGTGCTGATGGCGCTGTTCCTCACGGCTGCGCGATGTGCGGCGCTCATCGTCGCGGTGAAGAACCCGGTGATCGCCGCCATCGCATTCGCCGCCGCCGGCGTCATCGCACGGCTCCAGGAGGTTCCGCCCGGGGTGCCGTGGCCGTGGACGGCGACCGCGATCATCGAGTTCACAGCGCTCGTGTTCACCGTGTGGTCACTGCACGGCTGGCGCAACGGCCTCGTGGCATACCTGGTGCCGGGCCTTGGGATCAGCGCCATTGCGCAGTTCGCCATCTCCGGCAGCGCGCTGGCCGGGCCCATCGTGGCGCTGTCGGTCGGGGCCGTCGCGGCCGGCGT
>DXAM01000153.1 GCA_019117025.1 Candidatus Microbacterium stercoravium | reverse complement strand
GACAAGCCGAAGCTCGAAGGACTCGAGGCGAAGTGGGGTGAAACGTGGGAGAACGACGGCACATATCGCTTCGATCGCGCGGCCGCGCAGCGCGCCGGCCGAGAGGGCGTGTTCTCGGTCGACACTCCCCCGCCGACGGCGTCGGGCTCGCTGCACATCGGCCACGTCTTCAGCTACACGCACACCGATGTGAAGGCGCGATTCGAGCGCATGCGCGGCAAGCAGGTCTTCTACCCGATCGGCTGGGACGACAACGGCCTGCCGACCGAGCGCCGCGTGCAGAACTACTACGGCGTGCGCTGCGATCCGACGCTCGCGTACGACCCCGACTTCACGCCGCCGTTCGAGGGCACGACGAAGAACATCAAGGCCGCCGATCAGGTGCCGATCAGCCGCCGCAACTTCACGGAGCTCTGTGAGAAGCTCACACTCGAAGACGAGGCGAAGTTCGAGGAGCTGTGGCGCCAGCTGGGCCTGTCGTTCGACTGGTCGCAGAACTACCGCACGATCTCCGAGGACACGATCCGCACGAGTCAGCGCGCGTTCCTCAACAACCTCTCGCGCGGCGAGGCGTATCAGTCGATGGCTCCCACGCTCTGGGACGTCGATTTCCGCTCGGCGATCGCGCAGGCCGAGCTCGAGGATCGCGACCGTCCGGCCGCGTACCACCGGCTCGCCTTCCACAAGACCGACGGCTCCGGCGACATCCACATCGAGACCACGCGCCCCGAGCTGCTCGCGGCGTGCGTCGCCCTCGTCGCCCACCCCGACGACGAGCGCTACCAGCCGTTCTTCGGCACGACCGTGACGACGCCGCTCTTCGGCGTCGAGGTGCCCGTGCTCGCGCACACCGCCGCGCAGCCCGACAAGGGCTCGGGAATCGCGATGATCTGCACGTTCGGCGACATGACCGACATCATCTGGTGGCGCGAGCTCGACCTGCCGAACCGCACGATCATCGGCAAGGACGGCCGCGTGCTGGCCGACGCGCCCGACGTGATCACGACCGAGGCCGGGCTCGCCGCCTACGCCGAGCTCGCGGGCAAGACCGTGTTCAGCGCCCAGAAGCGCGTCGTGGAGCTGCTCGAGGAATCGGGCGAGCTGCTGAACGTCGGCGAGACGTTCCAGCACCCCGTGAAGTTCTTCGAGAAGGGCGACCGCCCGCTCGAGATCGTCTCGACGCGCCAGTGGTACATCACGAACGGCGCGCGCGGCGAAGACCTCCGGCAGAAGCTGCTCGAGCGCGGGAACGACGTCGCTTTCCACCCCGAGTTCATGCGCGTGCGCTACGAGAACTGGGTGAACGGGCTCACGGGCGACTGGCTCGTCTCCCGCCAGCGGTTCTTCGGCGTGCCGTTCCCGATCTGGTACGGCCTCGACGAGAACGGCGACCGCGACTACTCGCGCGTGCTCACGCCCGATGCGTCGGCGCTGCCGGTCGACCCGACGACCGACGTGCCCGCGGGATACACCGCGGAACAGCGCGGCGCGGCGGGGGGCTTCGAAGCCGAGAGCGACATCCTCGACACCTGGGCGACGTCCTCGCTGACGCCGCAGCTCGCCGGCGGCTGGCAGCGCGACGACGAGCTGTGGAACATCGTCGCCCCGTTCGACGTGCGGCCGCAGGGCCAGGACATCATCCGTACGTGGCTGTTCTCGACCATGCTGCGCAGCGTGCTGGAGGACGACCGCCCCGCATGGCGCCACGCCGCCATCTCGGGCTTCATCGTCGACCCCGACCGCAAGAAGATGTCGAAGTCGAAGGGCAACGTCGTCACCCCGGCCGACATCCTCGACAAGCACGGATCCGATGCCGTGCGCTACTGGGCCGCATCGAGCCGGCTCGGTACCGACGCCGCGTTCGATCCGCAGAACCCGACGCAGATCAAGATCGGCCGCCGCCTGGCGATCAAGGTGCTGAACGCCGCCAAGTTCGCGCTCGGCTTCGAGGCACCCGCGGGCGCCGAGATCACCGAGCCCCTCGACCTCGCCATGCTCGCCGAGCTCGACCGCGTCGTCGAGCAGGCGACCGCGTCGCTCGAGAACTTCGACCATGCCCGTGCGCTCGAGGTGTCGGAGTCGTTCTTCTGGACGTTCTGCGACGACTACCTCGAGCTCGTCAAGGAGCGCGCGTACGAGGGCGGCGCGGCCGGCGCGTCCGCCGCCGTCGCGTTGCGCACCGCGCTCAGCGTGCTGCTGCGCCTGCTCGCCCCCGTGATCTCGTTCGCGACCGAGGAGGCGTGGAGCTGGTTCCAGGAGGGATCCGTGCACGCGGCCGCCTGGCCCACGTCCTCGGGCGCCACCGGGGATCCCGCCGTGCTCGATGCCGCCTCGCAGGCGCTCATCGGTGTGCGGCGCGCGAAGACCGAGGCGAAGGCGTCGCAGCGCACGCCCGTCGCATCGGCCACGATCGAGGCGCCGGCCGAGCAGCTGTCACAGCTGCGACTCGCCGTCGCCGACCTCAAGGCCGTCGGCCGCATCAGCGAGCTCACCCTGACGGAGGGCCCGGAGCTCGCCGTCACGGCGATCGAGCTCGCGCCGACTGAGAGCTGATCCGGCCCCCGCCGCGTGGGGTGAGCTCTACGCGGCGGAGGTCGATCATCGTTCAGGACAGTCGAACTGGAGGAGACATGCAACTGGGAACGCGCTGGTCCGCGGGCGGAGAGCCGCCCGCATCGGTGCCCGAGGCCCTCGTGCCCGCCATCCGCGAGGTCGAGGCCCGCATCGACGAGCCCGCACACTGGACCCTGACCTGGCTCGAGGGACGGCCGATCGCCGAGCTCGACGCCGGCTGGGAGGTCGCGATCAGCGCCTCGGGCGAGGTCACGAGCGAGCCCTTCGACCTGGAGGACTGAGCCTCAGGCGCTCTTGCGGCGTTCCTGGAACACGACGGTCGGCGGCGCGCCGTCTTCGACCGACGCGCGCGTGACGACGACCTGCGCGACGTCTTCGTTCGAGGGGATCTCGAACATGATCGGGCCCAGCACGTCTTCGAGGATCGCGCGCAGTCCGCGCGCACCCGTCTTGCGCTGCGAGGCCAGATCGGCGATCGCACGCAGCGCGTCGTCTTCGAACGAGAGGTCGACGCCGTCGATCTGGAACATGCGCTGGAACTGCTTCACGAGCGCGTTGCGCGGCACCGTGAGGATGTCGACGAGCGCATCCTGATCGAGCGGCTCGACCGTCGCGATCACGGGCAGGCGTCCGATGAACTCGGGAATCAGCCCGAACTTGTGCAGGTCCTGCGGCAGCACTTCAGTGAAGAACGCCTCGTTGTCGCGCTTCGACTGCAATGGCGCTCCGAAGCCCACTCCCGCGCGGCCGACGCGCGACGAAATGATGTCGTCGAGGCCGGCGAACGCGCCCGAGACGATGAAAAGCACGTTCGTCGTGTCGACCTGGATGAACTCCTGATGCGGGTGCTTGCGGCCGCCCTGCGGCGGCACCTGCGCGACCGTGCCTTCGAAGAGCTTCAGCAGAGCCTGCTGCACGCCCTCGCCCGAGACATCTCGGGTGATCGAGGGGTTCTCGGCCTTGCGCGCGATCTTGTCGATCTCATCGATGTAGATGATGCCCTGTTCGGCGCGCTGCACATCGAAATCGGCGGCCTGCAGCAGCTTCAGGATGATGTTCTCGACGTCTTCGCCGACGTAGCCCGCCTCGGTCAGCGCCGTCGCGTCGGCCACCGCGAACGGCACATTGAGACGCTTGGCGAGGGTCTGCGCGAGGTAGGTCTTGCCCGAACCGGTCGGACCGAGCATCAGGATGTTGCTCTTGGAGATCTCGACGTCTTCCGCCGTCTCATCGGCCGAGCGCAGCTCGCCCTTCGCGCGCACGCGCTTGTAGTGGTTGTACACCGCCACGGCGAGCGATCTCTTGGCCTGGTCCTGACCGACGACGTACTCGTCGAGGAAGTCGTAGATCTCGCGCGGCTTCGGCAGGTCGAGCTCGGACACACCGCCCTCGGACGTCTGCTCGGCCATGCGCTCTTCGATGATCTCGTTGCACAGCTCGACGCACTCGTCGCAGATATACACGCCGGGCCCCGCGATCAGTTGCTGGACCTGTTTCTGGCTCTTTCCGCAGAACGAGCACTTGAACAGGTCGGCGCTCTCGCCGATTCGGGCCATGCGATCACTCCCTCGAGGTCTGGTCGCGGTGTCCTATCAGGTTAGTCGGAACCCCTGACACCCGAGCTCCACGGTCCACGGCGTGGCGGAAAGCCGACCGCTGCGGCCCGCCCGATCCGTCCCGACGCGTCGCGCCCCGCCCGAAAGGCTCGGACGGGGCGCGACGCGCTGCGGAACGATCAGGCGTTCGCGCCGCGCTTGCGGGTCGTGAGCACCTGGTCCACGACGCCGTACTCGACGGCCTCGGGCGCACCGAGGATCTTGTCGCGGTCGATGTCGCGGTGCACCTGCTCAGCGGTGCGGTTCGTGAGCTTCGCCATCGTCTCCTCCAGCCACGTGCGCATGCGCATGATCTCGGCTGCCTGGATCTCGATGTCCGAGGCCTGGCCGTGGCCCGATTCGCCGACGGCGGGCTGGTGCATCAGAACGCGCGCGTTGGGCAGCGCGAGACGCTTGCCCGGCGCGCCCGCCGCGAGCAGCACGGAAGCCGCCGATGCCGCTTGTCCGAGCACGACCGTCTGGATGTCGGGCGAGACGTACTGCATCGTGTCGTAGATCGCGGTCATCGCCGTGAACGAGCCGCCCGGCGAGTTGATGTACATCGTGATGTCGCGATCGGGATCCTGGCTCTCGAGAACGAGCAGCTGAGCCATCACGTCATCGGCCGATGCATCGTCGACCTGCACGCCGAGGAAGATCACACGATCTTCGAACAGCTTGTTGTACGGGTCCTGGCGCTTCATGCCGTATGCCGTGCGCTCCTCGAACTGCGGGAGGATGTAGCGGCTCGACGGGGTCTGGAAGCCCTGCGGCGTGGTGGTGTACGGAGTGTGCATCGTGATCTGACTTCCTTACTTCGACTCGCGCTCGGTGCCGCCGCCGCCGGCGACGTCGCTCGCGCTTTCGCGCATGTGGTCGACGAAGCCGTACTCGAGGGCTTCCTCAGCCGTGAACCAGTGGTCGCGGTCTCCGTCTTCGTTGATCTGCTCGACGGACTTGCCGGTCTGCGCGGCCGTGATCTCGGCCAGGCGGTTCTTCATCGAGACGATGAGCTCGGCCTGCGTCTGGATGTCGCTCGCGGTGCCGCCGAATCCGCCGTGCGGCTGGTGCAGCAGCACGCGCGCGTTCGGGGTGATGTAGCGCTTGCCCTTCGTGCCGCTCGTCAGCAGCAGCTGTCCCATCGAGGCGGCCATGCCGATGCCGACCGTCACGATGTCGTTCGGCACGAACTGCATCGTGTCGTAGATGGCCATGCCCGCGGTGATCGACCCGCCGGGCGAGTTGATGTAGAGGTAGATGTCCTTCGTCGAGTCCTCCGCGGCGAGAAGCAGGATCTTCGCGCAGATCTCGTTCGCGTTCTCGTCACGAACCTCCGAGCCCAGCCAGATGATGCGATCCTTCAGCAGCTGGTCGAAGACGTTCTGTGCCATCAAGGGTTCAGGCATTCTCACTCCATTCGGTGTGGCGTCGATATGACATTACCGGCGCCCGGGGCGGCTCTCGCCCGTGTTCGCCGTGGGCATACGGCAGACGGGCGCATACGCCGAGGGGGTCGTCCGCCGAACGGCGAACGACCCCCTCGAGCAGGCGGATCCGAAGATCACTCGGCCGTGTCGGCCGACTCCTCCGAGGCGTCCTCGTCGGAGGCGTCCTCGTCATCCTCGCCCTCGACGGCCGCGAAGCCCTCGAGGTTCACGGCATCGCCGTTGGTGTCGACGACCTCGGCCTTGCCGAGCACGACGGCGATCGCCTTGTTGCGCGCGACATCGCCCATGACCGCCTGCAGCTGGTTGCCCTGCTGCAGCGCCTGGATGAAGTCCTGCGGGCTCATGCCGTACTGGCCGGAGGCCTGGATGAGGTACTGCGTGAACTCCTCCTGCGAGACCTGAACCTCGAGGTCCTTCGCAATGCGGTCGAACAGCAGCTGCGTGCGGAACTGCTTCTCGCTCGCCTCGACCACCTCGGCCCGGTGCTCGTCGTCCTCGAGGCGGTTCTCCTGCTCGAGGTGACGGTGCACCTCGTCATCGATCAGGCTCTGGGGAACGGGAAGCTCCACGGCCTCGAGGAGCTGCTCGACGAGCTTGTCGCGCGCCGCGGATCCCTGAGCGAACGCGCCCTTCTCCTTCGCCTGGCCCGCGAGCGACTCGCGGAGCTCGGCGATCGTGTCGAACTCGCTCGCCATCTGAGCGAAGTCGTCGTCGGCCTCGGGGAGCTCGCGCTCCTTGACGACCTTGACCGTGATCTTGACCTCGGCCTCCTCGCCGGCGTGGTCGCCGCCGACGAGCGTGGTGCGGAACGTCGTGTCCTCGCCAGCGGTGAGCGAGTCGATCGCCTCGTCCGTGCCCTCGAGCAGCTGGCCCGAGCCGATCTCGTACGACACGCCCTCGGCGCGGTCGACCTCGGCATCATCGATCGTCGCGATGAGGTCGAGCTCGACGAAGTCGCCCTTCGACGCGGGACGGTCGACGGGGACGAGCGTGCCGAACCGCGCACGCAGCGCCTCGAGCTCGTGATCGATGGCCTCGTCGTCGACCTCGATCGGGTCGACCGTGACCTTCAGGCCTTCGAGGTCGGGAACCTCGAACTCGGGCACGACATCGACCTCGATGTCGACCTCGAGATCGCCGGTGAAGTCCTTCTCGGCCGGCCAAGCCGTGATGTCGGCCTGCGGCTGGCCGAGCACCTGAAGCTCGTTCTCCGCGACGGCCTCGCGGAAGAAGCGGTCGAGCCCGTCATTGACGGCGTGCTCGATCACAGCGCCGCGGCCGATGCGCTGGTCGATGATCGGAGCCGGAACCTTGCCCTTGCGGAAGCCCGGGATCTCGACGTCCTTCGCGATGTGCGAGTAGGCGTGGTCGATGCTCGGCTTCAGTTCATCCGGCGTGACCGTGATGTGCAGCTTGACCCGGGTGGGGCTCAGCTTCTCAACGGTGGTGTTCACCATGTTGGTTCGCTTCTCCTTGTTGCGTTACCCACGACGAGCTACGCCACGGGCTGAGGTCTGGGGGGCCGACGTCGGGGCGACAGGATTCGAACCTGCGACCTCCCGCTCCCAAAGCGGGCGCTCTACCAAGCTGAGCTACGCCCCGCAGGTTCCACGCGGTGGGAACACGAAACGGCCTAGAGGAGTCTATCCGATCAATCCCCGGCCGATGCACACCCCGGTAAACGACCGATGGGCGGCCGAAGCCGCCCATCGGGATAACGAGGGGATGACGAGAATCGAACTCGCGTGACCAGTTTGGAAGACTGGGGCTCTACCATTGAGCTACATCCCCGGACGCACAGAGTCTAACGGATCCGACGCGCCGCACGAGAACCGAGGCTTCCCGGGCGCGTCACATCGACTGCGCATGCGTGCGGGAGTATCCGAGGTAGCGCTCCGCATTGGCGCGGATCCCCACAACTTCGTCGTCTGTCAGCGCGCGCCGCACCTTCGCGGGCACGCCCGCGACGAGCGAGCGCGGCGGCACGACGGTTCCCTCCAGCACGACGGATCCGGCCGCGATGAGGCATGCCTCTCCGATGATCGCGCCCGAGAGCACCGTCGCATTCATGCCGATGAGCGATCCGTCGCCGATCTCACAGCCGTGCACCACCGCGTTGTGCCCCACCGAGACGGCCTCGCCGAGCACGGCGGGATGGCGCGAGTCGACGTGCACCGAGACGTTGTCCTGCACGTTGCTGTCGCGGCCGATCGTGATCGATGCGACATCGGCGCGCAGCACGGCGTTGCACCACACGCTCGCCCGCGGCCCCAGTGTGACAGCCCCGATGATCCGTGCCCCTTCGGCGACGAAGACGTCATGGTCGAGAGCCGGCTCGGCCCCGGGCAGCGATCGGATCGTCGCGTCGCGGGAGATCGTCATGTCGGCGAGCCTACCGCGCACGTCGGAACCGGGCCCGCAATTGACTTAGGCAAGGCTACCTTTTACCAGATCACGGCGTGTTTCAGCCCAGCCTCACCTTGCTTGCGCGGCATATTTTTCGGAGTAGCTTTGTTACTACCTTGCAGGGGCGACCCTCCCGCACAGACCAACAGATTGGGGATCACGATGACCACCACCGTCGCAACCACCGCTTCCACCGCAACCGCTGCGTCGAGCACGTCGCAGTTCCTCTCCCCCGTCGTGCTCGGCCTTCAGGCGCTGACCGTCAACGGCAAGCAGGCGCACTGGCACGTGCGCGGCGCGAACTTCATCGGTGTGCACGAGTTCCTCGACACCGTCGTGGCCCACGCCGGCGACTGGGCTGACGAGGCCGCCGAGCGCATCGTCGCCCTGGGGCTGCCCCTCGACGCCCGCGTTCAGCGCGTCGCCGAGAAGGTCTCCGCCACCGGCGCCCCTGCGGGCTTCGCGCAGTCGGCCGATGTCATCAAGGGCATCGTCTCCGACATGGACGCCGTGATCGCCGACCTTGATGCGGCGATCGAGGGCCTCGATGAGACCGACCTCACGAGCCAGGACGTCGTCATCAGCATCAAGGCGGGCATCGAGAAGGACCGCTGGTTCCTCTTCTCGCACCTCGCGGAGTGATGCTGCCTCAACGGCCCCGGCGTCTTCGGACGCCGGGGCCGTTGTCATGCCCGCTCCCTCCTCAAATGGGACACGGTATGGGCAGGGGGTCAGGCGAGGTGCGTCACGCGGCCTGCGAGTAGGGTCGCGTGCACCGGCATCGCACGCAGCTCGTCGGGCGCCGCGGCGAGCGGATCCTCCGCAATGATCGCGAGGTCGGCGATCGCGCCGGGTTCGATCACGTGAGGATGTGCCGAGCCGCCCGCTGTCGAGGCCGCGAGCGCCGTGCGCGCGTCCACGGCCTGCTCGGGGCGCCATGCCGCGCGCCCGTCGTCGGTGCGCGCCACGGCAGCCGCGATCTGCACCCACGGATCCAGCGTGGACACCGGCGCGTCGGATCCGAAGAGCAGGTTCGCGCCCGCGTCGCCGAGCGCGCGGAGCGGATAGGGCGTCGCCTGCTGGTCCGCCCACAGCGCATCGGTCAGTTCGCGGTCGTCGAGCGCATGCTGCGGCTGCACGCTTGCCTCGACCCCGAGCCGAGCGAACCGCGGCACATCGCTGGCCGCGACGAGCTGCGCATGCTCGATGCGCCCCGGAACCTCCGCGAGCGCGAACGCGTCGAGGGCGGCTGTCACCGCGACATCGCCGATCGCGTGCACGGTCGACGCGAGTCCCGCACCGGCGGCCCGTGTGATCGTCTCGACGCTCTCGTCTCGTCCGAGGTTCATCGCCCCGCGCCCGCCGCCGCGGTACGGGGCGCTGGTCGCGGCGGTGCGGGTGCCGAGGGATCCGTCGCTCACGATCTTCACGGCGCCGACGGTGATGAGACCCGTGCTGTCCAGCGCGTCTCCCGTCTCGAGCCCCTGCACGATCGCGCGAGCCAGGTGCTGCGGATAGATTCCGGACGCGACCCGCAGGAGGTCCCATCCTGCGTCCGCGCGACGACGCCACGCGTCGGTCTGCCACCCCATCTCGAGATCGCTGATCCCCACGAGGCCCCGCGCGGCGGCCCGCGCCGCCATGCGCTCGAGCGCGCCGTCGGCGACCGCGACGTCGACGTCGTGAAGGGCATTGCACACGTCGAACGCCGCCTGTTCGCGCACGAGGCCCGACGGATCCGGGGCGATGCCCTCGCGTGCGAACGCCGCGCTGTTCATCCAGACCGAATGCAGGTCGCCGTTGACGAGGTACGTCGGCGTGCGCCCGGTCGCATCGTCGAGACTCGCGAGGGCGGGAGCGTCGTGCCAGAACGCGTGGCGCATGCCCACGAGCACCCGGCGCCCGTCGGCCTCCGGCGCCGCACCGGCCGCGATCCGCAGCGCCTCCGCGGCGCCGATCGCCGGAGCAACGGTGGGACGATCCAGGAACAGTGCGGCCTGCAGCGCATGCACGTGGTGATCGCGCAGGCCGGGGATCGCCCAGGCGTCCTCCGCGTCGAGCACGGTGCCGCGCCGACGCAGGTTTCCCGCCGGCGCGATGTCGACCACGCGGCCGCCCGAGATCCAGAGGTCGAAGAGCCCATCGCGCTCGGCATCGGGGTGCGCGAGCAGTTCGCGCCCCTCCCCGCCGATGCGCACGTTCGCGACGACATCGACCATCGACCCCGCGCTCACCGCTGGCATGTCGGGCACCAGTAGAGCTTCCTCGCCTGCATCTCCTCGAGCACGATCTCGGTGCCGCACACACGGCACGGCAGGCCCGCGCGGTGATACACCCAGTGACGGTCGTCGCGGCTCGCCATCGCGGCGCGCCACTCGTCGACCGAGAGATCGTCCATCGTCATCATCTGGCCCGTATCGACGCCGATCGCGAGCAGGCGGCTCCAGTCGTGCCACAGTTGACGCACGGTATCTGTCGGCACGAGCCTGCCGGGCGTGTGCGGATCGAGGTTCGCGCGGAAGAGCATCTCCGCGCGGTAGACGTTGCCGATGCCGCTCACGACCGACTGGTCCATGAGCAGCTGGCCGATCGCGACGCCGCGCCTGCGCACCGCGGACACGAAGCGCTCCTCGTTCTCGGCCGGGTCTCCGACGAGGGGGTCGGGGCCGAGGCGGTCGAGCACAGCCTCGACCTGTTCGACGCTCTCGACGGCGCAGGCCGTCGGTCCGCGCAGGTCTGCGCACGTCACGGCCGTCATCAGCCGCGCGCGCACCTGTCCGACCACGGGCGGCGGCCATTCGTCGCCGTCGTCCGACAGCCCTCGGGTCTGCTCCGACATGCGCACGTGGGCGCGCGCCCGACGCGGTGCGCCGATCGACGCGAGCGAGTTCTCGCCCGCGTCGTCGTAGATCGGATCCGTGCCGCGCTGGTTCGTCTGCCCCATGCGCCCGTTCGCCGAGGCGATGGTGGGATCCACGAGGATCTCGCCCGCGAAGTCCCAGGCACCGTAGAGGCCGAGGTGCACCCGGAGCCACGCGCCGCCGTCGAACTCGAGGAACATCTGCTTGCCGACGGCCATCGCCCGCCGCATTTCGAGCCCGTCGATCTCGGCGGCCCCTTCGGCGAACCGCCCCTGAGGGCTCGACACGGCGATGGGGTGCCCGACGAAGTTGCGCTCGAACTGCCGCGCGATGCGGTGGACGGAATGGCCCTCGGGCATGGCTATGCCGTCGCGGTACGCGGTGCGGGGCCGTCGACCAGTGAGCCGTCCTTCTCATAGGCGGCGATCTGCTCGATGCGGCGCACGTGGCGCTCGTCACCCGAGAACGGGTGCGCTACGAAGGCATCGACGAACGAGAACACCTCATCGACCGAGTGCTGGCGCGCACCGATCGAGATGACGTTCGCGTCGTTGTGATCTCGCGCGAGCTGCGCCGTCGAGAGGTTCCAGACGAGCGCGGCGCGGATCCCCGCCACCTTGTTCGCCGCGATCTGCTCGCCGTTGCCGGAGCCGCCGAAGACCACGCCGAGCGCGGTCGTGCCCGCCCGGATGTCGTCGACGACGGCCTGCGCCGCGCGGATGCAGAACGCCGGGTAGTCGTCGAGGGCGTCGTAGGTCTCGGGGCCGTGGTCGATGACCTCGTGCCCCTGACCCACGAGGTGGCGCTGGAGCTCGGTCGAGAAGTCGAGGCCGGCGTGGTCGGTCGCGATATGGATGCGCATGCGAACGATCCTACGGCGCGAGGCCCGCGGCTGCCGGCTTGAAGCCGAGGCGCACGTTCTCGTCGCTGCCGGCCCGGCTCACGTCGAACCACGGCCCGAGGTCGGTCACATGGGGGCGCTCGGCCGCGGGCGTGCCGTTCAGCCGTTCCTCGACGAGGTCGACGAGGCCCGCAACGTATGCGGGGTGCACGCCGGGCGTGCGCGTGCGCGCGAAGCGGAGGCCGGCGTCCTCGGCCGACTCCTTCGCCTCGTTGTCGAGATCCCAGAGCACCTCCATGTGGTCGCTGACGAACCCGAGTGGCACCACCGCGACGGCGGTGACGCCCTGCGACGGCAACTCGGCGATCACGTCATTGATGTCGGGCTCGAGCCACGGCTGGCTCGGCGGGCCCGACCGCGACTGGAACACGAGCGACCAGTCGACATCGGACGCGTCGGGGAACTCGTCGGCGAGCCGCGACATCAGGTAATGGGCCACAGCGCGGTGCTGCGCGGAGTACGCGCCGCCCTCTCCGAAGTCGCGATCGCGGGGTCCGGAGCGATCGGCATCCGCCATGGGCACCGAGTGGGTCGAGAACAGCACTCGGATCTCGCCCGCGGCGACGCCCGATCGCAGCCACGGAAGCACCGCGTCACGAATGCCCTCGTAGAAGGGCTCGACGAAACCCGGGTGGTCGAAGAAGAGGCGCACCTTGTCGATGGTCATGGGGTCGTCGCCCTCGCCGAGCCCCGTGCCCTCGTCGGATCCGAGCACGCGCGCGAAGTCCTCGCGGTACTGACGGTCGCTCGAGTACGAGCTGTAGGCGCTGGTCGCGATGGCGAGAACGGTGCGATGCCCGTCGTCATAGGCGCGCGTGACGGCCTCGTCGAGCATGGGCGTCCAGTTGCGGTTGCCCCAGTACACGGGCAGGCCGAGCCCTCGCCGGTCGATCTCTGCCTGCAGCGCCGCGAGGAGCTCGCGGTTCTGCTGGTTGATGGGGCTCACACCGTCGTAGTGCCGGTAGTGCGTCGCGACCTCCTCGAGGCGCTCGTCCGGGATGCCGCGGCCCCTCGTGACGTTGCGGAGGAACGGGATCACGTCGTCCTGGCCTTCCGGCCCTCCGAACCCTGCGAGGAGGATCGCGTCATACGCGACGGGAGTCTCGACGTACGGCGCTCCGCTCTGCGTCGCGGCCGAGCCGAAGGGAACCGAATTGTGGGTATCAGCTGTGGTCACGCCCCCATCTTCGCACCTCTGTAGAAATGCGCGCGCAGAATCGCCCCATCACCCGTCATTCACCCGCGCCTCATACACGAGACGTAGGCTGTACGGGTTGCCTGCGGCGTCGACCGCGCGCGGGCGGAATCCCCGAACAACATATGGGAGCTATCGAAGTGCCTGGAGAGAACCTCACTCGAATCGAGGCGGAGCAGCGCCGCGCCCTCATCGATACCCGCGCTTACGAGGTCTCGCTCGACCTCACGAAGGGCGCAGAGGTCTTCGGATCGCGCAGCGTCGTGCGATTCGACGCCGCGCCCGGGTCCACGACGTTCATCGACCTCATCGCTCGAGAGGTGCGCGAGGTCACGCTGAACGGCCGCGAGCTGAGCCCTGCCGAGGTGTTCGCCGACTCGCGCATCGTGCTCGATGGCCTCGAGGAGACCAACGAACTCGTCGTCGATGCCGATTGCGAGTACACGAACACGGGCGAGGGCCTGCACCGCTTCGTCGATCCCGTCGACGGCGAGGTTTACCTGTACTCGCAGTTCGAGGTGCCCGATTCGCGCCGCGTGTTCGCGGTGTTCGAGCAGCCTGATCTCAAGGCGACGTTCCAGTTCACCGTGACCGCCCCCCTGGGGTGGAAGGTCGTCTCCAACCAGCCGGCGCCCGAGCCGATCTCGCACGAGGGCGGCGACTCGGAGACGTGGGGCTTCGAGCCCACTCCCCGCATCTCGTCATACATCACGGCGATCGTCGCGGGTCCCTACGAAGAGGTGCGTGACGAACTCGTGAACAGCGAGGGACGCACGATTCCGCTGGGCGTGTTCGCCCGCAAGAGCCTGTGGCCGCATATTGACGCCGACTACCTCTTCGAGAAGACGAAGCAGGGCTTCGCCTACTACGAGGAGAAGTTCGGCGTTCCGTATCCGTTCGCGAAGTACGACCAGCTCTTCGTGCCCGAGTTCAATGCAGGCGCCATGGAGAACGCGGGCTGTGTCACCTTCACCGAGAACTACGTCTTCCGCAGCAAGGTCTCCGACGCCGTCAAGGAGCGCCGCGTCGTGACGATCCTGCACGAGCTCGCGCACATGTGGTTCGGCGACCTCGTCACCATGAAGTGGTGGAACGACCTGTGGCTGAACGAGTCGTTCGCCGAGTGGGCGTCGACGATCGCGACGGCCGAGGCCACGGAGTGGACGGGCGCCTGGACGACGTTCAACGCCATGGAGAAGACCTGGGCGTACAAGCAGGATCAGCTTCCCTCCACGCACCCCGTGGTCGCGACGATCAACGATCTCGACGACGTGCAGGTCAACTTCGACGGCATCACGTACGCGAAGGGTGGATCCCTGCTGAAGCAGCTCGCCGCGTACGTCGGCATCGACGAGTTCTTCGCGGGCGTCGGTGCGTACTTCCGCAAGCACGCCTACCAGAACACGACGCTCGCCGACCTGCTCGTCGAACTCGAGGCCACGAGCGGCCGCGACCTCACAGCATGGAGCGCCAAGTGGCTCGAGACGGCGGGGGTCAACACGCTCTCGCCGGTGATCGACACGGATGTCGACGACAAGATCCGTCGCTTCGCCGTCACGCAGACTGCGCCCTCCGACCACCCGACCATCCGGCCGCATCGCCTGGGCATCGGCTTCTACGACCTGCAGGGCGCATCGCTCGTGCGCACCCACCATGTCGAGGTCGACATCGACGGCGACCTCACCGACATCCCTGAGCTTGTGGGCGTGAGCCGCGCCGCGCTCGTGCTGCTGAACGACGGCGACCTCGCCTATGCGAAGATCCGTCTCGACGCGCAGAGCCTCGAGACCGCGATCTCGCACCTCGCGGCGGTCTCCGACCCTCTCGCCCGCTCGCTCGTGTGGGGCGCGGCATGGGATATGACCCGCGACGGCGAGATGGCGGCACGCGACTACATCGACCTCGTGCTGGCCGGCATCGGCACCGAGACCGAGTCGACCACGATCCGCACGACGCTCGCCCAGGCGCGCCTCGCGGCGAACGACTACGTGGCCCGTGACGTGCGCGATGCGCAGCGGGCGAAGCTGGCCGACGGCCTGTGGCACCTGCTCGTCGGATCCGCCCCCGGAAGCGACCTGCAGCTGCAGCTCGCGAGCGCCTTCGCCGCGGCCGCCGCGACGCCCGCTCAGTGGGAGCGCATCGCCGACCTGACGAGCGGATCGCTCGAGATCCCCGGTCTCGAGATCGACACCGACCTGCGTTGGGAGCTCATCTGCTCGCTAGCGAACGGCGGAGTCATCACCGCGGCAGGCATCGACGACGCGCTCGCGGCGGACAACACGGCGACGGGCGGGGAGATGGCGGCACGAGCGCGTGCCGCACTGCCCGGAGCCGAGAACAAGCTCGCCGCGTGGGAGGCGATCGTCGAGCAGCCCGACATGCCGAACACGGCGCTGCGCGCGGCCGCGCTCGGGTTCCGCAGCTCGGCGAACATCGACGACCTGGCGCCGTTCGCCGAGAAGTACTTCGCCGCCGCGACGCGCGTGTGGCACGAGCGCACCTTCCAGATCGCCTCGTACATCCTCGAGGGCATGTACCCGTCGGCCCTCGCGAGCACCGAGCTCCGCGATGCGACCCGTCAGTGGCTGCGCGACAACGCCGAGGCCCCCGCCGCGCTGCGGCGCATCCTCGCCGAGAACCTCGCGGGCGTCGAACGCGCTCTCGCTGCCCAGTCGCGCGACGACGAAGAGGACGCATGACGACGTCGCCGGACGCCGCGCCGACCTTCTACGAACAAGTGGGAGGGAGACCGACGTTCCAGCGGATCGTCGACGCCTTCTACCGCGAGGTCGCGCGCGACGACGTGCTGAAGCCGATGTACCCCGAAGAGGACCTCGGCCCCGCGGCCGAGCGTCTGCTGCTGTTCCTCGAGCAGTACTGGGGCGGTCCGACGACGTACAGCGAGACGCGGGGCCACCCTCGCCTGCGCATGCGTCACGTGCCCTTCAAGGTGAACCCCGACGCGCGGGATCGTTGGCTGGCCTGCATGCGGGTGGCGATCGACGAGGCCGACCTCGCCCCGCTGCATCGTGAGACCCTCTGGGACTACCTCGATCGCGCCGCGCACGCGATGGTCAACACGTTCGAGCGCTGACCCGGACCTCAGGCTCCGGTTCGCCTCACCGAAGTGAGGCCCGAAGCAGCGGGACCGCGGGAGAGCACGTGGCCGCGACGCAGCGACAGGCGCGTCCAACGGCCCGCCGTGAACACCGGCACCCGTTCGGATCCGCCGATGAAGCCGAACGAGAGCGCGGCGAAGGCGACGCCGAGCGGCAGACCGTCGAGGTCGTCGTCGGGCGCGCCCCAGACGGATCCCCGCACGGCGCGCACGGCGTCGTCGCCGGCGTCCGTCGGCACCTGGTGCGCAACGGCCGCGATGCCCCACTGGGCGCGGGATGCGAGGGTCGACGAATCGATCTCGGCGGTCTTCTCCCAGCCGCCCTGCGGCGGCGCCACGCCCGCCCAGGCCGGAGAGATCGCGGAGTCGGGGAGCGTCACCGCGTCGTCGCGGTCGGAGGCGCTGAGCTCTGTGACGACGAAGTCGCACTCCAGCTGCGGGTCGGCGTGCAGAATGCGCATCGCCAGCACGGTCGGCGTGCGGTCCAACAGGCCGCGGGGCGCGAGCGCGGCGGCCGTCATCACCAGGGTTCCCCCCGTCGCACGAAGGCGCACACCCTCATCGCCGATGTGGGCCGCTCGGCCCGCGAAGGTCAGGGCGTCGCGCGCCGACTCCGGATCAGCCATTATCAGTCGCTCGCTCACCTCTCTAGACTAGGCGGGTGGCCGATGACCAGTATCCGGAAGACCCGATCGCGATGATGACCGGCGTGCTCACGCTCGACCCCACGGGCGCGCGCACGAGCGAGGACATCTTCGTCGGACGCTCGCATCCGATGCCGACCGGGCGCGTGTACGGCGGCCAAGTCGTCGCACAGTGCGTCGCGGCCGCCCTGCAGACGATCGACGACCAGCTGCCGCACTCGCTGCACGGGTACTTCCTGCGGCCGGGAGACTTCACGCTGCCGATCACGTTCGGCGTCGATCGCATCCACGATGGCCGGTCATTCGCACGCCGCCGGGTGCAGGCCTACCAGAACGGCACGCCGATCTTCAGCGGCATCATCTCCTTCCAGCGGGAGGAGGACGGCCTGGCGCATCAGGTCGCGATGCCCGATGTTCCCGGCCCCGAGGAGCTCGTCGGGCTGGCGAAGCGGAACGACCTGCGCGATCGTTTCCGCGTGCTGCGCGCCAACCCCATCGAGGCCATCACAGTTCCCCCGGAGGCTCTCCCCCACTACCCCGCTCAGCCTCCCGGCCGCGCCACGTGGATGCGGGTGAAGAAGCGTCTTCCCGACGATCCCGACCTGCACAGGATCACGCTCGCGTACATGAGCGACTTCACGGTGCAGGAGCCGAGCCTCTCGGCGAACGGCGTCTCGTGGTACGACGAGGGGGTGAAGTCCGCCAGTCTCGACCACGCGATCTGGTGGCACCGCTTCGCCCGCACCGACGAATGGCTGCTGTACGTCTCCGAGTCGGCTTCGACGCAGGGCGGCCGAGGCCTGAACTCGGGGCGGCTCTTCACGCGTGAGGGCGTGCTCGTCGCCTCGACCGCGCAGGAGGTCATGCTGCGCGTGCCGCGGCAGGGCTAAGCCGCCTGCGACTCCTTCAGGTCGGCCTCGAGCGCCACCCAGGCCAGCATCGCGCACTTGACGCGCATGACGTACTTCGCTGTGTTCTGGAACGCCGCGGCATCACCGAGGGCCTCGGACGCCTCGATCGTGCCGCGCGAGCGCATCATCTCGCGGAACTCTCCGATGCGCGCGAGCGCCTCGTCTCGCGTCGACGTCGCCAGCAGGCCGCTCATGATCGACGCCGACGACATCGAGATGCTGCAGCCCTGGCCCTCCCAGGCGAGTCCCGTGATCCGGCCGTCATCGACCGAGACGCCCACCGTGATCTCGTCACCGCAGGAGGGGTTCAGCTCGTGATGGGTGTAGGGATGCGCATTCGGATCGCCCTTGCCCTCCGGAGTCCTGGCGTGGTCCAGGATCAGCTCTTGGTACATCTGCTCGAGCGCGCTGCTCATCGGTCCGCTCCAAAGAATTCTCGTACGTCTGCCAGAGCGGCGCCGAACGCCGCCGCGTCATCGGGGGTCGAATATACGCCGGCGCTCGCGCGCGTCGACGAGGGTGTGCCCAGTGCGCGGTGCAGCGGCTGGGCGCAGTGGTGTCCGGTTCGCACCGTGATGTTCCTGTCGTCGAGGAACTGGCCGACGTCGTGCGCGTGCACGCCGTCGACGATGACGCTCACGAGCGCGCCGCGCGCCGAGCCCGGCGCGGGCCCGACGAGGCGCACGCCCGGGATCCGCGCGACCTCCTCGACGAGGGCCTGGCCGATCTCGTGCTCGTGCGCGGCGACGGCGTCCATGCCGAGCCGCTCGAGGTAATCGATGGCCGCCGCGAAACCGACGGCTTGGCTGACGGGCTGCGTGCCGGCCTCGAACCGGTTCGGCGCCGACAGGAACGTCGCCTCCCGCATCGAGACGACCTGGATCATCGACCCGCCGGTGCGGGCGGGCGGCAGCGCATCGAGCAGCTCGGCGCGACCGAACAGGGCGCCGATGCCGTTGGGGCCGAGCATCTTGTGAGCGGAGAAGGCCGCGAAATCGACGCCGAGGGCGGCGACATCGACCGGCAGGTGCGGAACCGACTGGCATGCGTCGAGCACCGTGAGCGCGCCGACGCCGCGCGCGAGCTCGACGATGTCGGTCACCGGCGCGATCTGGCCGGTCACGTTGGACACGTGCGAGAACGCGATCAGGCGCGTGCGCGGGGTGATCTGTTCGCGGAGCCCGTCGAGCGTCCACAGCCCGCGCTCGTCGACGCTCGCCCATTTCAGCACGGCACCGGTCTTCGAAGCGAGGCGCTGCCACGGAATGAGGTTCGCGTGGTGCTCGGCCTCGGTCACGACGATCTCATCGCCTTCACGGAGCGCGAAGCGCTCATCGCCGAGCCCGAGCGACGCGTCGGCCATTCCCAGCGCGACCATGTTGATCGCATCGGTGGCGCCCTGCGCCCACACGATCTCGCGCTCGGCCGCGCCGACGAACGCCGCGACCTTCTCGCGCGCGGTCTCGAACGCCCACGTCGCCTCTCCGGTCGCCATCGAGGATCCGCGGTGCACGGCGGCATAGTCGCGCTGCACGAAGGCGCTCTCGGCGGAGATGACCGCCTCGGGGCGTTGGCTCGTCGCGCCCGTGTCGAGGTAGGCGGTGCTCGGATGCGCCTGGAAGAACGGGAAGTCTCTTCTCAGTGAAGCGCCGAGGGGTGCAGGCATGCGGATCCTCCGGAATCGATGAGGGATGCTTCCATCTTCTCGCATCTCGAGGCCCCGAGGGGCGCCCTCACGATTCCGTAACGGCCTCGCATCCTACCCACGTTGATCAAATCATCAGTGCAGATATGAGTAACCTGGGATTGTAGAAATGTTGACACGCAACGCAACATTTCGCTCGAGCCCGCGGTGACGCGTCAGACACGGCCGCCGGAAGAGTACACATCTCGATACGCCGACCGAGGGCAGAGCGCGCACGTTGCGTCACAGTGCGCGCCCGCAGCAGACAACGTGACCGAAAATGAAAACGACGTGCTGGTGCGCGCCGAAGGCCTGTATAAGGTGTTCGGCCGTCGCACGCACGAAGCAGTGGACAAACTCCGTCAGGGGACGCCCCGCGACGAGCTCGAGGGCGTGACCGCCGCGGTCATCGACGCTTCCTTCGAGGTGCGCCGCGGCGAGATCTTCGTCGTGATGGGGCTGTCCGGCTCCGGCAAGTCCACGCTCATCCGCATGATCAACGGGCTCCACAAGGCGACCGCAGGATCCCTCACGATCCGCGATACTGAGATCACGACGATCTCTGACAAGGAACTTCGGAACATCCGTCGCGATCACCTGTCGATGGTGTTCCAGCACTTCGCGCTCCTCCCCCACCGCACGGTGGTCGACAATGTCGCCTACCCGCTCGAACTCCAGGGCGTCGAACAGTCGCAGCGCATCGCGAAGGCGAACGAGATCCTCGATCTCGTCGGCCTGACCGGCTGGGGTGAGAAGCTCCCGAGCGAGCTGTCGGGCGGCATGCAGCAGCGCGTCGGCATCGCTCGCGCGCTCGCGGCAGACACCGACATCCTGCTGATGGACGAGGCGTTCAGCGCGCTCGACCCGCTGATCCGCCGCGAGATGCAGGAACAGCTCGTCGAGCTTCAGGAGAAGCTGCATAAGACGATCATCTTCATCACCCACGACCTGAACGAGGCGATGTTCCTCGGCGACCGCATCGCCGTCATGCGCGACGGACGCATCGTGCAGATCGGCTCTCCGGAGGACATCCTCACGGATCCCGCCAACGACTACGTCGAGCAGTTCGTGCAGGACGTCGACCGCGCCCGCGTGCTCACGGCGTCGAACGTCATGGAGAAGCCCGTCGCCGTCGTCTCCTCGATCGCCGGCCCGCGCACCGCCCTCAAGACGATGCGCGATGCGTACTCGAGCGCGGCATACGTTGTCGACCGCGACCGCACGCTTCTCGGCACGGTCGAAGACCGCGACGCGCTCAAGCTCGTGCGCAAGGGAGAGCGATCGATCCAGAGCGTCATCAAGAACGACGCCGTCACGGTGAACGTCGACGACGTGCTCATGGATCTGTTCGTGCCCGCCGTCGAGTCGAAGCTCGCCGTTGCTGTGACTGATGAGAAGCAGCGCCTCGTCGGCGTCATCCCGCGCGTCACGCTGCTCGCAGCGCTCGGCCCCGGCCCCGGGTCGACCGAGGAGATCACGCTGCCGGCACAGCCCGTGCCGACGACCATCATCGATCAGCTGCTCGCCGAGACCGAGGACGGTCAGCCGTTCGAAGTCCCCGCCGGTGGCAGTGAGGAGGCCCGCTGATGTTGGAAGATTTCAATGTTCCGATCGGCAGCTGGGTCGCAGTTGTCGTGGACTGGATCCGCGACAACCTCAAGGGACTGCTGGACATCATCTCGACGGTCGTCGGTTTCCTCGTCGAAGGCCTCTCCGAGATCCTCATCGCGCCACCCACCGTCGTGATGATCCTCATCTTCGCGCTGATCGCATGGGCGGTTCGCTCCTGGCAGCTCGCCGTGGGAACCATTGTGATGTTCGCTCTGATCATCGGCGTCGGTCAGTGGGAAACCGCCATGCAGACCCTCGCGCTGGTCCTGATCGCGACGCTCGTCACGATCGTCATTGCGATCCCCGTCGGCATTTGGGCGGCGCGCAACAACACCGTCAGCGCGATCGTCAAGCCTGTGCTCGACTTCATGCAGACGATGCCCGCCCTGGTGTACCTCATCCCGGTCATCGTGTTCTTCAGCATCGGGTTCGTTCCGGGCGTGATCGCCACCGTGATCTTCTCGTTCCCGCCGGGCGTGCGCCTCACCGAGCTCGGCATCCGCGGAGTGGACTCCGAAACCGTCGAGGCGGGTCATGCGTTCGGCGCAACCCCGGGCCAGATCCTGCGCGGCATCCAATTGCCGCAGGCTATGCCGACCATCATGACCGGCGTGAACCAGGTCATCATGCTCGCCCTATCGATGGCCGTCATCGCGGGAATGGCCGGTGCGGACGGCCTCGGCAAGGAGGTCGTGGCCGCGCTGTCGACGATCAACGTCGCCAAGGGCGTCGATGCCGGCCTCAGCGTCGTATTCATCGCGGTCTACCTCGATCGCGTGACCGCGGCAGCCGGCACGCCGAGCGACTATCGCTCATCGCTGCTGGGAATGATCAGCCGTCGACGCGCGGCACGGCGCGCGGCCGCAGCCGATGCGGAAGCGGCTTCGAAAGCCGCGCTGCAGGACGCTGACGTGGTGATCGCGCGCGGCAACCGCCAGCCCTACTGACCCTCGACACCGGGATCGCGCTCGAGCGAGAGTGCACCCGTCTGCCCACCGTATGAACCCCCGGTGCCCCGCGCATCGGAAGAAAGGAAAGATCAAGATGATGAAGAAGCACAAGCTGCTCAGCACTGTCGGCATCGGCCTGATCGGCGGCCTCGCGCTTGCGGGCTGCTCCTCTGATGGAGGCTCCGGCGGCGACGACGAGGCCTCGGGCGACCTCGGCGAGATCACGCTCGGCTACCTGCCGTCGTGGACGGATGGCCTCAGCATGTCCTACCTCGTCAAGGACCAGCTCGAGAAGATCGGGTACACGGTCAAGATGGAGGAACTGTCCGAGGCGGGCCCTCTGTTCACGGCGCTCGCCGGTGGCGATGTGGATGTGTTCCCCTCGGCATGGCCCGAGGTCACGCACGCGGCCTACATGGACCAGTACGAGGGCGACCTCGAGGACCTCGGCGCGTACTACGAAGGCGCGGTGCTCACGATCGCGGTTCCGTCGTACATGGACGACATCAACTCGATCGAGGACCTCAAAGGCCAGGGCGACCGGTTCGACGGCAAGATCACCGGTATCGAGCCCGGCGCC
The DNA here is from genome assembly GCA_019117025.1 of Candidatus Microbacterium stercoravium. GTDB lineage: Bacteria > Actinomycetota > Actinomycetes > Actinomycetales > Microbacteriaceae > Microbacterium > Microbacterium stercoravium. Next base: position 3,242 of record DXAM01000153.1, on the reverse strand, counting down.
GGCCTGACGAAGCAGACTCAGGAATCGATGATGCCGGAGTACGGCCTCGACGGAGAGTACGAGCTCGTCACATCCTCGACGGCCGGCATGCTGGCGTCGCTCGACACGGCCATGGCCTCCGAGGAGGACATCGTCGTGACCCTGTGGCGCCCGTTCTGGGCCTACAACGACTTCGACGTCAAGGACCTCGAGGACCCGAAGGGCGCGATGGGCGAGCCGGAGACGCTCAACTTCGTGGGACATGCAGGGTTCGCGGAGGAATACCCTGAGGCCGCCGACCTCATGTCGCAGATCAAGCTCGAAGACGACCAGTACGGCTCTCTCGAGGGCCTCGTCACGAGCGACGAGTACGAGAACAAGACGGAAGACGCCGTCGATGCGTGGCTCGAGGAGAACGGCGACCAGTTCGACTGGGTCCAGGAGTAAGAACTCCCCGTTCTCGCGGGGCGGAGGGGGTCGCAGCGAGTGCTGTGGCCCCCTCAGCCCTGTGTGCCCACCATCTCCGAAGAAAGGATCACCCTTATGAACCGTCCCGGACGAATCGTCGCGATCGCGAGCCTCGGCGCTGCGGCATGCGCAATGCTCGCGGGCTGCACGAGCGAGGATGCGGAGGGCGCTGACGGAGACTTGGGAACCATTACCGTCGGTTTCCTGCCGTCATGGACTGACGCCGTGAACAACGCCTATCTCCTCGAGGACCAGCTCGAGAAGTTGGGCTACACGGTTGAGCTCGAGTCCCTCGCTTCGCCTGCAGTACTGTATACAGCACTGGCCGAAGGCGAAGTGGACATCTACCCGTCCGCCTGGTCGGACATCTCGCAGGTCGCGTACGTCGAGAAGTACGGAGACGACCTCGAAGACCTCGGAGCCTATTACGACAATGCGCACGGCACTCTCGCCGTGCCTGACTACGTCGATATCGACAAGGTCGAAGACCTGCATGGTCAGGCCGACCGATTCGGTGGCAAGATCTACACGATCGAGCCCGGCTCTGGCACAGCGACCATGGCGGAGGAGAGCCTGTTCCCCGCATACGACCTGGGAGACGAGTACGAGCTCACACCGTCGTCGCTGGCCGCAATGCTCGCCACGCTGGAGAGCGCGATCGAGAACGAAGAGGACATCGTCGTCACGCTGTGGCGCCCGTTCTGGGCGTACGATGAACTCGGCCTCAAGGATCTCGATGACCCCAAGGAAGGCATGGGTGCGACCGAAGGCCTTCACTTCATGGCGCACAAGGGGTTCAGTGACGATTTCCCCGAAGCGACCGAGCTGATCCAGCAGATCAAGCTCGATGACGCACAGTACGGAGCGCTCGAGAACGCCGTCGTGAATGAATTCGGCGACGACGAGCAGCCTGAGGCGATCGATCAGTGGGTCGCCGATCATGCCGACGAATTCGACTGGATCATCGAGTAGGAACCGTCGAGACGCACTGCTCTTGAGAAGCGAGAAGCGCCCCGCCCGAGGAATGACCTCGGTCGGGGCGCTTCTCGCTCAGCTCAATCGCGCGTGAGCTTGCGGTGGGTGGCGCGGTGCGGACGAGCCGCATCCGGGCCGAGGCGCTCGATCTTGTTCTGCTCGTACGCCTCGAAGTTGCCCTCGAACCAGTGCCAGTGCGCCGGATTCTCATCCGTGCCCTCGTAGGCCAGGATGTGCGTGGCGATGCGGTCGAGGAACCACCGGTCGTGAGTGACGACCACGGCGCAGCCCGGAAACTCCAGAAGCGCGTTCTCGAGCGACTGCAGCGTCTCGACGTCGAGGTCGTTCGTCGGTTCATCGAGCAGCAGCACATTGCCGCCCTGCTTCAGCGTGAGCGCGAGGTTCAGGCGGTTCCGCTCGCCTCCCGAGAGGATGCCGGCCTTCTTCTGCTGGTCGGGCCCCTTGAAGCCGAACTTCGACACGTAGGCGCGCGAGGGCACCTCGGTCTTGCCGACCATCATGATGTCGAGACCGTCCGACACGACCTCCCAGAGCGACTTCTCGGGGTCGATGCCGCCGCGCGTCTGATCGACGTAGCTGAGCTTGACGCTCTCGCCGATCTTCAGCTCGCCGCCGTCGAGCGGCTCGATGCCGACGATGGTCTTGAACAGCGTCGTCTTGCCGACGCCGTTCGGGCCGATCACGCCGACGATGCCGTTCGGGGGGAGCGAGAAGCTGAGGCCGTCGATGAGCGTGCGGTCGTCGAAGCCCTTCTGCAGGTTCTTCGCTTCGATCACGACGCTGCCGAGGCGCGGTCCCGCGGGGATCTGGATCTCCTCGAAATCGAGCTTCTTCGTGCGCTCGGCCTCGGCTGCCATCTCCTCGTACCGGGCGAGGCGCGCCTTCGACTTGGCCTGACGGCCCTTCGTATTCGAGCGCACCCACTCGAGCTCGTCCCGCAGGCGCTTCTGCAGCTTGGCGTCCTTCTTGCCCTGCACGTCGAGGCGCTCGGCCTTCTTCTCGAGGTACGTCGAGTAGTTGCCCTCGTACGGGTACAGCCGCCCGCGGTCGACCTCGGCGATCCACTCGGCCACGTGGTCGAGGAAGTACCGATCGTGCGTGATGGCGATGACCGCGCCGGGGTACGACTGCAGGTGCTGCTCGAGCCAGAGCACGCTCTCCGCGTCGAGGTGGTTCGTGGGCTCGTCGAGCAGCAGCAGATCGGGCTTCTCGAGCAGCAGTTTGCACAGCGCGACGCGGCGCTTCTCGCCGCCCGAGAGGTTCTCGATGCGTGCGTCGCCCGGAGGCGTGCGCAGCGCGTCCATCGCCTGCTCGAGCTGGGCATCGAGATCCCACGCGTCGGCATTGTCGATGGCTTCCTGCAGCGTGCCCATCTCGGCGAGGAGCGCGTCGAAGTCGGCGTCGGGCTCGGCCATGAGCGCCGAGATCTCGTTGAACCGATCGATCTTCGCCTTGATCTCGTGAACGCCGTCCTGCACGTTCTCGAGCACCGACTTCGACTCGTCGAGCTCGGGCTCCTGCATGAGGATTCCGACGGAGAAGCCCGGGGTGAGCGCCGCTTCGCCGTTCGACGGCGTGTCGAGGCCCGCCATGATCTTGAGGATCGTCGACTTACCGGCGCCGTTGGGCCCGACCATGCCGATCTTCGCCCCCGGAAGGAACGACATCGTGACGTCGTCGAGAATCAGCTTGTCGCCCACCTTCTTGCGGGCGCGCACCATCTGGTAAATGTACTCAGCCACTCTATTCAGTAACCTCTCGAGCTAGGGGTTCGAACGCTAACCTCCAGCCTACGCGGC
>DXAM01000152.1 GCA_019117025.1 Candidatus Microbacterium stercoravium | reverse complement strand
CTCGCGTGGCGGCGACGGTGGGGCGACACGGTGATGGGCGCGCTGGCCTCGGGGCAGGTCAACGGCAACAACATCGGCATCCCCATCTCGACCTATCTGCTCGGCAACGCCGCGTACGCCGCGCCGATCATCCTCATGCAGCAGATCGCGCTCACGCCGATCACGCTCACCGTGCTCGACGCGATCTCGAGCGGCGAGACGAAGTGGTGGAAGGCGATCGCGCGGGCCTTCCGGAACCCCCTCGTGATCGGTTCCCTGCTCGGACTGACGATCGCGCTCACCGGCATCGAGATCCCGGAGATCGTGTGGGAGCCGCTGCATCTCGTCGCGAACGCGGCCGTGCCGGTCATCCTGATCAGCTTCGGCATGTCCCTGCACGGCCAGCGCGTGCTGACGGCGACGGGCACCCGACGGGATGCCCTCGTTTCGACAGCCCTCAAGCTCATCGTGATGCCGGTCGCGGCCTACCTGCTCGGACGATTCGCCTTCGGCCTCGACGGCCACGCGCTCTATGTCGTCGTCGTGCTCGCCGCACTGCCGACGGCGCAGAACCTGTTCAACTATGCGCAGCGCTACGGTCAGGGCTACACGCTGGTGCGCGACGTCATCTTCCTCACGACCGTCGGGTGCGTGCCCGTGCTGTTCTTCGCCGGCGTGCTGCTCGGAACCTGACGCGCCTCGCGCCGATGGATCAGCAGCGCCCGCGCCCGGTCGATGATGAGGCCGACGATGAGCGCGACGGCGACGCCGAGCACGACGCTGAGCACCGGATGATCGCCGAGCACGCTGCCCGCGACGAGCCCGATGCCGACGGAGTACGCCGCCCACGTCGCGCAGGCCGCGAGCGACAGCGGCACGAATCTCCGCGAGGAGAAGCCCGTGGCTCCGGCCGTGAGATTGACCGCGACGCGGCCGACGGGGATGTAGCGGGCGATGAAGATCGCCGACGCTCCCCCGCGCTCGAGCCCGCTCGCCGCCGAGCCGATGGCCTTGCGGGCGCGCGGCGTGCGCATCCAGGCGAACCGGGTCGTGCCGAGCCGGCGTCCGAGCAGATAGGTCAGTGTGTCGCCCGCGAATGCGCCGAGCGCGGCGCAGACGGCGAGCAGGATCATGTTCGGCGCCCCCGTCGCGGCGCCGAGCGAGGCCGCGCCGATGACGATCGTCTCACTCGGCACGGGCGGGATCAGGGCGTCGATCATCGACAGCCCGGCGACGAGCGGGTACACCCACGCTGACATCGCCAGCGTCATGAGCACGTCGGTGAGAAAGTCCACGGTGTTCCCCTTCTGGTCTGTTCCGAGATTACGAAGCGGTCACGGCCCGGCACATCAGCCCAGAGAGTGACGTGGGCGCGCAGGGGCCCCTACGACGGAGGGATCTTCGCGTCGCGACGCGATGCGGACGACGGCGAGGGCGAGCAGCGCGCATGCGGCTGCCACGAACCACGACAGCCCGGCGACGAACATCACCACGACCGCCCCGACCCCGCACGCGGCCGCGCATGCGGCGCGCACCGGAGCACTCGTCGGCGACGCCGGGGTTCGCCTGTCGAACCGGTGTGCGATCGCGGCGACGACGGCGACAGAAGCCGCGGCCACGGCGAGCCACGCGGGGCGGGTGAGCCACCATGCCGGGGAATGCAGGTCCGGCAGGGTCATCGCGCCCGACAGCGCCGCGGCGGCCGAGATGCCGGCCAGCGCGATCAGCACGGTCATATGCCACAGGTAGATCGTCATCGCGCGTGCTCCGATCCAGTCGACGATCACCGCGACCGTGCGGCGCTCGACGACACGACGGATCCAGGGCCGCGCGAGCGAGAACAGCATCAGTTGGGCGCCCCCGAGAAGCGCGATCAGCAGCGTCGGCGGATCCTGGTTCGCGTACATGTTCGCCGGGTAGGGGCCGAACACCGCCAGCAGCACCGCCACCGCGACCAGACCGACTGCGGCCTGCGTCCGTGCGCGGCGCGAGAGCGCATCGATCCGCCCGTCGGCGTCCCAGAACCCCAGCTGCTGCACGAGCAGCCACACGGCGGCGAGCCCGAGGTAGCCGATGGCGTCGATGCCCGTCGCGAATCGGGCCGAGTCGATCAGCAGCACCGACGCGAGCAGCACGCCGACAGCGGAGATCGGTGCCCGCTCGTGCCACCCCGCGAGAACCGGCACCAGGCACTGCGCCAGCGCGAACACACCCAGGAACCACAGGGGCTGCGAGATGCGGAAGCCGGCCGTCGCGACGATATCGGCGGGCGTGCCCGCGACACTCAGCAGCAGCAGGCCGGCCGCAACGACGGCGAACATGACCGCGGCCGGAGCGAAGAGCCGCTGCAGGCGGGCCCCGACGAACTCCGAGGGGCTCTGGCCGCGGGATCGGGCGCGCCGCCAGGACCCGATCCCGGTGAACCCGCCTGCGAGGAAGAACAGCGGCATCATCTGCACGAACCAGCTCGCCGGTGCGAACCAGGCCGTCTCCAGCGCATTCTCGAACGCGGGCGCGCCGTCCGGCACCGTGACCCCGACCATCGTCGCGTGCAGCAGCACGACGAGCACGAGGCTCGCTGAGCGGATCGCGTCGATGCTGCGATCGCGCACCGCAGGTCGACGGGCGGGCACCCTCGGGCGGGGCTCTGCGGAAACGGACATCTGTCCTCCTCGAATCGGTTTCGAGGAATCTATGCAGCGGTTCGCGCGCCCCGCATCCCGCCCGAGGGTGAACGCGGCACGTGTCGGTCCCTACCCCGGAGGGAGGCCCGGCCGAGCGGCGAGCAGGCTCACACCGGTGAGACCAGTCCTGCGTCGTACGCGGTGATCACGAGCTGCACGCGGTCGCGTGCGGGAACCTTCTGCAGCAGTTTGCTCACGTGCGTCTTCACCGTCTGCTCACCGATGAAGAGCGCCGTCGCGATCTCGCCGTTCGACAGGCCGCGGCCGATGAGGGTCAGCACCTCGCGCTCGCGCTCCGTGAGGGCGTTGAGGGCGAGTACGGCCCGCGACGGCCCGCGCTCCCGCGCATCCGCGAATCGCTCGATCAGGCGTCGTGTGACGCTCGGGGCGAGGAGCGCCTCCCCCGCCGCGATCACCCGCACCGCGTGCGCGAGCTCCTCCGGCAGGGCGTCCTTCAGCAAGAATCCGCTCGCGCCCGCGTAGATCGCCTCGTGCACGTAGTCGTCGATGTCGAACGTCGTGAGCATCAGCACGCGCGGCACGTGCGGAAGCGGACGCTCGGGGTTCAGGATCCGCATCGTCGCCTGGATGCCGTCGAGGTCGGGCATGCGCACGTCCATGAGCACGACGTCGGGTCTCAGCTCTCGCGCCAGGCGCACCGCGTCCAGGCCGCCCGATGCCT
>DXAM01000151.1 GCA_019117025.1 Candidatus Microbacterium stercoravium | reverse complement strand
TGTTGTCTCCGGCGAGGAAGACGTCGCCCGAGCGCGGCACCTGAATGCCGGCGAGCAGCCGCATCAGCGTGGTCTTGCCCGCCCCGTTGCCGCCGATGAAGGCGACACGGTCGCCCTCGTGCAGCGCGAGGTCGAGATCTCGGATCACGGGCTCGACCTCGCCCGAGACGCTGCGGAAGCCGTGCGTCACGCTGCGCGCCTCGGCGACGACCTGCGCCTCTGCCGCGTCCGATCGCGGCACGAGGGCGGCATGCCCCCGTACTTCGAGGCCCGCCTCGCGCAGCAGGGCGGCGGCTTCGGGGACGCCGCGCGCGACCTCGCCGATCCCGACCCGCCGCAGCGCGTCGACCACCTGGGGCGCGGGGATCCCGTGCTCGGCGAGCTCGCCCGAGCGTGAGAGGGCCTCCTGCGCCGGCAGATGCCATACGGGAGCGCCGTCGCTCATGAGCACGACCGACCGCGCGTACTGCGCGATGAACTCGGCGTGGTGCTCGATCGTGATGACGGTGATCCCCCGCTCGCGGTTCAGCGCCGTGAGGCGCTCGTACACGTCGTGCGCCGCGACCGGATCGAGCTCGGCGACCGGCTCGTCGACGACGATCACCTCGGGCCTCAGCGCGAGCACCGAGGCGAGGGCGACGCGGTGCGCCTGCCCGCCCGACAGCTGCCAGACGAAGCGATCGGCGAGATCGGCGATCCCGACCGCTTCGAGCGCCTCCTGCGTGCGCTCGGCGTGATCGTCGAATCCGAAGTTGATCGGCCCGAATCCCACCTCGTCGCGCACGGTGGGGCGCACGAGCTGGTTCTGGAAGTCCTGGTAGACGTAGCCGACGGTCCACGACAGGCGGGCGACCGATGAGTCCCACGAGTCCTGCCCCGACACCTCGACGGCGCCGGCGAACTCGCCCGACCAGTAGTGCGGCACGAGCCCGTTGAACGTCTTGCAGAGCGTCGTCTTGCCGGATCCGTTGCCGCCGACGATCGCGACGAAGTCGCCGCGCTCGATCGTCAGGTTCACGTTGCGCAGGGTGTCGCGCGCGGCGCCCGGGTAGCGGAAGCTGAGGTCGCGCACCTCGATCACGGGATCGCTCATCGTGCGCTCCTCTTCCGGCGCCAGCCGACGAACAGTGCGGTGGCGAGCGCGAGCACCACAACCACGGCCGCGACGCTGATCCAGAGGAATCCGTCGCCGAACTGTTCGCGGAAGTCGCCGTCGACGGCGCCGATCTCGATGTCCCATGCCTCGAAGAACGCGAAGAAGAACGACACGATGGCGGCGAGCGCGGCCACGAGCACGAACCAGGCGGAGCCCGGCGCGGATCCGGGCACGGGGCGGCCGGGCTCGCGCGGCTGCAGGCCGAGCATCGGCTCGATGCGGCGGTAGAGCGCGGGCACGAGCCACAGGGCCGGGATGATGCCGAACAGCACACCGGACATGAGGATGTCGACGACGAATCCGATGCCCTCGAGCAGCAGCACCGACTCGGGCAGGCCCTTCACGTACTCGGCTTCCTCGACGCCGACGACGACCTTCGCGAGGTCGACGACGGCCGAGAGGAACTTGTCGATCGCGACGACGAGGAGGGCGCCGATCGAGACCTGGATCCTGCTGAGAGGGTTGCGGATGACGGAGCCGGCGATGTAGATCGCGAGGAACATCTGGATGAATCCCTCGACCTCGGCGAGGCCCGAGAAGTCGCCCATCAGCAGGTCGGTGAAGACGATCTCGCCGAGCGGCGCGCCGAGCGCGACCCAGAACGGGCTCACGAGTGCGGCGAGGGTGATCGGCACGAACACGAAGTAGCTCACCGAGAAGTCGACGGGGCCGATCGTGACGTCGGGGATGACCTCGAGCAGGATGTTCGACAGGCCGAACAGCGCCATCGACAGCACGAACACCATGAGGTTCTGCGGCGTCGAGGCAGTGGGCGATCCGGAACCGCGCAGCGTGCCGCGGCGGTCGTCGGTGGAAGTGGCAGTCATGGCGGGGGTCCTTCGGTCAGGAGACGGGAACGGCGGTGGCGAGCAGCGGGATGACATCGCGCGGATCCGCGACGACGCGTGTGGCGAGCCCCGATCGCCGGGCGGCGTCGAGGGCCGCGTCGGCGGTGGATCCGCCGCGCAGCAGCACGCGTTCGGCGATGCCTGCGCGCCGCGCGGCGACCGCGTCGTTCTCGGGCTTGTCGCCGAGGAACACGGCGCGGGCGGGGTCGCCGCCGGCGATCGCGAGCGCGCTCAGCGCGAGCGCGGCGTCGGGCTTGCGCGCACCGGCCTCGTCGGAGCACTCGTACGCGGCGATGAGGTCGTCGATGCCGTGCGCGCGGCAGGCGGCGCGCACGGAGCGCCCGCTGATGGTGTTCGAGACGACGACCACGGGGATCCGTTCGTCGCGGCACGCCTCGAGCAGCTCCCGCATGCCGTCGCGCAGCGAGCGGCGCGACTTGGCGAGCCCGAAGCGCGCCATGATGTCGTGCGCCTCGGCCGCGAGCACGGCCCGCTGGCGCGCGCTGAGCGACGCCCCGAACCAGTCGCGCCAGAACTCGACGGGGTCGGCCTCCGCGATCGGCTCGCCGTCGGCGCGGCCGCCCAACAGGCGTTTGAACTCGCGGTGGCGCTCGCGCGCGGCCGCGACGAGGGCCTCGACGCGCTCGGGCGACACGGGATCCTCGCCCCGAGGCGAGAGCAGCGCCGCGAGCCAGGCGACGAACGCGCGCCGCGCCTCGGGGTCGGGCTCCGAAGCCGAGATCACACCGCCGTGGTCGATGAGCAGCGCCGGGCCGCGGCGGGGCGCGGTCGTCGCGGCAACCGGCTCCGCGGATCCGCCCGCCGCACGCAGCGCGGCCGCGACGCCTTCGGGGGTGTCGTAGACGGCGTCGGCGCGATCGGTGACGACGAACGGCGGATCATCGGTGTGATGGCTGCGGGTCAGCATCACCGCGCCGACGCCGGCCCGGCGGCCCGCGACGACATCGCGGTCCTGCGTGTCACCGACGTACCAGCAGCGCTCCGGAACCGTGCCGCAGGCCTCGGCCGCCAGCTCGATGATGCCCGGGTGCGGCTTGCGCAGGCCGACCTCGTCGGAATAGCACTGCACGGCGAACCGCCCCTCGAGCCCGTGCTCGGCGAGCACCTCGCGGTGGCTGCGGCCCGAGTGGGCGTTCGAGACGATGCCGACCGGGATGCCGCGCTCGTCGGCGAGATCGAGCAGTTCGGCGATGCCGGGACGCAGCGCGTGCGACGAGACGAGGCGCGTGAGATCGCGCAGCAGGTCGCTCGATTCCGCGACGAGCAGCCGCCGGGCCGCCTCGGGCATGTCGCTCGCGAGGAAGTCTCCGACGATCTCGCGGGGAGGAAGCTCCGCGGGGGCCAGCCGGCGGCTCTGCGCGTGCTTCCAGTGCTTCAGCGCGACGAGGCCCGCGCGGAGCGCCGCCTCGACCTGCTCGGTCGGCACACCGGCATCGGCACGGTCGAGGCGCATGGCCGCCCGCTCGGCCACGGCGCGCACGCCGCCGGCGTTCTTCGAGGTCTGGAAGATCACCCCGCCGAAGTCGAGCAGAATCGCGTCTGGAACGTTCCGGATCGTTGTCGCATGTTTCACGCGGAAAACGCTACGAGCGCCAGGTGACGCCCACGCGTCCCGCAGGTGAACGGATCCGGAACGTTCCAGAGCGTCGCGACGAGGCGGCGCTCGCCGTCCGGCACACTGGATCCGTGCCCGCCTCTCCCCGACCGACGATCGTCGACGTCGCCCGAGCGGCGGGCGTCTCGAAATCGCTCGTCTCGGCTGCGCTGCGCGGCGAGGCGGGCGTCAGCGCCGCAAGCAGGGAGCGCATCGCGGCAGCCGCGGATCAGCTCGGCTACCGCACGAACGGATGGGCGCAGCGCCTCGTCAGCGGCCGCAGCGACCTCGTCGGGGTGCTGCTGACCGACCTGCGCAACGAGTACCACACCGACATCGTCAACGGCATCGAGGATGCGGCGCACGAGGCGGGGTTCGGCGTGATCCTGAGCCACGGCCGGCGCGACCGCAGGCTGCTGCTCGACCGCCTGCAGGGCCTGATCGACCTCGGCGTGGATGCGGTCATCGCGGTGACGGGGCACCTCGACGCCGGCGCTCTCGCCGCCGCGTCCGCGCGCGTGCCGCTCGTCGTCGTCGGCCGCCCCGAGTCGGTGCCCGACGGCGCCGGATGGGTGCGCAACAACGACGAGGAGGGCGCGCGCCTCGCCGTCGCCCATGTGCTGTCGCTCGGTCACGAGCGCATCGGCTTCGTGCACGGATCCGCCCGCCCGGCCTCCCGCGCGCGGCGCGGCGCGTACCGCTCGCTCGTGGCGGATCCGCGCGAGTTCGCCGGCGCGGAGGAGTTCTTCGCCGACGGGTCCGGTCTCACGGCCGTGTTCGCCACGAACGACCGCCTCGGCGCGGAGCTGCTCGCCGGCGCGGCCGACCGCGGACGACGGGTACCGGATGACCTCGCGGTGGTCGGCTACGACAACACCGAGCTCTCCCGGCTCGTGCGCCCGGCGCTCACGAGCGTGGACCAGCCGCGCGGCGAGATGGGAACGGCCGCCATGGCGCAGGCGCTCGCGCTGCTCGGCTCCGGACGTGCGGAGCACCTCGTCGTCGCACCGACGCTCGTCGTGCGGGGCTCGACCGTGCGCACCGCACCATTAGATTGAGGGGATGAGCGATCCCTGGGGCGATGCGTCGCGCATCGCCCTCGGGCGCGCGAGCGGCGGCCGGATCGTGGCCGCCGCCCCCGGAGCCGTGCGGCGCACGCTCGCCGCCGCAGAGTTCCCGGCCTGGGTCGCGGCCCGCGAGGCGGAGCGCCCCGTGCGGTGGGTGTGGGCGAGCGCCGGCGAGTGGTACCCGCCGCTGCTCGCCGCCGGTGTGCGCGTCGAGCGCTGCCACGACCTGCGGCTGTGCCACGCGATCCTCACGAACGCCGTGCCCGGCGCGGATCTCGCGAGCGATGTCGACTGGTTCGCGGCCGATGAGGAGCACGCGCCGGCTCTGTTCGAGCTCGATCGCCCGAGCCGCGACGACCTCGACGAGGTGCTGCGCGAGCTCGCGCGGCAGGATGCGGCGCTCGCGACCGCCCGGGATGCGGGGCGGCTGCGGCTGCTGCTCGCCGCCGAGTCTGCAGGCGCCCTCGTGGCGGCCGAGGCGCGCGCCGCGGGTGTTCCGTGGGACGCCGACCACCACGCGGGGATCCTCGACGACGTGCTCGGACCGCGCGGCGCGGGCGGGGTGCCGCGGAACATGGCCCGCCTCGCCGAGGAGGTGCGCGAGGCGCTCGAGGATCCGCAGCTGTCGCTCGATTCGCCGCCCCGGCTGCTGCGCTCGCTGCGCGCCGCCGGCCTGCAGGTGTCGTCGACGAGCAAGTGGGAACTGCAGGAGATCGCGCACCCAGCGATCATGCCGCTGCTGGAATACAAGCGCTTCGCGCGCCTGCTCACCGCCAACGGATGGGCGTGGCTCGACGCCTGGGTGCGCGGCGGGAGATTCCGACCCATCTATGTGCCGGGCGGCGTCGTCACGGGGCGATGGGCGGCAGCGGGCGGCGGCGCGCTGCAGATCCCGCGGCAGCTGCGCGGGGCGCTCCGGGCCGATCCGGGATGGCGCATCGTCGATGCCGACGTCGCGCAGCTGGAGCCCCGCGTGCTCGCGGCGATGTCGCGCGACGAGCGCATGGCGCGGGCCGCCCTCGGCCGCGACCTGTACGACGGCGTCGTGGAATCGGGCGCGGTGCAGACCCGCGACGAGGCCAAGATCGCGGTGCTCGGCGCGATGTACGGTGCGACGACCGGCGACTCGGGCCGCCTCGTGCCGCGTCTGCGGCGCGCATACCCGCGGGCCATGGCGCTCGTCGACGGTGCGGCGAGAACGGGCGAGGAGGGCGGCACGGTCGCGACGTGGCTCGGCCGCACGTCGCCCGCGCCCGATGAGGAGTTCCGCCGGATCCAGGCGCGGGCGTCGGCCGCCGACGCCACGGCCGCCGACGAGCAGCGCGCGCAGCGCTCGGCGCGCGATGTGGGGCGCTTCACCCGCAACTTCGTCGTGCAGGGCACCGCCGCCGAGTGGGCGCTGGCCTGGATGGCCGATCTGCGGCTGCGCCTCGCGCGGCTTCCCGCCGTCGCGCCCGAACGCGCAGCGCCGGCCTCGGGGCCCGCGTTCGCCCGCCGTGCGCACATCGCGTTCTTCCTGCACGACGAGGTGGTCGTGCACGCTCCCGAGGAGCACGCCGACGCGGTCGCGCACGCGCTGCGCGAGTCGGCCGCCGCGGCGGGACGGCTGCTGTTCGGTTCGTTCCCCATCGACTTCCCGCTCGACGTGTCGATCGGCGAGAGCGCGGCGGAATAGCCGATCGTGCCTCCGGATGTCAGTGGTCCGCGGCAGGATGGTTCCGTGGACATTCTGGAGAGCTTCAGCGCACCGACCGCGGCCTGGTTCCGCGGGGCGTTCGCACGGCCCACAGATGCCCAGACCGGCGCGTGGGCGGCGATCTCCGCGGGCCGCCACGCGCTCGTGGTCGCACCCACCGGATCCGGCAAGACCCTGTCGGCGTTCCTCTGGGCGCTCGACCGCGTCTTCCGCGACGATCGCGGCGCCGAGACCCTGCCCGGCTTCGAGGGGCGCACGACGGCGCGGGCGAAGCGCCGCACGAAGATCCTCTACATCTCGCCCCTGAAGGCCCTCGGTGTGGACGTCGAGCGCAACCTGCAGTCGCCGCTCGTCGGCATCACGCAGGCGGCGAAGCGGCTGGGCGTCGATCCGCCCGAGGTCTCGGTCGGCGTCAGGTCGGGCGACACCCCGCCGCGCGATCGCCAGCGCATGCTGCG
>DXAM01000150.1 GCA_019117025.1 Candidatus Microbacterium stercoravium | reverse complement strand
GACATGTGATGGAAGATGTGAACATGACTCGGTTCGTCGTCGTTCCGCAATGGCAGGGTTCGCCGTCCGCTCGCGCCATGGCGCTCATCGACGGCGCCGACGCGATCCAGGGAGACCTGCCGACGTCGTCGACGTCTCGCGTGCCCGTGCCGATCGAAGCGGGCGAGAGCCTCGACACGGGCGTGCTGCGCGCCAGCACGCTGCGCCGCGTCGCCCAGCACGTGCGCGAGGAGCTCGAGGCCTTTCCCGGCGAGCGCCTCATCGTGATCGGCGGTGACTGCGGGGTCGCCGTGCCCGCGGTCCGTCATGCGGCAGGCGACGACCTCGCGGTCGTCTGGTTCGACGCGCACGGCGACCTGCACACCCCCGAGACGTCGCCGTCGGGCGCATACTCCGGCATGGCGCTGCGCGCCGTGCTCGGCGCCGCGCCCGACGGACTCGGCGCTCCCGCGGGCGAGATCGCGCCGGAGCGCATCGTTCTCGCGGGCGCGCGCGACCTCGATCTCGACGAGGATCTCGTGATCTCCGACACGGGGATCCGCGTCGTCCGCGCCGACGAGATCGCGGCGTCGCTCGCCGACGTCGTGGCCGCCACCGGCGCGCGGCGCGTGTTCATCCACATCGACCTGGATGTGCTCGATCCGGCGCACATCGACGGCGTCTCGGTGGCGCAGCCCTTCGGGGTCGATCCGACTGACCTGATCGGAGCGATCGGAGAGATCCGAGAGCGGTTCGACCTCGCGGGCGCGTCGATCGCGGGGTTCGCTCCGCGATCCGCCGATGCCGCCGTCGATGATATGGGAACGATCCTGCGCATCATCGGCGCGCTGGCGAAGGCGTAGCGCAGCGCCCTACTGCGGCAGGCGCAGCACAGCGGCCTCGGGGCAGTGATGCTCTATCCGTCGGGCCTGGTCGGCGTCATCCACGATGACGACGAGACGACCGTCGCTCATCCAGGCCCGCATCCACGCGTCGCCGACGGGCAGGTTCTGCGCCTCGTCAGCCGTAAGGGGGCGCCGGGATCGCGTGAGCGGCTTGACCTGCTGCAGGAACGAGGCGGCGCCCTCGAGCGTGCGCCGCTGAACATCGGGGATCCGGCCCGATGCCTCGGGCCCCACGTTCAGCAGCAGCCTCCCGCCGCGCGAGACGATGTCGGCGTAGAGCCGTGCGAGCTCTCGCGGCGTCAGCGTGAGCGACTCGTCCTCGATGCGGTTGAAGCCGAAGGAGAAGCCGAGACCGCGGTTGTGCTCCCACCCGGAACCGCTCTCGTTGTCGACGTCGTGGGCATACTCGCTCGTGCGGTAGTCCCAGAGGTCGGTGCCCCAGCGGTCGTTGACGATCCCGTCGGGCACGACCTCGCGGTAGTGGCGGATCAGCGCGTCGAGCGACCCGTCGTGCTTTCCCGCCTCGGGCCAGTCGATGTCGTTCCAGATGACCGACGGATGGAAGCGATCGATCAGGTCGCGCACGTGATCCGCCGCGTAGCGCGCGTATTCGGCGTCGGTCGGCCGCAGCTCGTCGACGTCCTCCATCGACTGGATCGGCGGGAGGTCGGTGTACGACCAGTCGAGCCCGCCCGAGTAGTAGACGCCGAAGCGCATGCCCTCCTCGCGCACGGCCTCGGCGAGGGGCGCCAGCAGATCCCGTCGCGGGCCGCGCGAGACGGTGTTGCGGCCATCGGATCCGGGAGCGTCCCACAGCGCGATGCCGTCGTGGTGCTTCGTCACCGGAACGACGTAGTCGGCGCCCACCTCGCGGAACAGCCGCGCCCACTCCTGCGGATCGTATGCCTCGGCCTCCCAGCGATCGAGGAACTGCTCGTACGGCGCCCCGCCGTGCGCCTGCGCCTGGTGCTGCGCCGCGGGCGAGCCGTCGATGCGCATGGTGTTCGCGTACCACTCGGCATACGCGTTGTGCGCGAACCAGATCTCGGGATCGATCGCTCCCCACGCGCCCGTCGGCTCCGCCCACGCGGGCACTGAGTACGGGCCCCAGTGGATGAAGATGCCGAGCGCAGCCTGCTCGGCCCATTCGGGCAGCGGGCGAGGGGAATCGGGCACGGTGGATCCTTCCTGAGTCATGGGAGTCGGCGCACGGATTCGCCCGCCGTGAGGTCAGCGGGAACCGTGACGAAGGCGTGGTCGGCGCCCGGCCCCCGGCCGATGCGCTCGAGCATGAGGCCGGCGGCGCGCTCCGCGATGACCTCGATCGGCTGGGCGATGGTCGTGGCGCGCGGGCGGCTGACGCGGGCGATGTCGTCGAGGTCGAACCCGAGGAACGACAGCTCATCGGGCACCGCGAGGCCCGACTCGTTGAGCGCGATGAGGGCGCCGACCGAGAGGTCGTAGTTCGCGGCGAAGACGGCGGTGGGGCGATCATCGCGCGCGAGCATCGCGTGCATGGCGCGGCGGCCCGCGTCGACGGTCGGATCGTCATCGCGCAGCAGCAGGTCGGCGCTGCCGACGCCGCGCGCCGCGAGCGCCGCCGCGAACCCGTCACGGCGCTCGCGCAGGGATCCGATATCGTCTCCGCCGCCGATGACGCCCACGCGCACGTGCCCGTGATCGAGCAGGTGGAAGGCCGCCATCGCGCCGGCCGCGCGGTTGTCGAGCTGCACGTGGTCGACGGCGAGATCTGCGTACGTGTGGTCGATCGTCACGATCGGGAGCCCGGCGCGGCGCGCCTGTCCGAGCGCCGCGACGTCGTGGGGAGACGGCACCGAGACGATCCCGTCGACCATTCTCGAGCGCAGCGACTCGACCGCCTCGCCCGCGGCCTCATCGGCCGGGCTCGACGACACGAGCACCCCCAGCCCCTGCCGCCGCAGATGGCGTTCGACGCCGGCGATCAGGGCGAGGATGAAGCCGTTGTCGAGCGACGGAACGAGGATCCCCACGGTCTGCGAACGACCGCTGCGGAGCCCGCGGGCGACGCCGTTCAGTCGGAATCCGAGGTCGTCCGCGGCGCGCTGGATGGCGACCCCGTTCTCGGGGCGCACGCTCTGGCCGTTGAAGTACTTCGAGATCGTCGACAGCGACAGTCCCGTCGCGCGCTGGATGTCTTTGTACGTCGCCATGCCTCCCCCTCGAAGAATCGTTTCGCCGTCGTTGTGTTCGCCCCAGGTTAGGCGGACGCCGGGCCTCTTGACAACTTACGCGCAGAAGCCCTACGTTCGGTGCGGATGGTTACTCGAAACGATTCGTGTCATCGCAGCACCCCTGCATCGCACGATACCTCAGCCAGGAAGGCTCCGTGACATGACCCCCGATTTCGCAATGACGCGACGCACATTCGGACAGCTGGCCGGAATCACGGCCGCGGCCCTCGCCGTGACGAGCTACGCCTCCCCCGCATCGGCGAGCACGTCGTCCGCGCTCCCGCGGGTCGAGGAGACGGATGCTGCCGTGATCGTCGACAACGGTCTGGTGCGCATCGAGATCGACCGCTCCAACGGCCGCATGACGTCGCTCGTCTACGACGGCGTCGAGATGGTCAGCCGCGGCAACTACGACATGAACGCCGCGCGCGAGGGCGGTGCCCTGCCGCTGCCGGGCGGCGACGAGGGCATCGTCGTGCGCCGCGAGCAGGACTTCGTCGACGTCGCCTTCCACCACGCTCCGTCGAACGGCATGCCGTGCCGCATCGTGCGCCACCACATCGTGCGCGCGGGCGAGCCCGGGATCCACCTCGCGTACAGCTATGACCACCCGGCCGAGCTGCACGGCTTCCGCATCGACCAGCACCGCTATGTGTTCTACACCCCCGGCGGCGTGTTCACGCACGCGTCCGTGCCCGACGACGAGCATGCCACCGCGTGGCGCGAGGCCGCCGCGCGCATGCCCACGCCCGCCGAGATGTCGAACGGCCGGGTGGTGATGGACGCGACGACCGACCTCGAAGGCACCGGGACGGCGTACCCGCGCCGCTACTACACGAAGTACGACTGGGCCGTGCACATGAAGAACCACTCGCTGCACGGCCTCTACGGCAGCGGCTACGGCATGTGGGCCGCGCTGCCGAACCTCGAGGCGTTCTCGGGCGGCCCGGTGCGTCAGGATCTCGTGCTGCACCAGCGCAACGACAGCCCGGTGCTGCTCGTCGAGCCGCACGCGACGCACTACGGCACCCGCCCCGTGCGCGTGGCGCCGGGCGAGGCCTGGCAGAAGACCTACGGCCCGTACTACGTTCACCTCAACAAGGGATCCGACGGCCGAGCACTGCGGAAGGATGCGGAGAAGCACGCCCGCTTCGACGCGCACGCGGGCTTCTACGACCGGCTCGCGATCGAGGGATGGACGCCGAAGCGCCAGCGGTCGCGCGTGATCGGCAAGGCGCACATCCCCGGCGTCCCGCTGCGGGAGCTCGCGGGAGCGGTGGCCGTGCTCTCCGACAACAGAACGCCGATGCAGGACAGCGCGCTCGGCTACAACTACTGGACCGAGATCGCCTCCGGTGGTCACTTCTCGATCGCGGACGTGCGGGCCGGAACCTATCGCCTGACGATCTACGGCGACGGCATCTGGGGCGAGCACGTCATCGACGATGTGACGATCGAGGCCGGCAGCGTCGTGCGCCTCGGCCGCATGGAGTGGCAGCCCGTCTCGAACGGCGAGACCATCTTCCAGATCGGATCCCCGACCCGCGATTCGCGCGAGTTCCGCGGCGGGCGCGACTTCCGGCAGTACGGGCTCTTCCACTCCTACCGCGACGAGTTCCCCGACGGGGTGACGTACGTGGTGGGCAGCAGCGGGAACGACGCGTGGAACTACGTGCACTATCAGCGGGCGTACGAGATCTCGGCGCCGGAGGGCACCGTCGTTCCCGACGACGCCGAGGGCGTGCGCCTGTTCGACTTCGGCGGAGCCGGCTCGCCCGTCGCCGCGGGCTACGAACGCGTCGCCAACGACCAGCTGTACACGCCGGAGGCCGGCTTCGGCCTCGACCGCGCCGCGGATTTCCGCGATCGCGACGCCGACGGCGACCTGCAGCGCGACTTCATCGTGGGCGGATGCACGTTCCAGGTCGATCTGAGCGACGGCGAGTACGACGTGACGGTCATCTCGGGCGACGCGATCGCGGCGAACGCCACGACGGTCACGATCGGCGGCTCCGCGCCGGTGGACCTCAACGCCGGATCGGGCGAGTACGCCGTGCACACCCAGCGCGTCGCGGTCTCGGGCGGCCGTCTCGACGTGGTCGCGGCGGGCGACGGCCGCCTGAACGGCGTGGAGATCGTCTCGACCGATGCGGCCGTTCCCGTGCTCGAGTCACTGAGCGTCGACGGATCCGACCTGTCGCCGGCGTTCACCGCGTTCCGATCGGACTTCGCGGTCGATCTCCCGCACGATCGGGAGTCCGTGCGCGTGCGCGCCGCTGCGCGCGGCGACGCGGTCGTCGAGATCGACGGCGTGCGCGTCACCGACGACGGGCTCGACGTCGCGGTCTCCGACGAGCACAACGTCATCGAGATCGTCGTGACGTCGCCGGACGGCGAGTCGACGACCTACCGCCTGCACGTGACCCTCCAGGAGAAGCCGTGGCGCATCGTCTTCGATCTCGATCGCCCGACCGAGGGCGCACGTGCGACGCTGACCGTTTGGCTCGCGGCGTGGTCGATGGGATCCGCCGTGCCGATTCCCGATGAGCAGAGCAATCTCACGATCCGCGTGAACGGCGAGCCGTTCGTGTGGACGTTCGAACCCGACGACGCCCGCGGCGCCACCTACCGCAGCGGCCGCGGCGGCCGCAACTTCCACCGCGAGTTCGTCTTCGACGCGGCGCTGCTGCAGCCCGAGGACAACGTGATCACACTGCAGATCAATGAGGGCGCCGAGCACCTCTGGAACGAAGCGGCCTACGACGCGATCCGACTCGAGATCGCGTGAGGTCAGACGTACGGGCGGAGCGCCTCGGAGACCGTGATGCGATCGCGGTCGATGCCGACAGCGCCCGTCAGGTGTTCGACGATGTCGGCGGTGGCGACGTATCCCGCGAGCAGCGTGATGTTCGTCCCGTGCGACTCGTCGCCGCACAGCATCTCGTCGGCGTAGGCGATCGCTGAGCGCGTCATGGCTGCGCCGGGGCGGCACAGCTCTGCCGTGCCCGGCGCACCGCGGCGCGCCGATCGGTCGAGCCATGTAACGGTCATGCGCAGCGGCGCCGGAATGCGTCGGATCCACGTCGCATCGGGCACCTCGATGAAGACGCGGCCGGATGCGCACAGCGGCAGCGTCGCCAGCACGAGCTCGAGGTCGAGCAGCGACTTCTCATCGGCCACCACGAGGTGCTGCGCACGCGCGTGACGGCGCGAACGGCAGGACGATTCGTCGTGTGCGGTGGCCGGGAGCGTCGTCATAGTGGTTCCACTATACGCCTGCAAATGTAGTGTTGCCTAACCTTGCTTGAGGGTCACCTCATAGCGTCCCGCGATCGCCTGACGGTTGAACGCGTTGATCGAGATCGCGAGCCAGCTCACGCCGATGTACTCGTGCTCCGTCAGCACCGACCCGACCCGGTTGTACAGGTCGTCCGAGATCCCGCGCTCGTGGATCAGCGTGTGCGCCTCGGCGAGTTCGAGCGCGGCGCGTTCCCGGTCGGTGAAGACTCCGCTGTCGCGCCAGGCCGAGAGCTGACCGACCTCGTCCATCGTGATCCCGACCTTCTCGGCGCGATCGGTATGCACGCGCATGCAGTAGGCGCACCCGTTGATCTGCGAGCAGCGCAGCTGCACCAGCTCCATCATGCGATCGTCGATGCCGTGCTCACGGCAGAGGCTGCCGACGGCCTTCGAGAACTCCTGCAGAGCTCGGTAGACGGTCTTCGCCTGCTTGGCGAGGTGCACGCGCGAATCGGTCATGCTCGCACCCTACCGAGCGAGAGCACGAACCGGGCGAAAAATCATGATGACAATCACGCTTCTCACATGACGCTCACTATGATCAATTATGACGCTCGTGACGGTGCACTATTTCTGCAAATTTCGTCGGGAGGGTTCTTCCCCGCCACAATGGCACTGTTCGAGACACCTCGATCGTCCCCCTCCTCAAGGAACCTGCGATGACGACGCACGCCGACCTGGACGAGTTCTCCTTCCTCGCCGATGACGCCCGAGATCAGAGCGCCGCGGTCCCCGACGCAGAGCGCGTGCAGCTGACGCTGCCGGACGGCCGGACGCTCAGCGCGATCCGGTTCGGTTCCGGTGCCCCGCGCACCGTCTTCCTGCACGGCGCGGGCCTCAACGCCCACACCTGGGATCGCACCGTGATCGATCTGGACGCCCCCGCGATCGCCGTCGATCTTCCGGGGCACGGCGATTCCTCGTGGCGCGACGACGCCGACTACGCCCCCGAGACGCTCGCGCCCGACGTCATCCGCGCGATCGAGGAGTGGGCCGACGCGCCCGTGACGCTGGTCGGCCAGTCGCTCGGCGGCCTCGCCGCATCGCACGCGGCGGCCGCACGGCCCGATCTCATCGCCGATCTCGTGCTCGTCGACATCGTGCCCGGCATCGGCTCGGGCGGTCCCTCGCCGCTCGCACCGTTCTATGCGCGGCTCGAGTTCGCGTCGATCGACGACGTGCTCGACCACGCGCAGGCGTTCGGCCTCGGCGGGGCCCGCGACACCGCGCTCCGCGGCGTTCTGCTGAACACGCGCACGCGCCCGGACGGCGTCGTCGAGTGGAAGCACCACCTGGCCCGCGTGCTGTCCGACGCCGCGGAAGATGCGCCGTCGCTGCGCGACCACCGCGACGCCGACTGGTCGGCGCTGCGCCACGTGGGCGCGCCGATCACGCTCATCAGGGGATCACGCGGGTACCTCGGCGACGCCGACATTGCGTCGTTCCGGACCGCGCAGCCCGCCGCAGCGATCGTCACGGTCGATGCCCCGCACAACGTGCAGGAGACCGCCCACCTCGACATCGCGCGCATCCTGCGTCCGATCCTCTCCGAAAGGAACTGACCGATGGCAACGTCGTCATCCCTCCGCCGCGCGGCCGCAGCCGTGCTCGCCGTCGGCGCGCTCGCGCTCGCAGGCTGCACGGGCGAGGCCTCTCCCGCCGAGCCCGCGGGCGCGCCGGATGCGGATGCCTCCCTCACCATCGGCCTCGTTCTCGAGCCGACGAACCTCGACATCCGCCACACCTCGGGCGCCGCGCTCGAACAGGCGCTCATCGAGAACGTCTACGAGGGACTCGTCGCCCGCAGCGAAGACGGCGATGTCGAGCCGGCGCTCGCGAGCGAATGGCAGGTGTCCGATGACGGGCGCACGTACACCTTCGCCCTGCAGCAGGGAGTGACCTTCCACGACGGGTCCGCGCTCACCGCCGACGATGTCGTCGCCTCCCTCGACGAAACGCGCTCCGACGACTCCACGATCGGATACCCCGATCTGCAGGTGATCGAGTCGGTCACGGCGCCCGACGATGCCACCGTCGAGGTGACGCTCGCCGAGGCGAACCAGAACTTCCTGTTCACCCTCACGGGCCCGGCCGGCGTCATCCTCGATTCCGACGACGACACCGATCTCGCCACGGACGCGAACGGCACCGGCCCGTTCCGGCTGGCGCGCTGGCAGCAGGGCGACAGCATCACGCTCGAGCGCAACGACGAGTACTGGGGCGATCCCGCGGGCGTGCGGGAGGTCGTGCTCAGCTACATCCCCGAGGCGACGGCGCTCGTGGGCGCCGGCCTCGACGGATCCGTCGACGTCATCACGGGTGTCGAATCCGACCTCGCCCCCCAGCTCGAGGGCACCTTCGAGGTGACTGAGGGCGAGACGACCGACAAGTTCATCCTCGCGTTCAACGAGCAGGCCGAGCCGCTCGACGACATCCGCGTGCGCGAGGCCCTGCGCCTCGCCATCGACCACGACGCGATCCTCGAGCGCGTGGGCGCCGGCGAGGAGCTGTTCGGTCCGATCCCGCCGCTCGATCCCGGGTACGAAGACCTCTCGGACACCCTCTCGTACGACCCCGAACGCGCGCGCGAGCTGCTCGCCGAGGCCGGCGCAGACGACCTCACCCTCACGATGACGGTCTCGAACACCTACCCCACGTACTTCTCGACGCTGCTCGTGTCGATGTTCGACGACATCGGCGTCACGCTCGAGGTCGAACCGGTCGAGTTCTCGACCTGGCTCAACGACGTCTACGCGAACCGCGACTACGAGCTGAGCTTCGTCAACCACGTCGAGCCGCGCGACTTCATCTCCTGGACGAACCCCGATTACTACTACGCGCTCGCCGACGACGAGGCGTTCGCCGAGGTGCAGTCGCTGTACGCCGACGCCATGCGCGAGACGGATCCCGAGGCGTCGGCCGACCTGCTCGCCGAGGCCGCGCGCGTCGTCGCCGCGCAGCACCCGGCCGACTGGCTGTTCACGCGTAGCGACATCGTCGCGATCGCCCCGGGCGTGGAGAACTTCCCCATCTCTTCGACGAGCACGCGGCTCGACGTCGCGGACGTGACGGTCGCGCGCTGATCCCATGCTCCGTTACGCCGCCACGCGGATCCTCTTCCTCGCGCTCGGGCTGCTCGTCGCGAGCGCGCTCATCTTCTGGGCGCTGAGGATCCTGCCGGGCGACGTCGCGCAGATGATCGCGGGCACCGAGGGCACGCCGGCGCAGGTCGAACGGATCCGCACCGACCTGGGCCTCGACCGCCCCCTCGCCGTGCAGTACATCGAGTGGATCGGCGGCGTGTTCACGGGCGACCTCGGTACATCGATGCTCACGCGGGCGAGCGTGGCATCGGAGCTCGCGGCGAAGGCGCAGGTGACGGTCCCGCTCGGCGCGTTCTCGCTGCTGATCGCCCTCGCCTTCGCGCTGCCCCTCGGCGTGGTCTCGGCGGTGCGCCGACACAGCCGGACCGGCGCGGCGATCGGCGTCGTCTCGCAGCTGCTGGCCGCGGTGCCGGTCGTCTGGGCCGGGCTCATGCTCGTCGTGCTGTTCGCCGTCGTCCTCGGATGGCTTCCGGCACAGGGCTTCCCCCGCGCCGGTTGGCAGAATCCGGCGGACGCGATCCGCGCGCTGATCCTGCCCTCGGTCACGATCGGCATCGTCGAGGGCGCGATGCTCATGCGCTTCGTGCGCAGCGCAACGCTGCAGGCCCTCGGTGAGGACTTCGTGCGCACGGGTGCGGCGAAGGGGCTCACACGCACGCAGTCGCTCGTGCGCCACGGGCTGCCGGCGGTCGGGCTGTCGGTGATCACGGTGCTCGGAATCCAGATCGCCGGCATCATCGTCGGCGCCGTCGTGATCGAGCAGGTGTTCACGCTGCCGGGGATCGGCCGCATGCTCGTGTCCGACGTGGGCGCCCGCGACCTCACGATGGTGCAGGGCGAGCTGCTCGTCCTGACGGGCTTCGTGCTCGTCACCGGATTCGTCGTCGACCTCGCGCACCACGCGATCGACCCGCGGCAGAGGGAGCAGCGATGACCGCTCTGGCACGGCTCTGGCGGATCCCGGTCGGACGCGCGGCGCTCATCGTCGTCGCCGTGGTCGCCCTGACCGCGCTCGTATCGCTCGTCTGGACGCCGTTCGACACGCGCCGCGCCGATGCGTACGCCGCCTGGGCCCCGCCCGGCTGGCCGCACCTGCTCGGCACCGACGGCACGGGCCGCGACGTGCTCTCGCTGCTCATGGCCGGGTCGAGGATCACGGTGACGGTCGCCGTCGGTGCCGGTCTCGTGGCCACCGTCATCGGCGTGCTGCTCGCCGCGCTGGGCGCTCTCACGGCTCGGCCCGTGCGCGAAGCGGTCGCCGTCTTCGTCGACATCCTCATCGCCTTCCCCGTGCTGCTCATCGCGATGATGATCGCCGCCGTATGGGGCGGGTCGCTCTGGGTCGTCATCTGGTCGGTCGGCGTCGGCTACGGCGTCAACATCGCGCGGGTCGCCCGCGTCGAGCTGCGGCGCGTGAACCGGGCCGACTTCGTGATGGCGGCGCGGGCATCGGGACTCAGCCGCTCGCAGATCCTCACGCATCACCTGCTGCCCAACGCGGCGCCGGTGTTCATCGTGCAGCTGTCGTGGTCGATGGCCGCGGCCGTGCTCGCGGAGGCCGGGCTGTCGTACCTGGGCTTCGGCGCCCCGGTCACGCAGCCGAGCTGGGGCCTGCTGCTGAGCGACGTGCAGAACTACCTCACGCTGCACCCCACGAGCGTGCTGTGGCCGGGCATCGCGATCACGCTCACGGTGCTCGCGCTCAACCTGCTCGGCGACGCGCTGCGCGAGGCGACGGATCCGACCCTCTCGGGCGGAAGGCGCGCGCAGGCGCACACCCCGGAGGTGATCGCGTGAGCCTGGTCGTGGAAGACCTGTCGATCGAGATCGACGGCGCGCGCGTCGTCGACCGCGTCGGATTCGACGTGCCGGCGGGCGCTCGGGTCGGCATCATCGGCGAGTCGGGCTCGGGCAAGTCTCTCACCGCGCTCGCGATCATGGGGCTGCTGCCCGACGGGGCGACGGCGCACGGGTCGATCAGGTGGGAGGGCCGCGAGCTCATCGGCCTGTCCGAGCGCGAGCGGGCGCCGATCCGCGGGCGCGAGATGGCGATGATCTTCCAGGAGCCGCAGACGGCGCTCAACCCGATCCGGCGCGTCGGCCCCCAGATGGTCGAGGCGGCCCGCATCCACCGCGGTGTGCGGGGGCGACCCGCGGCGCGGCTCGCGACGCAGCTCGCCCGCGACGTGGGGCTGCCCTCCCCCGAGACGGTCGTCGCCGCGTACCCCCATCAGCTCTCGGGCGGCCAGCGGCAGCGGGTCGGCATCGCGGCCGCGCTCGCGGGGCGGCCGTCCCTCATCGTGGCCGACGAGCCCACGACCGCGCTCGACGTGACGGTGCAGAAGGGGATCCTCGACCTGCTGGCGGGCCTCGTCGACGACCGCGATGCGTCGCTGCTGTTCATCACGCACGACCTCGCCGTGCTCGCGCAGATCGCGACGCACGCGCTCGTGCTCGACCGCGGCAGCATCGTCGAGTCGGGCGAAGTCGATCGCCTGCTGTCCGTTCCGGAGCACCCCGTGACGCGCGGCCTTCTGCGCGATGCGAAGGCCACCCTCTGGCGCCCGGGAGGCACCTCATGAGCGAGATCATCCTCCGCGCCCGCGGCGTGACCCGCGAGTTCCGGGCTCCGCGCCGCACTCTGTTCGAGAAGCGCGCGGTGTCGTTCGCGCTGCGCCCGGTCGATCTCACGGTGCGCACCGGTTCGTCGGTCGGCATCATCGGCGAGTCGGGCTCCGGCAAGTCGACGCTCGCCCGGCTGCTGCTGGGGCTCGACCAGCCCACCTCCGGAGTGGTCGAGCTCGGCGGGCATGCGGTGGACGCGGGGGCGAGCGCCCGCGAGCTGCGCTGGCTGCGCCGCGCCATGGGCGTCGTGCTGCAGGATCCGTACGGTTCGCTCGACCCGCGCATGAGCGTCGGCCGCATCGTCGGCGAACCGCTCTGGGCGCTCGGGATCGGCGGCGACCGACGACAGCGCGTGCGGGAGGTCCTCGCGCGGGTGGGCCTGCCCGGCGTCGAACATCGTTACCCGCACGAGTTCTCCGGCGGCCAGCGTCAGCGCATCGCGCTCGCCCGGGCGATCGTGCATCGGCCGCAGATCCTCGTGGGCGACGAACCGCTCAGCGCCCTCGATGTGACCGTGCGCGCCCAGATCCTCGAGCTGTTGAACCGGATCCGGCGCGAGGAGGGTCTGACGCTCATCATGATCAGCCACGACATCGGCGTCGTGCAGAACGTCTGCGACGAGGTCGTGGTGATGACCGGCGGCGAGGTCGTCGAACAGGGCGCGACGAGCGACGTGCTCAGGAACCCGCGCCACACCTATACGAAACGGCTGCTCGCCGCGATCCCCACGATCTAGGAGCGGGATCCCATCGAGACGCCGCGGTCGGTCGGCGCGGGGTTTCCTACGGCGCGGCCGTCTCGGTCGGAGCGGGCGCGTCCGACGGTGCCGACGACGGCTCGGGTGGCGTCGTGGGCTCCGGCTCGGGAGGCGTCGTCGGTTCCGGAGGCGTCGTCGGGTCGGGTTCGGGAGGCGTCGTCGGCTCCGGAGGCGTCGTCGGGTCGGGCGACGTCGTGGGAGCAGGGCTCTTCGTCGGCTCGGGGCTCTTGGTCGGGTCGGGCTTCTTCGTCGGCTCCGGGCTCTTCGTCGGGTCAGGACTCTTCGACGGGTCAGGACTCTTCGACGGCGCCGGGCTCTTCGTGGGCTCGGTCGTCGGATCGGGCTCTCCCGCCGGGATCGGCTCGGACGACGCCGGCGGCTCCTCTGGCACGGGCAGGCCCGGCTCGAGCGTGATCGGAGCGGCGGATCCGCCCGTGAGCAGCGGGTACGGATCGATCGGCGTGCCGTTCTTGCGCACCTCGAAGTGCAGATGGTTGCCGAAGCTGTGGCCGGTGTTGCCGACGCCGCCGAGATGATCGCCGGTCTCGACCCAATCGCCCACATCGACCGTGCGGCTGCCGTACGTCATGTGGCCGTAGACGCTCTGGAAGCCGTCGACGTGCTGCACGACGACGGCGACGCCGTAGCCGAAGTAGCTGTCGCTCGAGGCGATGACGACGCCCGGCGCGGCCGCGCCGATCGGCTCCCCGGCTCCGGCCGCGAGGTCGATCCCCATGTGGTTGCCGCCGCGGGTGCCGAAGTGGTCGCTGATGAAGTAGTTGTCGATCGGCCAGGCGAGCGCCTTGAGCGAACCGAGGCTGTACTGCTCGTCGTCGAGCCACGCCGGGTCGACCGGCAGGCCCTTCGCGAGGGCATCGGCGACGAGCTTCTTGAGCGCCTCGCTGCGCATGCCCTCGAGCTCGTCGGTCGAGGCAGCGGCATACACGCTGTGCGCGAGCTCGGAGGCACTGGCCTCGGAGTCTTCGGCGCTCACGCCGCCGTGACCGTGCTCGTCGCCGTGCGATGCGAGCTCGGCCGTCGATTCCGTCCCGGCCGCGACCGCCTCGGACGGCAGGTGCTGAGCGCCCGACGGCGTGGTGATCAGAGAGACGGCAACGACCGCACAGGTCGCCGCCAGGACCCCCGTCGCCAGCGCGGCACGCGCGACGCGCGGATGCGACACGGCACGCGTCGCCCACTTCGGAACCATCAAATTTCCTCCCCGACCCCTATCATCGCGGATCGATAACGGTTGTGACAAGTGGCGATCACGAAAAGGTCACACGTCGGCGGCGCGTCCCCCGCCTCCGGCCCTCACGTCACGCGCCAATCCACGGGATCCGCGCCCTGCTCCGCGAGCAGCTCGTTCGCGCGCGAGAACGGCCGCGATCCGAAGAACCCCCGGCGCGCCGACAGCGGCGACGGGTGCGCCGACTCGATGAGCGGCACGGATCCGAGCAGCGGAGCGAGGCTGCGCGCCTTGGCACCCCAGAGGATCCCGACGAGCGGCCGCCCGCGGCTCGCGAGCACGCGCACGGCGTGATCCGTGACGGTCTCCCACCCCCATCCCGTGTGCGATGCCGGAGCACAGGGCGCGACTGTGAGCACGCGGTTGAGCAGCATCACGCCCTCATCGGCCCAGCTCGACAGGTCGCCGTGGTCCGCACGCTCGATGCCGAGGTCGGCGTGCAGCTCGGCGTAGATGTTCGCGAGGCTGCGCGGCACGGGGCGCACGCCGCGGTCGACGGCGAAGCTGAGGCCGACGGCGTGGCCGGGCGTGGGGTACGGATCCTGCCCGACGATGAGCACCTTCACGTCGGCGAGCGGGCGCTGGAACGCCCGCAGCACGAGCGACGGATCCGGAAGATACGGCGCGCGATCGTCGCGCAGACGCTCGCCGATCGCGCGGATCGTGCCCGCGACCGGCTCGAGCGCCGCCGCCCACCCGGGATCGATCAGCCCATCGGCGGCGAGGCGGGCGAGCGAGCGGTCCCGCATCAGATGCGCGGCGCCAGGGGGCCCCGGTGCAGAGCGTGCTGCGCGCCCTGGGCGACGGGGCGCATCGTGATCAGGTCGAGGTTCACGTGGCCGGGAAGGCCGAGGCAGTAGGCGACCACGTCGGCGACGTCCTCGGCGACCAGGGGCGAATCGACGCCCTCGTACACCTCCGCGGCCGCCTCGGCGTTGCCGAGGCGGGTGAGCGAGAACTCCTCGGTCTGCACCATGCCCGGCGCGATCTCGAACACGCGGATCGGCTCGCCGACGAGCTCCTGGCGCAGCGCGCGGGGGATCATCGCCTCCGCGGCCTTCGCCGCGTTGTACCCGCCGCCGCCCGGGTAGGCGACCTGCGCCGCCGTGGAGGTGAGGAAGAGCAGGTCGGCGTGCGTGCCCTGCTGCGCCGAGGTGCGGCGCAGCTGCGGCAGCAGCGTCTTCACGAGGCGCTGCGCCGAGAGCGCGTTCATCTCGTACATGCGCAGCCACTCGTCGCTGTCGCCGTCCTCCACGCGATCGGTGCCGAGCGCACCGCCCGCGATGTGCGCGACCGCATGCACGGGGCCCTCCCCCGCGAACTCCGCGAGCGCATCGATGTCCTGCTGGCGGGTCAGATCCGCCGCGAAGACCTCGGCGCCCGTCTCGGCCGCGAGCTCCTCCAGGCGGTCTGCGCGGCGTGCGACGCCGATCACATCCCACCCGCGCTGCCGCAGCAGGACGACGCTCGCCCGCCCGATTCCTGAACTGGCACCCGTCACGATCGCACGTCTGGTCATGCCCCCAGCTTATGTCTCATCATTTCCCGCCGGTTTGCGAGAAGCGGCGGGCCTCGTAAGGTCGTCTCAAGCCACCAAATCCGTCAAGGCAGGGGAACCCATGTCCGAAACCGCCAAGTGGGCGTTCGAGACCCAGCAGATCCACGCGGGCGCGCAGCCCGACCCGACCACGGGTGCTCGCGCGACGCCGCTCTACCAGACCACGGCGTACGTGTTCAAGGACGCGGATCACGCCGCGAACCTGTTCGCGCTCGCCGAGCCCGGGAACATCTACACCCGCATCATGAACCCGACGCAGGACGTCGCCGAGCAGCGCATCGCCGCGCTCGAGGGCGGCACCGGCGCCCTGCTCGTCGCGAGCGGCCAGGCCGCGGGAACCTTCGCGGTGCTCAACATCGCGAAGGCCGGCGACCACATCGTCTCGTCGGGAGCGATCTACGGCGGCACGTTCAACCTGTTCAAGTACACGCTCGCGAAGCTCGGCATCGAGACGACGTTCATCGAGAACCAGGACGACCTCGACGAGTGGCGTCGCGCCGTGCGCCCCAACACGAAGCTGTTCTTCGCCGAGACCATCGGCAACCCGCAGGCGAACGTGCTCGACATCCAGGGCATCGCCGACATCGCGCACGAGAACGGCCTGCCGCTGATCGCGGACAACACGATCGCGACGCCGTACCTGATTCGGCCGTTCGAGCACGGCGCCGACATCGTCACCCACTCGGCGACGAAGTTCCTGTCGGGCCACGGCACCGTGGTCGTCGGAGCCATCGTCGACGGCGGCACGTTCAAGTGGTCGGAGAACACCGACCGGTTCCCCGGGCTCACCGATCCGGACCCGTCGTACCACGGCGTCAGCTTCACGGGCGCGCTCGGCGATGACATCGCGTACATCACGAAGGCGCGCGTGCAGCTGCTGCGCGACCTCGGGTCCGCGGCCTCGCCGAACAACGCCTGGCAGCTGCTGCAGGGCATCGAGACGCTCTCGCTGCGCATCGAGCGCCACGTCGAGAACACGCAGGCGATCGCCGAGTGGCTCGAGCAGCACCCCGACGTCGCTACGGTCAGCTACTCGGGCCTGCCCTCGTCACCCTGGTACGAGGTCGGCAAGAAGTACGCCCCGAAGGGCGTTGGCGCCGTGCTGTCGTTCGAGCTCAAGGGCGGCGTGGACGCCGGTCGCGCGTTCGTGAACTCGCTGAAGCTGTTCAGCCACCTCGCGAACATCGGCGACGTGCGCTCGCTCGTGATCCACCCGGCTTCGACGACGCACTCCCAGCTGAGCCCCGAAGAGCAGCTGGCCGGCGGCGTGACCCCCGGCCTCGTGCGCCTCTCGGTGGGCCTCGAGCACGTCGACGACCTGAAGGCCGACCTGGAACAGGCCTTCGCCGCGGCCAAGGCCTGACCCCCTTCCTCACCTTTTCGTCATTTCTGGCACATTTCTGCAGCTCACAGCATGCGAAATGTGCCAGAAATGACGATTTGTGGGGAATGCACGTGACACGCACCACCCGGGCCTTCCGGCAGAATGGATCTGATGGACTGGCAGATCTCCGAAGACACTGTGCCGTCGGCTCCCGTGACGGAGGCCGACGCGCGCTCGATGGCGGGCCGGCCTCCCGCATCCGGCGCGTGGCAGGACGGCGATCCGTCGGGCCACCGCCAGTTCGCGTGGCTCGGCGCGTTCACGACCGAGCGGGGCGACACGCTCCCGCACATGCGCCTCGCGTACGAGACGTGGGGCGAGCTGAACGCCGACGCGTCGAACGCGGTGCTCGTGCTGCACGCCTTCACGGGCGACAGCCACGTGCGCGGCAGCGCCGGCCCCGGTCACCCGACGGCCGGCTGGTGGGAGGACATCGTCGGCCCCGGATGCCCCATCGACACCGACGAGCTGTTCGTGATCGCACCGAACATGCTCGGCGGCTGCCAGGGATCCACGGGGCCCGCGAGCATCCACCCCGACGGCGACCACTGGGCGTCGCGCTTCCCGTACGTGAGCGTGCGCGATCAGGTCGACGCGCAGCGCATGCTCGCCGACCACCTCGGCATCGAGCGCTGGTACGCGGTCATCGGCGGATCCATGGGCGGCATGCACGCGCTCGAGTGGGCAATCACCCACCCGGATCGCGTCGCGCGCCTCGGCGTCATCGCCGCTCCCCCGGCGAACTCCGCCGATCAGATCGCGCAGAACGCGACGCAGCTCGAGGCGATCTCGATCGACCCCGGTTTCGCGGGCGGCGACTACTACGAGGCCGGCGCCGGCGACGGGCCGCACCGCGGCCTGGCGCTCGCGCGGCGCATGGCGATGCTGAACTATCGCGGCGTCGTCGAGCTGAACAAGCGGTTCCAGCGCTCCTGGCAGTCCGACGTCAGCCCGCTCGGGCACGGCGGCCGGTTCGCCGTCGAGTCGTATCTCGATTTCCACGGCAACAAGTTCACTCGCCGGTTCGACGCGAACAGCTACATCCGGCTCGTCGAGGCGATGGATTCGCACGACGTCGGACGCGGCCGCGGGGGCATCGAGGATGCACTGCTCAGCGTGCGTGCGCGCACGCTCGTCGTCGGCATCGACACCGATCGCCTGTTCCCGCTCGAGGGCCAGCGGCGCATCGCGCGCGGCATCCCGACGACGATCCACGGCGACGAGCCGGTCATCATCACCAGCGACTTCGGACACGACGGCTTCCTGATCGAGACCGACGTGCTCGGTCATCACCTGCGCGCACTGCTCGCGGAGTAAGCGGAGCTACGCGGCGACGGCGGCCCGGCGGCGATCCATCGCGAACGAGGCCAGCGCGATGCCGACGCCCGCGAACGACAGCAGGATCCCGAGCCAGGCCGGGGCGGCGTAACCGAGACCGGCCGCGATCACGACGCCGCCGAGCGCGGCGCCCGCGCTGTTGCCGATGTTGAGCGCTGAGTGGTTGAGCGCGGCGCCGATCCCCTGGTACTCGCCCGCGACGTCAAGCAGGCGCAGCTGGATGCCCGGCACGGCCGTCTGGCTCAGGGCGCCGAAGACGAACAGCGCGACCGCGAGCGGAACAGGCCACGCCGAGGCGACCGCGACGAGGCCCGAGGCCAGGCCGACGAGCGTGAGCCCGATCACGATCGTCTTCGCAACGCTCAAGTCGGCCAGGCGGCCGCCGATGATGTTGCCGACGACCATGCCGAGACCGATCGACATGAGCGCGATCGGAACGGCCCACTCGGGGCCGCCGGCGGCCTCGGTCATGAGAGTCGAGATGTAGCTGTAGATCGAGAAGAACGCACCGAAGCCGACGGCCCCGAGCAGCAGCGTCATCCACACCTGCGGGATCCGGAAGACCCCGAACTCGGCGAGGAACGACCGGCTCTTCCCGCCCCCACCGCGCGGAATGAAGAGCCAGCACATGACGAGCGCGAGCACGAACACCGCGGCGACGACGACGTACGCTGCGCGCCACCCGAAGTACTGCCCGAGGAAGGTGCCGCCGGGCACGCCCACGACGTTCGCCACCGTGAGCCCGCTCATCACCATCGCCACGCCCCAGCCGCGTCGGCTCGGCCCGAGGATCTCGCTCGCGATCACGGTCGACATGCCGAAGAAGGCGCCATGCGGCAGCCCCGACAGGAACCGCGTCGCGGCCATCGTCTCGAACGTCGGGGCGACGACCGTCAGCGCGTTCGCGACGAGCAGCGCCGCCACGAGGATCACCATGACGCGGTGGCGCGGGAAGCGCGCCACGAACGCCGCGATCGTCGGGGCGCCGATCACGACGCCCAGGGCGTAGAGGCTGATGAGGATGCCCGCCTGCGCGATCGCATCCTCCTGCCGCGCCACGAACAGGTCGTGCAGCAGGTCGCGCGCGACGCCGGGCAGCAGCCCCATCGAGACGAACTCGGTCATGCCGATTCCGAAAGCGCCGATAGCCATAGAGAGGAGCGCCATCGTCGCCGCACCCCTCGACACAGTGGTCGAGGTAGTCATGCTCTGAGCGTAGAGGACCCGCGCCTGAGTGCGGGCCGAGTTCTACGCGCCGATGCCGGGGACGCCGGTCGAAGCGCGCAGCACGAGCCTCGGCGGGAAGTCCTCCCGGACCGCGCGGGCGCGCCCATTGGCACGTTCCCAGATCGCGTCGATGGCGCGCTCGCCCATCGCGCGCTGCGGCTGGTCGACGCTGCTCAACTCCGGATCGGTCAGCAGGCACAGTCGGGTGTCGTCGTACCCGATCACGGCGAGGTCGTCCGGCACGCGGATACCGCTCTGCCGCGCCGCGGCCAGGACAGTCACGGCCGTGACGTCGTTGTTGCACAGCACGCCGTCCACCCCGGATCCCCGTAGCACCTCGGCCACCTCAGCACGGCCCGCCCGCTGCGGCGGGAGCTCGAACACCTCGTATGCCAGGCCCGCGCCTTCCGCGGCCGATCGCACCCCGGCCACGCGTGCCGCGCTCGTGGGACTCGTGGAGGTCGTGATGTACCCGAGCCGAGTGCGACCCGCTGAGATCAGCGCGCGCGTCGCTTCCGCCGCTCCCGACACGTCGTCGCTCGCGATCGTGTCGACCGACGACGGCGGATCGATCAGCCGGCTGACCGCGACGGTCGGCGTCGAGCGACCGGCGCGTTCGAGGTCGGCCCTGGCCACCCACGAGGACGCGAGCACGAGTCCGTCCACGCGCAGCTCGAGCATCGTCTCGATGCGGTCGGAAAGGCGGTCCGGCGAACCGGCTCCGTCGGCGATGATCACGCTCGCGCCGAGCTGCGCGGCGCGGGATTCGACCCCCGCCACGATCTCCGTGTGGTGCTGGTTGCCGATCTCGTTGAGCACGACGCCGATCAGACCGGACCTGCCGCGCACGAGCGAGCGCGCAGCGGAGTTCGGACGATAGCCGAGATCTGCCGCGGACCGTGCGATCGCCTCGCGCCGCTCCGGACTGACGCCGGGATCGCCACGGAGCGCACGCGAGACGAGCGACTTCGATACTCCCGCGCGCTCGGCGACATCGATGATCGTCGGCCGCCGCCCCGCGGTGCCGTCGCCCGGACTGTCCGCCGCGTCGCGGTCCCGCGTCATCTATGAGGCCCTTCGCTCGCGGATCCCGTCGACCACCCGTTCGAACACAGGGTATTCCGCCCCCGGCGAGCGCGCCACGAACCCCGGGGCGAGGTGCGCCGGCGAGTCACCGGGATCCCGCCCGAACCACAGCGGCTCATACCGGCCGCCCGCGCGCTCGAGCACGAGCGCTGCGGCCGCGACATCCCACGGGCTCACCGACGTGCCGAGCGCGACGTCCGTCCACCCCGCCGCGACGTGCGCGATCGTGAGAGCCCCGGATCCCGTGCGCCGCACCGAGGAGAACGCCTCGATGCATCGCCCCAGGTCGGCGAGCGCCGCAGGCCCCTCCACCTCGAGGTCCCGCGCGGTCGGATACCCGGTGATCAGGTTGCCGTGGCCGTGGGGCCGCGCCTGCGGGGTGCGGAGGGGGCGCCCGTCGAGGTATGCCCCGTGCTCGTCGGCGCTGAACATGAGGTCCGCCATGGGGTCGAACACCGCGCCCGCCGCGAGTTCGCCCGCCACTTCGACGCCGACCGAGACGCAGAAGAAGGCGATGCCCTGGGCGAAGTTGCTCGTGCCGTCGATCGGGTCCACGTACCAGACCGTGTCCGAGGCGGGGCCCTGTTCGCCGTATTCCTCGCCGATGACGGTCCACTCCTCCGACTCGTCCCGGAGCACCTGCAGGATCGTCTGCTCCGCCGCTCGATCGTGCTCCGTCACGAGGTCGTGCAGGTCCCGTTTGCTGTCGACGCTCATCTCGCCGCGGAACACGTGCCGGAGCTCGGCGCCGGCCGTGCGTGCGGCCCGCTCCGCCACCTCGCGCAGCTGCTCGGTCGTGTGCATGTCGTCCTCCATCTCACGCCGCCTTCGCGGGCGGGTTCTCATTCTTCAGCAGGTCCCAGAGCTCTCGCGGGCTCGAGACCACGATGTCGGCCTCGACCGGCACCGTGTACGGCCTCGTCGAGCCGCCGGGGGCAGGCATCAGCACGTTCGCGCCGACCCCCGCTCGTACGCCGCACAGCACGTCGCGGTCGAGATGATCTCCGACGTACCAGCAGTCGTCAATCCGGGCGCCCACCGCGGCCGCCCCGCGCAGCAGGAAGTCGGGGTTCGGCTTTCGGATCCCCTCCTCGTCCGAGTACAGCTCGGCCGCGAACCACGACGACAGCCCGGCCTCCCGCAGGACATCCCGATGGACCTGGCCCGACAGCGCATTGGAGACGATCGCGACGGGGAGGCGACGCTCGCGCGCCCACTCGAGCAGCTCGACGATCCCGTCGCGCAGCGTGCGGATCTCCTTCGCCGCCGACACCGCATAGCAGATGGCGGCGACATGCGGTTCGAGCGCGGCGCGCGCCCGGCCCGGCCAATCGGCGGCGAGGAAATCGAGCACGTATGTGCGCGGGTCGAGCTCTGCGGGATGCATCGGGCGCGACATGGCGTTGCGCCAGAGGCTCGCCGCCACCGCTCCTGCCCTCACGTCGGCCACGACGCGCGCGTGCTCGGGCAGCGCGTCCGGCTCGCCGACCATCATGCGGATGTCGTGCGCGACGCGCTCCTGCCATCCGGCCGGCTTCTCGGAGCTCACGATCACTCCGCCGAAGTCGAGGAGCAGCGCCCTCGGTGAACGGATCGGTTCTGTCATGCGGCGAGCCTTTCATGGTCGACGCGGTCGCCCGCGTCATCGAAGAGATGGAGATCGGCGGCGCTGACGAGGCACGTCACCCGTTCGCCCGGTGCGACGCCGGGGCGGCGGATGCTCGTCGAGAACATCCGCTGGGGACCGTCGTGCAGCTCGGTGATCCAGGATCCTCCTGTCGGGAGCACCGCGGACACCGTCGCGTCGAACGAGCAGCCGTCGAACGTCCGCGGACGCTCCGCCGAGAGCTGCATCGCCTCGGGACGGATGCCCGCGGTCGCGGCAGGCGAGCTGCGCGCTGCCAGCCAGCGGTCGAGGCCGCGCGCCGAGGACCCGTCGCCCGCACGGCGCACGATCGTGATCGGAGGGCTCCCCATGAACTCCGCCACGAACAGGTTCACCGGTCGGTCGTAGATCTCCGCGGGAGTGCCGATCTGCTGGATCGCGCCGGCGTTCATGACCACGATCCGTGTGGCGAGGGTCATGGCCTCGAACTGATCGTGCGTGACGAAGACCATTGTCGCGCCGGACTCGCGGTGCACGCGCTGGAACTCGCCGCGCATCTCGAGACGGAGCTTCGCGTCGAGGTTCGACAGCGGCTCGTCGAGCAGCATCGCGCTCGGCCGAGCGGCCAGCGTCCGCGCGATCGCGACGCGCTGCTGCTGCCCGCCGGACAGCGCGCTCGGGATGCGGTCGGCGAGCGCCGTGATCCCGAGCGCGTCGAGCGCCCTCCCCACCCGCTCGCGCCGCTCGGCCTTCCGAACGCGCTGCACTCTCGGTCCGAACGCGACGTTCTCAGCGACCGTCAGGTGGGGCCAGAGCGCGTAGTTCTGGAACACGAAGCCGAGGCCGCGGCGCTCGGCGTCGACGTGCCGCCCCGAAGCGACGTCGTCGACGACGGTGCCGTCGATGCTGATCCGCCCGGCGCTCAGCGCCTCGAGGCCGGCGATCATGCGCAGCGTCGTCGATTTCCCGCACCCCGACGGGCCGAGAAGGCAGAGGAACTCCCCCTGCATGATGTCGAGGTCGAGGTCCTCGACGCTCGCGCGCGCCGAGCCCGCGTAGCGCTTGGTGACCTTCTCGAGGGTGATCATGTCTCGCTCCTCAGCCGCGCGAGGTGCGCCAGAGGTCCTGCCACACCTCGCGGTCCGCCCAGTCCGTGTCGAATCCGTCGCCGTGCGCGAAGAAGAGATCGTCGCGGAACTCGCCGACGCGCGCCGGGTCGTCGGGCTGCTCGATCGTGAGGTTCGACGAGATCTTCCCGTCGGCGATCTGCGGGGCGATGCCCTCCTCCGTCAGGGCGAAGTGCACGAAGAGCTTCGCGGCATTCGGGTTCTCGGAGCCCGACGCGACC
This sequence comes from Candidatus Microbacterium stercoravium, assembly GCA_019117025.1. Taxonomy (GTDB): domain Bacteria; phylum Actinomycetota; class Actinomycetes; order Actinomycetales; family Microbacteriaceae; genus Microbacterium; species Microbacterium stercoravium. The sequence continues at coordinate 19,086 of DXAM01000150.1, read as the reverse complement.
ATGAGCGCCTTCGGCGCCGCCTCGCCGACCCACGGGTTCAATCCCTCGCACACCTCGAGGCCGTAGCCCTTCTCATCGTTGTTGCGGTACTTCGCGCTCGAGATCAGGCCCACGGGCGGATCCGTCTGGCCGAGCGCTCCGATCGCCTCGGACGCCTCCTCGCTCGACTTCGTGAGCAGGGGGTCGTTCGCGGCCAGGCGGCTGACCCACTCCGCAGCGGCGCTCGGCTGCTCGGTGTCGAGCTCTTCCCCGAACTCCTCCGCGTACGCCTCGCGCAGTTCCTCGTCGCCGAATTGGGCCATCTGACTGAACCAGTCGAGCGCGCCGCTGTTGCCCACAGGATCCTGCATCACGACGTTGCCGGCCCAGTCCGATTCCGTCAGCTGCCAGACGTTGTCCACGGGGCACACGTCGTAGACCTCGCTGTTGTACGTCCACATGCTGGGGTCCGAGATGACGACGAGCGGGTCGCGCTGCCCCTCGTCGATGTCGGCCTCCAGATCCGCCGGAATCCAGCTGAAGACGAAGTCGTTCGGCAGGAGCTGGTTGTTCACCGCAGGCATGTCGGAGATCGCGACCACGTCTCCGACGACGTTGCCCGCCTGCGCCTCGCGCGTGACCTTCTCGATCGTCTCGGCCGCGTCCGATTTCACACCGGTGGCCTCGATCCCGTACTTCTCCGTGAACGAGGCCGCCATCTCCTCGACCTTGGACGTGCCGTCGTAGATCGTGATCGGCCCCTCCTCCTGCGCTGCGCTGATGAGCGCCTCGAGGTCGGCCGGTTCCTCCGCGGTTGCGGCGGAGAGTTCGCTCGTTGCGGCGGGGGCGCCGCCCGCGCATCCGGCGAGCGCGACGGCGCCGAGGACGATCGCGCCGACCGAGGCGCAGCGGCGGGAGGAGTAACGGGTCATGAGGATCCTTTCATTGGCGGTGGAGCAGAGGGCGGCGCGCACTACGCGCCCAGCCCGTCGGAGAGGTTGGTTCGGAGGAGCTTCTGCGCGGCCCACGTGCCGATGAGCGCGATCGCGCAGATGATGACGACGATGGCGTTCGCCGCGTGGGTGTAGCCGAAGTCGATGAGCCGCATCGACAGCGTCGTCAGAAGCTGCGTGCCCGGTGTTGCCAGCACGATGACGAGGCTCAGCCCCTGCACGCCGGAGATGAACGGCAGCAGCGTCGCGCTCGCGAGCGCGCTGCGCTGCAGCGGCATGACGACGCGGCGCATCCGCTGCCGCCAGCGGGCGCCGAGCAGCTGCGCGGCTTCCTCTCCGTCGGATCCGAGCTGCATCATCGCGGAGACCCCGGCGCGCGATGCGAAGGGCATCTCGTCGGCGATCATGATGAGCACCAGGATCGTCGCGGTCCCGTAGAGGGCAGGGATCGGCCCGCGCGGCACGGCGAACAGAGCGAGGTAGGCGACCGCGAACGCCATCCCCGGCACGAGGTACGGGGTGAAGGTGATCGCGCGCAGCACCGTTCCGATCCGCCGCACCGGCGCCCTGACGACGACATAGCCGACGATCATGCCGAGCGCCCCGCTGCAGATCGCCGCGACGCCGACCATCCACACGGTGTTCCACGCGGCCGACCAGGTCTCAGCGGACAGCAGCACGCCCGAGCGGAACCCCACGGTCGGGAGGTCGGTTCCGATCCAGAAGTCGAGGGTGAAGTTGTCGAGGGAGAAGCGCCCCGGCACGCGCATCACGGTGGACAGCACGAGCGTACCGAGAGGCGCGATGACGGATACCGCGAAGAGGCAGCTGACGGCGGCGAGAGCAGGCACGCGAGCCCGCCCCAGCCGTCCGATGCGCGCGGCACCCGACTTGCCCGACACCGTCGCGAACCGCCCCGCCTCGCGGAGGAAGCGGACGTCGATCCACAGCGATATCGCGCCGAGCGCGACCAAGACGACGGCGATCACTCCCGCCACGCCGGACTGCTGCGTCGAGATCGCCTGGTAGAGGGTCGTCGCGAGCACCGGGAAGTCGACCGGAAGGCCCAGGACGTACGCGACGCCGAACTCACCGATCGCCTTGGCGAACATGAGGATCGTCGCCGAGAGGATCGCGGGCCGCAGCAGCGGCAGGGTGATCCGCCACCCGCGGGCACCGGCACGGGCGCCGAGCATGCGCGCAGAGTCCTCCAGCTCGGCCGGCACGTTCCGGATCGCGTTCGTCACGAGCAGGATCACGAACGGCACGAAGTGCAGCCCGAAGATGATCGTGATCGGGATCGGCCCGTAGGCCAGCCAGTCGGGAGGTGCGACGCCGAGGCCTTCCAGCCACCCCCGCTGTCCCGCCACGCTGCGGTTCTTGAAGATCGTGAGCCAGGCGAGCGAGAACGTCCACGACGGCAGCATGTAGGGCACGACGAGCGCGGTCGCGAACCAGCGGCGAGCGGGCAGGTCGCTGCGGGCGAGGAGCCAGGCCGCCGGAACGCCGATGACGAGGGCGATCGCGATCGAGGCGAGCGCGATCAGCACCGTGTTGCGCAGCGGCTCGTAGAAGATGATCGACGAGACGGGCGACGCGAACACGCGCCGGATGTAGTATGCCGTCGGCTCCCCGGCGCTCGCACCCGTGCGGGCCTCGTCGCCGAAGGCGACCTGGAACGCGCTCATGAGCAGCGAGACGACCGGTGCGACGATCAGGTACCCGAACACCGCGATGAGCAGGACTCCGAGGACGGTGGCGGGGTGCCGCGCCGCGAGCCGCGCACGATAGCGGCTCCCGCTGCGCCGTGTGGAACGTTCCATGCCCTGCATGCCCTCACACTAAGCAGGCAGGGTGGCCCGTTCCTTCCGCGCGCGTGAACGGACCGTGAACGCCTGCGCGGGCGTCAGGGGGCGCCGTGCCTCAGGCGGCTGCGTCGTCGATCGCGCGCTCCAGCCGCTCGACCTTGCCGTCGAGCTCGCCCGAATAGCCCGGACGGATGTCGGCCTTCAGCACGAGCGAGACCCGCGAACCGAACGGAGCGACGGCCTCCGTGGCCCGTTTAACGACGTCCATCACCGTGTCCCAGTCGGGGCCCTCGATCTCGGTGAACATCGACGACGTGCGATTCGGCAGGCCCGAGTCGCGCACGACCTTGACGGCGGCGGCGACGGCCTCGTGAACGGATCCGTCAGATCCGCTCTGCCCGGACGGTGCGACGGAGAAGGCGACGAGCACGGGAGTTCCCTTCGTGGATCGGCGTGCGCCAGAGACGCACGACGGCCCAGACGCCGAGCACGACCACGAGCGCGTTGCGCAGGCCGAGGACCGTCACCGCCACCGTATCGCCCACGAGCACGAGGTGGTAATAGACCGGATACACGAGGTGCGTGAGCGCCGCCGTGGCCAGGACGAGCATGGCGGGCCCGGTCGCGCGATACCGATCCCACACCAGCCAGAGCACGGTGGGTGCGAGCAGCCACGACTGGAACTGCGGGGATCCCACCTTGTTGCACACGATGAGCGCCACCACGAGCGCCAGCGTCAGCGGCGGCAGCACCGCGCCCGCCGCGGCCCCCGCGCGCATGCGCCAGACGCCGATCGCGCAGATGCCTCCCACGACGACGAGCATGAGCGGAGACAGCAGCTGCGCGACCTGCTGCACGCCGGATCCGGAGACCTGGTAGGTGAGGATCGCGGTGTCGTAGGAGATCTCGGCGCCGCCCGCCCCGAACAGGAACGGCGTCGCGGCGACCGCTTCGATCTGCAGCCCCCGATCGCCCTGCGTCGTGATGAAGCCCAGGAGGTGGTCGGCACCACCCGCCAGCACCACGACCCCCGCGACGACCGCCGAGACGATCGCGCCGCCCGCGACGACCTGCCACCGGCGGCGCAGCGCGATGACCAGGGCGGCGGCGAGCGCCGCCGGCCACACCTTCATCCAGGTCGCCGCCCCCACGAGCATGCCGGCGATGCGCGGATGCCGCACGGCGACGAGCAGGGCCGCCACCGCGAGCGGCACGGTCACGGCGTCGAGGCGGAAGATCCCGATGGGCCCGAGCACAGCGACGAACACGGCCCAGTACCCGCCGGCGATCAGCCGCGACCTCGATCGCCCGCGGCCGACGAGCACGGCGAAGGCGCAGGCATCGAGCACGGCGACGAGCGCGGCCCACGCGAGCGAGTACGACGTGAACCACACGAGCGCCTGCGCGAGCACCATCGGCGCGAGCGCGAGGGGCGGGTACACCCACGGCGCCGTCACCCCCACGATGTCGCCGCCCATGAGCGCGGCCTGGCTCCAGGGCTCGTACACGAGATAGGTGTCGCCCATCGGCTGATTCGGCCACAGCCAGCCGAGCGCGATCGCGATCGCGTGCGCCGCGACGAAGCCGCCCCACGCCGCCGCGAGCCCCAGCCGCGTCATCGGGTGGCCTCGACGAACGCCTCGGGCAGGCTCTGCGCGACGTCGAGCGCCGTGATCGGCATGCCCGGTCCCGCCGCGATGCGGCCCGCGGTGCCGTGCAGCCACGCGGCCGTCGCGGCGATCGGACCGAGCTCTTCGACGTCGATCTCGTCGTCGGATGCCCGCACCGCGCCGGCGAGGATCGAGCCGAGCACGCCCGCGAGCACGTCTCCCGTTCCGGCAGTGGCGAGCCACGGGGTGCCCGTGCGCACGACGGCCCACCATCCGCCCGGCGTCGCGACGAGCGTCTCGGCGCCCTTCAGCAGCACGACGCCGCCGAGCGCGACCGCCGTCTCGCGAACGACCAGCAGGCGCTCGCGAAAATCTCCGGAGAGACGCTCGGACAGCGGATCGACGTCGATGTCGTCGACGCCGAGCCCGAGAGGGATGCGCACCTCGCGCAGCTCCCCCGCGTGCGGCGTCACGACGAACGGGCCGTGCGCTCGCGCCGCGAGGTCGAGCGCGCCCGCGTCGATCACGACGGGCGCCGGTGAGGCGAACATCCCCTGGATCACGCTCGTGACCTTCTCCGTGCGCGTGCGGGCGTCGATCCCGCTGCCGACGACGAACGCGTCAGCGCGCGTCATGCCCATGACGGTCTCGGGGCGGCGCTGCAGCACGAGCCGCCCGATCTGCTTGTCGCCGAACCACGTCACCATGCCGATGCCCGCGCGCCAGGCTCCCTCGACCGACAGGATCGCGGCGCCCGGATAGGCGCCGCTCCCGGTCAGCAGCCCGACGGTGCCGCGGGAATACTTGTGATCGTCCTGCGTTGGCAGACGGAGGATCCGTCGGGCATCGCTCGCCGTCCATTCGTCCGTGTGCCATTCGTATCCCCCGGGCATGCGCCAACACTATCGATCCGTCTTCGAAAGGCCGCAATGAGCCAGCTCTTCGCACCGATCCAGATCCGCGACGTCGTCGTGCCGAACCGGCTCTGGGTCTCTCCCATGTGCATGTACAGCGCCGACGACGGAGTCGTCAACGACTGGCACCACGTGCACCTGGCGCAGTTCGCATCGGGCGGTGCCGGGCTCGTCATGGCCGAGGCGACCGCCGTCGTCGCCGAGGGGCGCATCTCGCCCGAGGATGCCGGCATCTGGACGAGCGAGCAGGCCGAGGCCTGGCGCCCCATCGCCCGGTCGATCCGCGACCGCGGCGCCGTCCCCGCCATACAGCTCGCGCACGCCGGCCGAAAGGCGTCGACGTACGCACCGTTCGGTGACGGATCGGGTTCTGTTCCGCGGGACGCGGGTGGCTGGGAGACCGAGGCGCCGTCGGCGATCGCGTACGACGGCTTCGCGCCCCCGACGGCGATGAGCATCGCTCGCATCCGCGAGGTCACCGACGCGTTCCGCGCGGCTGCGCGACGGGCCGTCGACGCCGGTTTCGAGGCCGTCGAGGTGCACGCGGCGCACGGGTACCTGCTGCACGAGTTCCTCTCGCCGCTCTCGAACGTGCGCGACGACGAGTACGGCGGATCCCTCGAGAACCGCGCGCGCTTCGCGCTCGACGTAGTGCGCGCCGTGCGCGCCGAGGTCGGCGACGGCGTGCCGGTGTTCGTGCGGTTCTCGGCCACCGACTCGGCACCGGGCGGGCTCACGGTCGACGACGTCGCCACCGTCGCCGGATGGGCGACCTCCCTCGGCGCCGACCTCTTCGACGTCTCATCGAGCGGCCTCGTCGCCCACCAGCAGATCGACGTCTACCCCGGCTACCAGGTGCCCTTCGCGTCGCGCGTGCGCGCGACGACGGGCGCGCTGACGGGATCCGTCGGCATCATCACGAGCGGCGCCCAGGCGGAGGAGATCCTCGCGGCGGGCGACGCCGACGTGATCCTCGCGGCCCGCGAATGGCTGCGCGACCCGCACTTCGGCCTGCGCGCGGCCACCGAGCTCGGCGAGGATCCGCGCACGATCTGGCCCGCGCAGTACCTGCGCGCCCACCGCCCCTGAGGCACGCAGAAGGCGGCCGGCCCTTCCGGGTCCGGCCGCCTTCTGCTGTGCTCAGTGCGCCAGCGCGCGCCGCATCAGGTCGGCCTGTTCGACCGCGTGCACCTTCGACGAACCCGTCGACGGCGCAGCCGCCGCAGGGCGCGACACGACCGACAGTGGACGACCGATCACGCCCGGGATCCACTGCTGGATGAACGGCCACGCGCCCTGGTTCTCGGGCTCGTCCTGCGCCCACACGAGCTCGGTCGCGTTGGGGTAGGCGCCGAGCACCCGACGCAGCTCGTCGACCGGGGCCGGGTAGAACTGCTCGAGGCGCACGAGGGCGATCGACGGGTCGGGGTTCTTCTCGAGCTCGCTCGCGAGGTCCCAGTGCAGCTTGCCGGAGTGCAGCAGCACCCGCGTGACCTTGTCGCGGTCGATGCCGCGGTCGTCGTCGAGCACCGGCTCGAACGACCCCTGAGCGAAGTCGGCGATCTCGCTCGTCGCGCCCCGCAGGCGCAGCATCGCCTTCGGGGTGAACACCACGAGCGGGCGGCGCGGGCGCGAGTACGCGTGGCGGCGCAGCAGGTGGAAGTACGACGCGGGCGTCGACGGACGCGCGACGGTCATGTTGTCCTGACCGCACAGCTGCAGGAAGCGCTCGATGCGGGCAGACGAGTGGTCGGGGCCCTGTCCCTCATAGCCGTGCGGCAGCAGCATGACGACGCCCGACTCCTGCCCCCACTTCTGCTCGGCGGCCGAGACGAACTCGTCGATGATGGGCTGGGCGCCGTTGACGAAGTCGCCGAACTGCGCCTCCCAGAGCACGAGCGCCTTCTTGTTCTCGACCGAGTAGCCGTACTCGAACCCGAGCGCGGCGTACTCGCTGAGCAGCGAGTCGTAGACGCTGAAGCGCGCCTGGTCCTCGGCGAGGTTCGACAGCGGCAGCCATTCCTGGCCGTTCACGCGGTCGTGGAAGACGGCGTGCCGCTGCACGAACGTGCCGCGGCGGGCATCCTGGCCGACGAGGCGCACCGGGGTGCCCTCGAGCAGCAGGGATCCGAACGCCAGCAGCTCGCCGAACGCCCAGTCGACCTTGCCCTCGCGGCTCATCTGCCGACGCTTGTCGAGCAGCTGCTTGAGCTTGGCGTGCACGGTGAATCCATCGGGGATGTTCGCGTGCGCGTCGCCGACCTGCTCGATGATCTCGACATCCACGCCGGTGGCATCGGGCTGGCCCTCGACCTCGGGCTTCAGCTGATCCGGCGTCAGAACCGGGATCGCGCCCGTCTCGGCCGCGTGCGTCTCGGCGAACGCGACCTCCAGGCGGTCCTGGAAGTCGGCCTTCGCGGCCTCGTACTCCTGCTCGGTGATGTCGCCGCGGCCGACGAGCGACTCGGTGTAGAGCCGTCGGACGGAGCGCTTCGCCTCGATCAGGCCGTACATCAGCGGCTGCGTCATCGACGGGTCGTCGCCCTCGTTGTGACCGCGGCGGCGGTAGCAGACGAGGTCGATGACGACATCGGCGTTGAAGCGCTGGCGGTAGGCGAAGGCGAGCTCGGCGGCGCGGATCACCGACTCCGGGTCGTCGCCGTTCACGTGCAGCACCGGCGCCTCGATCGTCTTGGCGACGTCGGTGGCGTACATCGACGAGCGGGCGTCCTGCGGCAGCGTCGTGAAGCCGACCTGGTTGTTGACGACGATGTGCACCGTGCCGCCCGTGCGGTAGGCGCGCAACTGCGACATCTGCAGGGTCTCCACGACGACGCCCTGGCCGGCGAAGGCCGCGTCGCCGTGCACGAGGATCGGCAGCCACGGGAAGGTGCCCTTCTCGTACTCGTCCTGCTTGGCGCGCACGATGCCCTCGAGCACGCCGTCGACGGTCTCGAGGTGCGACGGGTTCGCCGCGAGGTACACGTCGATGTCGTTCCCGTCGGATCCGTGGAACGTGCCCTCGGTGCCGATGTGGTACTTGACGTCGCCGGATCCGCGCTTGTTGCCGGGCAGTGCGCCCTCGAACTCGCTGAACACGTCGGCGTAGGTCTTGCCCGCGATGTTCGTCAGCACGTTGAGACGGCCGCGGTGCGCCATGCCGATCGCGGCGCCCTTCATGCCCTCGCTCGCCGCGCCGTCGATGATGCGGTCGAGCAGCGGGATCAGCGACTCGCCGCCCTCGAGCGAGAACCGCTTCTGACCGACGTACTTCGTCTGCAGGAACGTCTCGAACGCCTCGGCCTGGTTGAGCTTGCTGAGGATGCGCAGCTGCTCGTTGTGGTGGGGCTTCTCGTACGGACGCTCGAGCTGCTGCTGGAACCACTCGCGCTGCGTGTGGTCGCGCACGTGCATGTACTCGATGCCGATCGTGCGGCAGTAGGTGTCGCGCAGCACGCCGAGGATGTCGCGCAGCTTCGCCTGGCGGCGGCCGCCGAAGCCGTTGGTCACGAACTCCCGCTCGAGGTCCCAGAAGCTCAGGCCGTGCGACTCGATCTCGAGGTCGTGGTGCTCGCGCTGCACGTATGCCAGCGGGTCGATGTCGGCCATCAGGTGGCCGCGGACGCGGTAGGCGTTGATGAGCTCCTGCACGCGCGCCGTCTTGTCGACGCGCTCGGAGACATCGACCGACACGTCGGGGTTCCAGCGGATCGGCGCGTACGGAATGCGCAGCGCCGCGAAGATGTCCTCGTAGAACTTGTCGTGCCCCGCCAGCAGCTGGTGCACGATCTTGAGGAATTCGCCCGACCCGGCGCCCTGGATCACGCGGTGGTCGTAGGTGCTCGTGAGCGTGATCGTCTTGCCGATCGCCAGCTCGTTGAGCGTCTTCTGGCTCGAGCCGGCGAACTCGGCCGGGTAGTCGAGCGCTCCCGCACCGATGATGCAGCCCTGGCCCTGCATGAGGCGGGGCACCGAGTGCACGGTGCCGATGCCGCCCGGGTTCGTGAGCGAGACGGTCGTGCCGGCGAAATCGGCCGCCGTGAGCTTGTTGGCGCGAGCGCGCACCACGAGATCCTCGTATGCCGCGAGGTACTCGTTGAAGGTCAGCGTCTCGGCCTTCTTGATGCTCGGCACCATGAGCGCGCGCGTGCCGTCGGGCTTCGGCAGGTCGATCGCGATGCCGAGGTTCACGTGAGCGGGCGCGACGACGCTGGGCTTGCCGTCGATCTCGGCGTAGTAGACGTTCTGACTCGGGAAGGCCTTGAACGCCTGGATCAGCGCCCACCCGATGAGGTGGGTGAACGAGACCTTGCCGCCGCGCGTGCGCGACATATGGTTGTTGATGACGATGCGGTTGTCGATCATCAGCTTCGCGGGGATCGTGCGCACGCTCGTCGCGGTCGGAACCGAGATCGACTGATCCATGTTCCTCGCGAGCGTCTTCGGCAGGCCCCGCAGTGGCGTGACCTTGTCCTCGGTCTCGTCCTCGACATCGGCGTCGGCCCTCTTCGCGACGGGCTGAGCCGGAATCGGCGCCTCGGACGCCGGCTTGGCGGTGGTCTTCGCGACGCGCACGGGCTGCGTCGGCGGCTTGGTCACGCTCGGCGACGGCTGCTGTGCGTCTGCCTTCTGCGCCGTGGAACCCGCGTTCTGCGCGGCATACTGCTCCATCACCGGCCACCACTCCTTGTCGACGGAGTTCTTGTCGACCTTATACTGCTGAAAGAGTTCGTCGACCAGCCACTGATTGGCCCCGAAATCCCCTTCACTCGACGTACCGACACCCGTCACCTGACTCGACACGGTCAGATCGCCCACTTTCATCGATGAATGTTGCTCGTCGCACGCGCCGACAGCCCGACGCGATCGTCCTCCAACCCTAACCCCCGATGCATGTGAAACTCTCGGCAACGCGGTGGCGGATTGCCCTATGATCGAGAGACTATGGACGACCCTCCGAGTAGCAGCACCAGCCCTGCACGCCGACGCCCGCATCCGCATCCGCATCACGACCGACGGGATGGTGCGTCGGAGTCGTGATGGACTGGATCATGCTGGGGGCAGGACTCCTGCTCATCATCGGTACCGGAATCTTCGTCGCCAGCGAGTTCGCGCTCGTCAATCTCGACCGCGCTGATCTCGAGGCCCGCCAGGCTCGCGGAGAGCCGCGCCTCGCGCTCACGATCTCGGCACTGCGACACACCTCCACCCACCTCTCGTCGGCGCAGCTCGGCATCACGCTCACGACGCTGCTGACCGGCTACACGATGGAGCCCGCCCTGTCGCGGATGCTCTCGCCGGCCCTCGAGACCTGGTTGCCCGAGGCGGCCGTCTCCGCGATCTCGACCGTGATCGGCATGGTGATCGCGACGATCCTGTCGATGATCCTGGGTGAGCTCGTGCCCAAGAACTTCGCGCTCGCGCTGCCCCTCGCGACGGCCAAGGTCGTCGCACCCGCGCAGATCGCGTTCACCACCGTGTTCCGCCCGGCCGTCGCGGGCCTCAACGGCAGCGCCAACGTGATCCTGCGCCTCATCGGCATCGAGCCGCAGGAGGAGCTCTCGGGAGCCCGCAGCGCCGAAGAGCTGTCGAGCCTCGTGCGCCGCAGCGCCACGGCCGGACTGCTCGAGAAGGACACCGCCACGCTGCTCGACCGATCGCTGCGCTTCGCGAAGCTGTCGGCCGACGACGTGATGACGCCCCGCCCGCGCATGCACGCGATCGCGGTGAGCGAGTCTGCGGACGACGTGATCCGCCTCGCTCGCGAGACCGGGCACAGCCGCTTCCCCGTCTACGACGAGGATCTCGACGACATCGTCGGCATCGTGCACCTCAAGGCCGCCGTGAGCGTGCCGCGGGAGAAGCGCGCCGAGGTCCCCGTCGGCGCGCTGCGCACCGAGCTGCTGCGCGTGCCCGAGACGGTGCGCCTCGACCAGCTGCTCGCCGAACTGCGCCGAGAGGGCTACCAGATGGCTGTCGTCGTCGACGAGTACGGCGGCACGGCCGGCATCGTCACGCTCGAAGACCTCGTGGAGGAGATCGTCGGCGAGGTCGCGGACGAGCACGACCGCCGCCGCGCCGGCGTCGTGCGGCACAGCGACTCGCTCACCTTCCCCGCACAGCTCCGCCCCGACGAAGCGCGGGAGCGCGCCGCCGTCGAGGTGCCCGAGTCCGATGACTACGACACGGTCGGCGGGTTCATCATGAGCGCCCTCGAACGCATCCCCGTCGTCGGCGACAGCGTTCGCACGGAAGGCGGATCCCTCGAAGTGATGCGCATGGACGGCCGCCGCGTCGATCGCGTGAGGTTCACCCCGGATCCCCTGCCGGCCGGTGCCGAGGAGGTCGAGCGATGAGCGACTGGGCAGGAATCGCATGGCTCGTCGTGCTGCTGATCGGCAACGCCTTCTTCGTCGGCGCCGAGTTCGCGGTGATCTCGGCGCGGCGTTCGCAGATCGAGCCGCGGGCCGAGAACGGATCCCGCGCCGCCAAGACGGCGCTCTACGCGATGGAGCACGCGACGGCGATGCTCGCCACGAGCCAGTTGGGCATCACGATCTGCTCGCTGCTGATCCTCAACGTCTCGGAGCCCGCGCTGCACCATCTGCTGATGGTGCCGCTCGGCATCACGGGGCTCGGCGAGGCCGCGGTCGGCACGATCGCGTTCGTGATCACGCTCGTGTTCGTGTCGTACCTGCACGTCGTGTTCGGTGAGATGGTCGCCAAGAACATCGCGTTCAGCGTGCCCGACCGGGCCGTGCTGCTGCTCGCCCCTCCCCTCGTGTGGGTATCGAAGGTGTTCCATCCCATCGTGTGGCTGCTCAACGCGATCGCCAACAGCGTGCTGCGCCTGTTCCGCGTCGAGCCGAAGAGCGAGGCGAACTCGACCTTCACGCTCGAGGAGGTCGCCACGATCGTGAGCCAGTCGCGCCGCGAGGGCGTGCTGCAGGATCCGACGGGCACGGTCGCGGCGGCGCTCGAGTTCACGGACAAGGACGCCGGCGACATCGCCGTGCCCCTCGAGCAGCTCGTGACCCTGCCCGAGACGGCGTCGACGGCCGAGATCGAGCGCGCCGTCGCGAGCCATGGGTACTCGCGCTACGTGATCGTCGATGACTCGGGCGCCCCCACGGGGTACGTGCATCTGAAGGACATCCTGCGCATCACCGACGCGCGCGCCGACGACCCGATCCCTGCGAAGCGGATCCACCACATGGTGCCCGTGGGCGTGACGACCGACCTCGAAGACGCGCTCGCGCTGATGCGTGAGCGCGGCCGACACCTCGCGAACGTGCGCGAGTCCGACGGCCGCACCGTCGGCGTGCTGTTCCTGGAGGACATCCTGGAGGAGCTCGTCGGCGAGGTCAACGACGCGACCGAGCGCCAGCGGCGGCGCTGATCCCGCACCAAGTGGGACACGGTGAGGTTCGGGTCAGTAGACGATCGAGAGGTGCGGCTGGGTGCGGGCGCGGAGGGCGTCGGAGAACGCGCGGATCCTGTCCGCGGATCCCATCACCCGGCCCGCCGCCTGGAGCGTCTCGAGCCGCACGGCGCCCAAGTACGCCGCCGACAGGGCGCCGACGTCGAGCGTGATGTCGGCCTCGGCGCCGTCGGCGAGAGGCTCGATCTGCACGCCGTCCGCGCCGAGCTGCGCGACCGTCCACGCACCGTCCGCGAGACCGAGCGGATCCGTCACCCGCAGCCGCACGCCGAACCCGCCCTCGAGGCGGCGCGCGGCGAGCGCGGCGGGAACGTCGAGGATCCGCAGCCATCCGTGTTCGGAGACGGTCTGCTCGATGCGGTTCGCGTCGTGCACCTGCCACAGCAGCGGGTCGTCGATCGGCTGCTCGGACGCCTCGACCACGGCCACCAGGTCGTGGTCGATCGCGAACTTCCACAGCGCGGCCCGTGCATCGGGCGTCGCCGCCACGAGGTGCTGCACGCGCAGCGTGTGCTGACGGTAATCGGCCCCTTCGACGAGTCGGAACGCCATGGATCCCACCGTCGCGCCCGAAGCGTCGACGGCGCGCACCCCGCGGATCTTCTCGGGATGCTCGGCGGCCGTGTCGAGTCCGGCGTGCTGCTGCCAGCGGTGCTCCCAGCCCGCGATGTCGCCGATGCGCTCGCCCCGCGTGCGCTCGTGCAGCTCACCGAGATCCGTCGCGAGCTGCTCGCGGTCGACGTACAGGATCCGTGCCGCGGGCTCGGGCGCCTGCCAGCCGACGAGCTTCGAATCGATCTTCACGGTCGCGTTCGGAGCGGCGGGCGCGAAGCCGTAGCGCCCGTAGATCGTCGCCTCGGTGACCGTCAGGCCGGCGATCGGCACGCCGGCCGTCTTCGCCGCGCGCAGTTCTCCCTCGAGCATCGCCCGAGCGACGCCGCGCCGACGGTGCGTGGCCGCGACCGTCACGTTGCTGATCGCCCACATGCTGAGCTCACCGCCCGGAACCGTCAGCGGCGTGACCCACGATTCGACGGTCGCGATCGGGTACGGCTGCACCGCGGATGGGTCGAACACGCCGATCGAGCGCCGTTCGGGATGCCCCTCGGGCGTCGCCAGCGACGAGGCCGAGGGCTCTTTCTCGAGGAACCCCCGCGAGACCGCACGGAGGTAGTCCGCGCGCTCGCCGGCCGTGGAGACGCGGTAGTCGAGACCGCGGGCCTCGAGGGACTCGCGCGAAGCAGGATCAGCGGGACAGTTTCGGGCGTCGACGAAGTTCACCCGCCCACCCTATGACGGGATCAGTGCGGTTCGGCCTGCACATCGCGCAGAGTCGCGATGACGCGCGTTCGCAGATCGGTCGGCGCAGCCTCGTCGCTGCACGCGCGGTGCACCGCATCAGTCAGCGTGCGCGCCACGGTCGCCTCGTCCTGACAGCCGGGGCAGTTGTCGATGTGCTCCCGGATCTCGGCCTGGGCCGTCTGGCAGTAGTCCAGTTCTCCCCGCACGAACGCCTCGAGGTCGACGCGTGCCTTCTCACACCCGCAGTCGCTCACTTCTTCGCTCCCGTCTGAGCCGCGACGATCCCTCGTTCAGCGGCATAATCCCTCAGCTTGTCCCGCAGCAGCCGGCGTCCGCGGTGCAGGCGGCTCATCACGGTGCCGATGGGCGTCTCCATGATGTCGGCGATCTCCTGGTAGGCGAAGCCCTCGACGTCGGCGAGGTACACCACCATCCGGAAATCTTCCTTCAGCTCCTGCAGCGCGTCTTTCACCGCCGACGACGGCATGCGGTCGATCGCCTCGGCCTCGGCCGAGCGGTGGCTCGACGCGGTCGTCGACGCGGCCCCGCCGAGCTGCCAGTCCTCGAGCTCGTCGATCGCGCTCTGGAAGGGCTCGCGCTGCTTCTTGCGGTAACCGTTGATGTAGGTGTTCGTGAGGATCCGGTACAGCCAGGCCTTCAGATTCGTGCCCTGCTCGAACCGCTCCCACGCGGCGTAGGCCTTCACGAACGTGTCCTGCACGAGGTCGGCGGCGTCCTGCGGATTGCGCGCCATGCGCATGGCTGCGCCGTACAGCTGGTCCATGAACGGAAGCGCTTGGTCCTCGAACTGGCTTCGAGGATCATCGCGGAGAGAGGTTTCGATGTCGTCCATCGAGAACCACCCTACGTCCACGGGGTCGTACCGCACATGCGAGTCGATCGCAACACACGTCGCTGAACCCATCGGGCACCGCCTCTCTTCCTTCACTATGGTTGAACGCGATGACCATGCACGGGTATTCCCTCGATTCCGCCGCTCCGACCGAAGCTCCGAGCGGATCCTTCGCCGCGCCCACGGCCGACGCGCCGCTCGCGTCGACCGTCACGGTGCCCGGATCCAAGTCGCTCACCAACCGCGAGCTGATCCTCGCAGCGCTGGCTGATGCGCCGAGCCGCCTCGAGGCGCCGCTGCACTCCGCCGATTCGTATCGCATGGGCGACGCGCTGCGCGCGCTCGGCGTGCGCATCGAACGCGTGCCGGGCGAGAGTCCCTACGGCGAAGACGTCGAGATCACGCCGCCGCGCACCCTGTCTGGCGGCTGCGAGATCGACAGCGGTCAAGCGGGCACGGTCATGCGGTTCGTCGCGCCGCTGCTCGGTCTCGCCGAGGGCGATGTGCGCATGACCGCCGATGCCAATGCGCTGCACCGCCCGATGGGCACCATGATCAAGGCGCTGCGCGACCTCGGCGTCGACATCGACGACGGCGGATCCTGGAGCCTGCCCTTCACCGTGCACGGCCACGGTCAGATCCGCGGCGGCGAGCTCGAGATCGATGCCTCCGGGTCGAGCCAGTTCGTCTCGGGCCTGCTGCTCGCAGCTCCGCGCTTCGACGTGGGGCTGCACCTGAAGCACACCGGCGACCGCCTGCCGAGCGTGCCCCACATCGACATGACGGTCGACACGCTCGCGCGCCGCGGCGTGCACGTCGAGCACCCCTCCCCCGGCGAATGGATCGTTCCGGCCACGGTGCCGCGCGGAAAAACCACCCCGATCGAGCCCGACCTGTCGAACGCGGCGCCGTTCCTCGCGGCCGCGATGGTCGCCGGCGGATCCGTCACGGTGCCCTCCTGGCCCGCTCGCTCGACGCAGCCGGGCGGCCACCTCACCGAGATCCTCTCGCTGCTCGGCGCACGCGTCACGCGCCGCGGCGGCGCCGTGACGGTGACGGGCGGGCGCCAGATCCACGGCGTCGACCTCGATCTGTCGGCGGTCAGCGAGCTGACGCCGACGCTCGTGGGCCTCGCGGCCCTCGCGGATCAGCCGTCGACGTTCACCGGCATCGGGCACATCCGCACGCACGAGACCGATCGCATCGCGGCGCTCACGTCGAACCTGCGCGCGATCGGCTGCGGTGCGGAAGAGCTGGAGGACGGCATCCGCATCATCCCCGCCCCGCTCCACGGCGGCGAGTGGAAGTCGTTCCACGACCACCGCATCGCCACGACGGGCGCCCTCGTCGGCCTGCGCACGCCGGGCATCGTCGTCGACGACATCGGCACCACGGGCAAGACGATGCCGCAGTTCGTCTGGCTCTGGCAGCGCATGCTCGCCGGACTGGGGTGAGCGGAACGCCCGTGAGCTGGTGGGACGAGGACGACGAAGACGACGACGTCTTCGATGAGTCGGCCGTGCGCGTGCGCCCCAACCCGAAGGGCAACCGGCCGCGCACGAAGATCCGCCCGAAGCACGAGGACGCCGTGATCGGCCGCGTGCTCGGGGTCGACCGCGGCCGCTATCGCGTGCTGATCGACGAGGGCGATCCGTCGGAGCACGAGACGACCGCAACCCGCGCCCGCGAGCTGCGCCGCACGCCGATCGTCACGGGCGACCGCGCGCGCATCGTCGGCGACACCTCGGGCGACGAGGGCACGCTCGGACGCATCGTCGGCATCGAGGACCGCACCTCGCTGCTGCGGCGTTCGGCCGACGACACCGACAACGTCGAGCGCGTGATCGTCGCCAACGCCGACCAGATGCTCGTCGTCGTGGCCGCCGCCGATCCTCCGCCCCGCCCGCGCCTGGTCGACCGCTACCTCGTCGCTGCGCTCGACGCGGGGATCCGCCCGCTCATGGTGGTCACGAAGACCGACCTCGCGGACCCTGCGGAGTTCCTCGCGCACTTCGACGGCATCGACGACCTGCGCGTGTTCCGCTCGTCGGAGGATCAGCCGCCGGTCGACGAGATCGGCGCCGCGATCGCCGGACATTCGACCGTGTTCGTCGGCCATTCCGGCGTCGGCAAATCGACGCTCGTGAATGCCCTCGTGCCCGATGCGGCCCGCGCGACAGGACACGTGAACCTCGTCACCGGCCGCGGCCGCCATACATCGTCGTCGACGGTGTCGCTGCGATACCGCGGGGCATCCGGATCCGGCTGGGTGATCGACACCCCCGGCGTGAGGTCGTTCGGCCTGGGACACGTGGATCCCGACAACATCCTGCGTGCGTTCGGCGACCTCGCGGACGTCGCCGCAGAGTGCCCGCGCGGCTGCACCCACCTGCCCGACGCCCCCGACTGCGCGCTCAACGAATCCGCCGACGTCTCCCCCGACCGCGTCGCCTCGTTGCAGGGACTGCTCGAGACGTTCGCGGGGCGCGAGGAGCACTGAGTCGAACATTCTGTTCGAGAGAATCTCGTACATGCTCTTGTTTTATCGTACCTATGTTCGATAAAATGAAGGCATGACGGAAGACGAGTTCGACGATGTGCTGCACGGGCTGACGCCCGAGCAGGCCGTCGAGGCTCGCGCCGTTCTCGACGAGCTGGCCGATTCGCGACGCGCGGCGGCGATGATCGAGGGGCATATCGTCAGCCTTCTCGCGCGGCTCGGGCGCCTCAGCGACGCGCAGGCGGCGTCGGCAGCGCACTCCCGCGCACGCGAGGATGCACGGCGGTCGTTCGCCGCGCAGGCCGCGATCGCGCTGCGCGTCGGCCCGGGCGATGCGCGGGCCCAGCTCGCCATGGCCGAGCAGATCCACGACGACTGCCCCGCCACGCTCGCGGCGCTCGAGTCGGGCGACCTCTCGCTCCGTCACGCCGAGCAGGTCGTGAAGGCGGGACTCAATCTCGATCCGGGGGCGAAGGCCTCGCTCGACCAGGGCGCGGCGGCGCTCGGCACCGAGCGCACGTCGCGCCAGCTGGGCACGGTCCTGAAGAAGCGGGCCGCCGACCTCGACGCGCGCTCGTTCCACGAGAAGCACGCCGAGGCGCGCGCTCGTCGGCACATCACGATGCGCGACCTCGACGACGGCATGAGCGAACTGATCCTGCACGGCCCGACGCTCGAAGTGCGGTCCGTGTTCGATCGGATCGACCAGATGGCGCGCGAGGTGAAGAAAGATCGGCTCCGCGCCCGCCGTGCGTACGAGCGCGAGCACGGGCGCTTACCCGAAGAGGGCTGGACCGCGCCGGTCTCGGGCGGCATCGACGGCACCGACCCGCTGACGATCGCCGCGAGCGACCAGCGCACCCTGCCGCAGGTGCGCACCGACATCTTCCTCGACGTACTGCTGACCGCGCAGCCGGCCGGCCACGAGCTCCACACCGCGGGATTCGGCGCCGCACTCGACACCATCCGGGCGAACGTGCAGGTGACGATTCCGGTCGCGACCCTGATCGACCCGCGACGAGCAGCCGCCTGGATGGACGACGGCACCCTCATCGACCCGGAAACGGCCCGCATTCTCGCGGGGAGCGCACCGGGATGGGAACGCATCTTCACGCGGCCCGAAGACGGCACGATCGCGGCGGTCGACCATTACCGTCCGACGAGTGCCCAGCGACGGGCCGTCATGGCCCGCGACATGACCTGTCGCCTACCGGGGTGCACGGTCGCCGCGCGACGATGCGATATCGATCACGGGCACGACCATGCCCGCGGCGGCCCGACCGCCGTCGAGAATCTCGAGGCGCTGTGCCCTGCCCACCATCAGATGAAGCATCAGGCGGGGTGGAAGGTCAGACAGGTCGCCGGCGGGGTGATCGAGTTCACGACGCCGACCGGGCACACGGTCACCGACGACCCGATCAGCCGCGTCTTCTTCCAGGAATCGCCCGCGGCGGCGCAGTGCGAGCGCGACGAGATCGCGCGCGAGCATGCGGCGGCAGACGACGCCCGCCGCGCCCAGGATCGCGCCGACATCCGCCGGTCCGCACGCCGCTCCCCGCGCGGTCCGCACGCCCGGTGGCCGCACCGGACGAACGCGTCGACGATCGAGACCCGCGCCGCGTTCGATGAGCCCGAGGTGCGCGTGATCCTCGGCCCCGACGGCGATCTGGTCGAGACCTGCGACGCATGGCTCGATCAGGATGCCTTCCTCGACATGCTCCGCTCC
>DXAM01000149.1 GCA_019117025.1 Candidatus Microbacterium stercoravium | reverse complement strand
GCTGCTCGATCGTGCCGGGCTGGGCGTCTTCGACCGCGAGACGGTGACGTCCCCGATCGGGCGTAACACGTCGTGGCGCGGACGCACGACGTCGGGGCGCGACGTGTTCGTCAAGCACCTGACCGGACACGGCGCGGACAGGCGGTACCGGCGCAGCGTGGGATTCGAGACGTTTGTCGCAGCGCAGTCCGCTGGCGCCATCGCCTCCCCGGCGCTGCTCGCATCCGATGAGGAATCGTGCTTGCTCGTCTTCGAGCTCGTCACCGATACGACCACCGGGGGCGATCTCATGGTGGCCGAAGCCTTCACCGAGCAGCATGCCGGGGACCTCGGCACGATGCTCGGCGAGCTGCATGAGGGAAAGGCTCCCGCGGGGCTCGTCATGGACGATTCGCCGCCGTCGTTGCCGCCGCTCGGATACTTCGAAGGACTGTCGCTCGACACTTACCTCGAGGCCAGTGCCGCCGAGCTCGAGGCGTGGCAGCTGCTTCAGGACGATGACGAGCTGATCGCGGCGCTGCGGCGGCTGCGCGAATGGGAATCCGCTGCCGAAGGCAGGCCCTCGCATGGCGACTTCCGGGTCGACCAGGTCCTGTTCCATGAGGATCGCCCGTACCTCGCCGACTGGGAGGAATTCCGTCTCGCCGACCCGGCTCGGGACGTCGGGGCATTCGTCGGAGAGTGGCTGTTCCGAGCGATGCTCGACCTCGTGACGAACCGAGGCGACAGCGATTTCGTCGATCTGGAGTTCACGCACGAACTGGTCATCGAGCGCGGCACGGCGAAGCTCGAACGCCTGCTTCCGTTGATCTCCGCATTCCTCACGAGTTACTTCCGACGCCGGGGCGAGATTGATGCGGACTTCTCGACGCGTGCCACCGGATTCGCCGGGTGGCATCTGATCGATCGCCTGATCGCCGGGGCGGCGTCGTCGCATCGGCTGACGGGCGTCCAGCGCGCGTCGGCGGGAGTGGGACGCAATGCGGTCCTCTTCCCGGACCGGTTCAGCCAGATCTTCGGCTTCGAGGAGGCCGCGGCATGAGCGACGTGACGACGCAGGCGCGGCTCGCCGACGGCATCAGGGCAGTGATGGAGGATATCGTCATCGCGGCGGACGGATTGACCGCACGCGTTGGCGATCAGGAGGTCAGCGCGGACTACCCGCGCGAGATGACGCGCGTCCTCGCCGAGGCGATCTACAACGTCTACCACGCGGGGCAGCCGCTCTCCGCAGTGCCCTCGCGGCTGCGCGACCGGCGTATCGAGGAACGGCTGCGCGCGGTGACCCCTCAGCGGACGACGAGCGCTCAGGTCCGCCTCGTGCGACTCGCCGAGGAGGACGACCGCGCCAAACGTGTCCTCGTCTCTTACCGCGGCGTGCGCGTGTGGATGCCGGTCGACGGCGTGGATCTCGACGGGGTCGGCCCTGGAGACGTCATGACGGTTCCCTTCCCGGCGCTGCGCCCGGCCGTCTCGCCGGGGTACTTCCTCGTCGAAGGGGCACGCGGATGGACCCGGGTCGCACAGGTGATGCGTCTGTACTTCCATCTGCCTGCCGTCGATGTTGCCGACGTCGCGTGGGGTGCCGTGCTCGAGCACCTCGAGAATGTCTCCGCACCCTACCGCGCGAAGATTCTGACGGTGGGGGAGTTCTACCCGCGCCGAGACGCGCTGGTCGTCTACACGGAGGACACCGCGAGCGACTTGGCGTACGACCTCGCGGAGCGGCTGGCGGCACTGGATGTGTTGGCGGATGACACCTCTCCGTTCGCGCGCAGGATCGGCCCGGGCGCGGCGCTCGCGATGGAACCGCGCGATCAAGCCTCGGCATACAGCGGCCTGAGCTTCGGCCAGCACCGTGCCACATTGCTTGCGACGGCGCTGCTCGCCGCTCGCGAGGACCCTGATGACAGAGAGAAGGAGGTTTTCGAGACGTTTGCGCAGCATGGGGTCGACCCAACGGCCCCGGCTCTGAATTTGTCAATCTGATCAGACCGGTGCCACAGGCGCCGGCGATGAACTCCGACAGGAAGAAGAAAATGTCAAGGACCGACTCGATCATGGAGCTCGTCTCCGGGTACGACAAGTACGCCGCGACGAGCGACCTGTCAGATGTGGCAGCGACGGACGCCCCGGCGACGACGTGGTACTGCGCCGCGGCCGGGCTCACTCTCCTGACCGCCGCTACGTACGAAGCCACCTGCTGAGATAACGAAGGAGTTATGACAATGACGAAGACAAACGCGATCATGGACCTGGTTTCCGGCTACGAGTCGTACTCGTCAGCAGACGAGATCGGCGCGTCGGCAGCGACGGACGCTCCGGCGACGACGTATTACTGCGCTGCAGCGACTCTGAGCTGGCTCACCGGACTCGCCGTCTCCAAGACGGTCGACGACGGCTGTTGACCGGTGCCCGGGCGGTCCCACGAACGGGGCCGCCCGGGCCTTCCGGACCCGCCGAACCCACGACTGGAGACAAGACGATGGAAGCACCCTCCCCGAAGGCCAGCATGGATCTCCTAAGCCGTGCCGATCTGCTGGAGCCGGCACTTCTGCGTGCCGCCGCGACACTCGGTGTGGCGGACGTGCTCGCCGAGGAACCGGCGAACGCGGTCACGGTCGCGGCGCGCGTCGGAGCAGACGCCTCTGTGATGACCGAGCTGTTGCAGGAGTTGGCTGCGCGGGAGCTCCTTGCGCGCGACGGAGACACGTACGCGTTGACGGACGCGATGGATCCGTTGCGAACCGATCATCCGATGAGCGTTCGCGAGCTGCTGCGCAATGATTCGATGTTGGGCATGTCGGGGCTCTCGATCCTCCGACTCGACCACACGGTGCATACGGGGGAGCCCGCATCCTTGGCGTCTGGCACGAGCTACTGGGACGAGGTCAATCGCGAACCGCAGTACCTTGCCGAATGGCGGCGTCAGGTCGAGACCGCGGACGCCAGCGACGCCCCGCTGAGTTGGGGCGCCCAGCAGATCGTCCGCGGCTACGACTGGTCGGACGTCGAGCACGTCGTAGACGTCGGAGGCCACATCGGGTCGGTGCTTCTCTCGCTCCTGCGCGCACAGTCGCACCTCCGCGGCACGATGGTGGACATCGGGCACCCGGCGACCGTCGCGTCCGAGCGTTTCGCCCGCTCGGACGTTGCTGAGCGCGCGACGGTCGTCGACAGCAGCTTCTTCGATCCGCTACCCGCGGGCGGCGACGTCTACGTACTGTCGGCGATCCTCGCCGACTGGACCGACGACGACGCCGAACGGATCCTACGGCGATGCGCTGAGGCCGCCCGTCCCGGAGGCAAGGTGCTCCTCGCGGAGGTGGCGATGCCGATGGACACGTCCGCGACACGGTTGCGGATGCGCTCGATGATGCCGGCACCGGATCGCAGCACGACGTCGCTCATCTCGCTCGCCGAGCGTGCCGGCCTGCGACTGTCCTGGCAGGCCGACGGCGACGACGGCCGTTCCCTGCTGGAGCTGATCCCGGTATGAGCAGCGCACGGTCGATCCTCGTGCCGTTCGGTCCTGTTCGCCCCCAGCAGGTACTGCCCTTCGCGGCGCTCGCGCAGTGGGGTGATAGCGCGGCGCTCTGGCAGGGTCAAGCCGCGGGCACGGACGCGCTGTTGAACTTCGCTTACGCGTCAGATCACGGATTCGCCACGCCAGTGGGCACTGCTGTGTCGCTCATGCCTTTCGCCCACCCGTTCGACGCCGCGATGCGTGCGACTACGTTGGTCTCCGCGACCGGAAACCCCGCGACGATCTGCTTCGGGCCGGGCTCCACCTCGTTGCAGCGCGGACTCCTCGGCGCCCCTTATCGAAGCCCGCTCGGCGCCGCGCGCGAGTACGTGACGATCGTGCGCTCGCTGGTCGACACCGGCGAAGCGGCGTTTTCCGGGGAGTTCTATTCATGTTCGATGCGCATGCCGCACATGCCGCGTCCGAAGGTGTCGGTGGGACTGGGCGTTCTGCGCAGTCGGATGGCCGAACTCGCGGGCGAGGTCGCGGATGTCGCAGTGACCTGGCTGACGCCCGCGAACTACATCCGCGACGTGATCAGACCGGCGCTCGTCCGTGGGGCGACCCGTGCCGGTCGCCCCGTGCCGCGCATCGTCGCAATGGTCCCGGTGTCGCTCGCCCAGAACGACCGTGACCCGGTCGACGTGGCGCTCGCAAGCAGCAAGGGCCACATGTCGCTCCCCCACTACGTCGCGATGCTCGACAGTGCGGGAGTTCGGGTCGACGTCGACGCGGATCCCCGTGCGAGCGCCCAAGCACTCATCGACGGCGGTGCGTTCCTGGCCGGCGACCGCGCCAGCGTCGAGTCCGCCATGTCTGATTACGATGACGCGGGCGTCTCGGAGATCGTCCTGAACCTCAGCGGCGTGGCCGAGTTGGAGGGTCACCGC
Source organism: Candidatus Microbacterium stercoravium (assembly GCA_019117025.1). Classification (GTDB taxonomy): domain Bacteria; phylum Actinomycetota; class Actinomycetes; order Actinomycetales; family Microbacteriaceae; genus Microbacterium; species Microbacterium stercoravium. Next base: position 11,630 of record DXAM01000149.1, on the reverse strand, counting down.
GCGGCCCTCGCCGACCTCGAAACACTGGTGGACGCGGCATGACCCTCGACGCCGGCACGGGCGGTCCGACGGCGCCCGAGTTCTCCATTCGTCGACTTGTGCTCGTTGTCACGGGTGCGCCGGCGGCGCACAGCGTTCCTCAGTGGGTCAACTGGGCGAGGATGTGCTACCCGGAGCTTGAGGTTCGGATCCTCGTCACGCGGTCGGCATTGCGGTTCGTGACGCTCACGACGATGCGACTGCGCACACGATCATCCGTCCACATCGACGCCTGGGATGATGTCGACACCTCGATCCACGTGGAACTCGCTCAGTGGGCGGAGGCGTTCCTCGTGTATCCGGCGACGACCGGTTACCTGGCGCGCTTCGCGAATGGTCTGACCGACACGCCCAGCCTCCTCGCCCTGCAGAGCACCGAAGCCGTCATCGCGCTTGCTCCGTCGCTTCCTCCGGGCGGGCTCGCCGGCGGGGCATTCCGCCGAAACTGGGCCGCACTCGCCTCACAGCGCAACGTCGTGCTCGTGCCGCCGGAGCCGGGGATCAGCCTGCATTCGGGGGAGATGGACGGGCATGTTCCGCCGCCGCTGTCTACTGTTCTCGCGCGGCTCGAGGAGCGCCGCAATGGATTCGATGCCTCCCGTCAGCGGCCAGCAGACGAGGCTTCGGAGGACAGCGAGCGTGACCGGCGCTCTCTGCGCACCGGCCTGCTGTCGACCGAGATCTCGTCCCTCGGCGACGGACACGTCGAGTGGGTGAGGTCGCCGGGCGACGGCACCCCCCGTTTTGCGCCGTTGCCGCGTCGGCTCGCGGAGCGACTCGCGGAAGCGACGCCCGGCCCGACCCGCTGGGCGGTGGGGACGGGGGATCGCGAGACGCGCACCTACGATGCGCCGGCGACCGTCGCGGTCGCTGGCGAACTGCTACGCGCCGGTCCGTCGCCGGACCTCGTTCCCATTTTCCACTCGCTCGGAGAGCGGCTCGCCGAGTTGCACGATGAGAAGGCCTCCGGGCCGTTGGTGACGGGTCTGGACCGGAGCTCCCGCGGACTGGGCAGACTGCTCGCCTGGTTAGGCGGACGATCGACCGATCCGACCACGGCTGTGGCCGAGGGGCGCCTGCGTGACGAACTGGGCGAATCGCTGTTCTCGGCTCTACGCGAGTCGGCCGAGGAACTATCGGAGGCATCGACCACTATCGTCCATGGCGCGGCGTCGCTCGGCTCGCTCATCGCGGGGCCGCGATCGCGCGAGGCACGGATGCTGATCGGCGAAGACGTCTGTCTGGGCGACCCCGTTCTCGACCTGGCTTGGCTGGCGGGCGAACTCGTCGAGTTGCGGTGGGTCCGAGGGGACGATGACGCGACGTGGCAGGACCTCCTCGACGCACTCTTCGCAGGGTACGGGTCCGACCTCGGCTCGCGCTGGGGCAGGCTCACCGCGCTGAGGGTGGCGCTGCACATGCACGACTACACCGCGTACGTCTCGGGCGATCCGGCCAGGACGGCCCGATACCCGGGGTTCATCCGTTTCCTGGCCGAGCAGGGATAGTCGCCGCCGTGTCGCACGTCAGCCTGCACACCCTCGCGAACGGCGTACGGGTGGTGCTGAACGCGGGCATCTCGGTGCCGAGGGCGGTCGTGGCCGTGCACGTGGGCGTCGGGTTCCGGCACGAGGCGCCCGCGGAGGAGGGACTTGCTCACCTCTTCGAGCACCTGATGTTCCGGGGGAGTGCGAGCTTACCGGGTGGCGGCTTCGCCGACGAGGTGTATGCGGTGGGCGGGCGGCTGTCCGGCACCACGCATCCCGACTACACGGATTACGTTCAAGTCGTCCCGCCGACGGAGCTTCGACGCGCCCTGTTCCGGGACGCCGAGCGATTTCGCGCTCCCGTATTCGACGTCGCCGAGCTCGCGCTCCAGCTCCGCAGTATCGAGCAGGAGATCGCCCACGTGAGGGACCTGCCGCCTCTCGGCGGATTCCCCTGGCCCTTGATCTCCCGGGCGGCGTATGCCTCTCGCGCTTACCGCCACGACGGGTACGGCGATCCGCGCGCACTGAGTGGGGTCGACCCGGCGGTATGCCGAGCTTTCTTCGACCGCCATTACGGCTCGAATCGGCTGCTCGTCACCGTTTCGTGCCCGCAGGACGAGGTTGACGTGCTGCCATGGATCCGCGAGGAGTTTGGGCTTCTCGAGCCCCGCAGCACCCCTGGCGCGCCGACGCCGGACGAAGCATGGCCGAGCGAGTCGACGGGCGAGGTGTGGATGTCGCCCGGGCTGAGCGCGGCACACACTGCCGTAGCGCTGCCGACGCCTGACCCCGCGACGGCGCTCGACGAGTACCTCGCGACGATGGTGGTCGCGGCCTTGCTCGAGCGCCCGTGCGCGGGTGATTCAGCGGTGCGCGCTCGATGCGGTGTTTTCGGCCCGCTCGACACCCGCGCGCCCGACATGCTCCTGGCGACCACGGCGTCCGACCCCGCCATTCCCGGCGAGGCCGTGGCGGACGGGATCATGGGATCTGTCAAGGCGCTTGCGGATGTGTCGGTGAATAACGTCGCTGATGCCGCGGAGCGGCTGGCCGCGATCGCCGAGCGAACGAACGCCGATCTGCCGGAGTACACGCGCGCCCTTGGGCGCACCGCTCTACTCTTCGGCGATCCGGAGGTTGCATCCGAACTTCCGGCGAGGCTGCGGCGGGTGACGACGTCAGCGGTGCGAGCCGTATCGGCACGCCTGGGTGAGTGCGAACCGCGCTGGACGCGCGTCGAGCCCGGGGCGGAGCGCGTGCGTCCGCTGCCGGACGGGAAAGCTCCCGCGGTGCCGCCGCGACCGCCGCGGGAGGCAGAGCAGAGTGCCCGTTTCGCGCCCGGCCTTGTGGCCGCGCCTGCGCTTCACGCCGTTACCGCGGATGAGCGGCGTCTGCCCTGCGGCGTGCGCGCCGTCGCGGTTCGGGATCCGCGTGCCGCGCAGGCAGAGGTGCGTTTGCGGGTTCCCGTCGCAGGCATCGGCTGGCAGCGGCCGGGCGCCGCGATGGCGGCCTGGCGCGCTGCGGCGGAGCGTGCGGAGCTCGCCGGACTGCGCGCGGTCGCCGGGCTCGAGCTCCACGTCCGGTGCACCGGGCAATGGGCCGACGTATCGGTATCGGCGCCCTCTCGTGCTCTCGGTGTGGTCTGTGCGGTCCTGGCGCGCACGGTCGCCGCGGTCCGGCCGGCCGCGACCGCCGATCCGTACCGCGCCGGTGCGCCGGACACGCTTCTGTCCGACGTCCTGCGCGCGGGCTGGACCGCTGCGGAGGACGGCACGCGGGTGCTCGACCCGGCCGCGGCCGTGCTGGTCATCGTTACGGCGGATACTCCGGGGGAAGCGCTGTCCGTCGCCGCGACGGCGTTCGACGACGTCGCGCTCACACCGGTCTCTCCGGTGGGATCCCCACAGCCCGCGCCCTTGCGGACGGTCGTCAACGCCCTCCGGGCGGAGCGTCCGGCGGGGGCACCGGCAGAAGAGTATCTGGATCTGCTGTTCGCGGGTCCCGAGCCGACGCTCGGGTCCGATGCCGCGGCTCGCTACCTCGCGACGACTGTCTTGGGTGGGTATCCGGGATCTCGCCTTGCGACATGGTGCCGACGTTTCGAAACGAGGGTCGTGGACATGTCGGCGATGCGGGATCGCGTCGGGCCGTACGCTCGCGTGGCGGTGCGTGTGCGCACGCCGTTGCGCCTCGCGACGACCGTCGCGGCGGTCGTCGGCGAGACGCTCGACGGGCTCATCGCTGAGCCACCGCACGAGGATGAGCTGCGGGGCGCGGCGCGCTATGCGCACAACCAGTTCCATGGAGCCTTCGATTCACCTGCGTTGCTCGCGGATGCTTTCCGGCATTCGATGGCCGCCGGACGGCATCTCGACTGGATCCTGCAGCGATCCTCACTCCTCCTCGATGTTGCGCCGAGTGCCGTTTCGTCCGCGGCGACCATGTTCACACGCGTCTCGCACAGCGCCGTCGTGATCGGTGAGACCGATGACGGCGAGGCGGCAGATCTTGCGCGGAGAATTACACTTGCCCACTCGGAAAGTGTGAACTAGGGTGGTCGCACGAAGCGGAGAGGAGTCAGGATGAACGACCAAGACATCTCACAGGCCCGCGACGCGTTGTCGGCTGCGGACCGGGCGCACGACGCGGGTATCCGCGCAGGTGCGCGGCCGATCTGGTATCCACTCGCCCTCGGTCTCTCGGTTGCGTTCGCACTCGGATCCTTCGCCTTTCCGTGGCTGACGATCACGGGGGTCGTTCTCGGAGCAGTGATCCTGCCGGTAGCGATCGATATGACTGCTCGCCGTGTGTCCGGCGCATCGCCGTTGAGCAATTCCTTTGCGGCCGGTACGCGCGGTCCCGTCATCGCGTCGATCGTCATCGTGGTCGCGGTCGCCGCTGGCGCGCTCGTTCTGCTCAAGACGACCGGCGCTGTCTGGGGCGTCCTCGCAGGGGCGGGCATCGTCGGCATCGTGACCGCGTGGTGCACGTGGTGGCTCGAGCGTCGGCGCCGTGCTGCGGGGAGGAGCCACGACGATGGGTTCGCACGATGAGGGTGGCGGGTTTCAACTCGATCATTCACCCCGAGCAGCGGATCCTGATCTGCGCCTTCCTCCTCGCGAACAGCGAGGTCGCCTTCTCGGTGCTGCGTCAATCGCTGGACATGACCGACTCGGGACTGTCTAAACAGATCAAGGTCCTAGCGGATGCCGGATACGTCTCCATCTCGAAGGAGGGTGGTGTGCCGCGGCCACGGAGGTGGCTCGCCCTCACGCCCGCTGGTCGCGAGGCGACGGAGGCGCACCTCGCCGCGCTTCGCGGCATCGTCGAATCGCGGCAGGGAACGGTGGGCGGATGACGAGTATCGCGCTCATGTCGGTGCCGTTGCACGGGCACGTGCACCCGATGCTCGGTCTCGCGGCGGAGCTGGTGCGTCGGGGTCACGAGGTGACCTTCGCGAGCGGTGAGGACTTCGCTGACGTCATCGCTGCGACCGGCGCTCGCGCCGTCACCTATCCGTCGACGCTGCGGTCCACGCGCACGGGCGCGGGAGACTGGATCGCGTCCGAGGAGGTCGGCGCCCGCGCGGTCGACCTCTTCGCAGAAGAGCGCGCGGCGGCCTTCGAACCGCTCTTGCGTGCGTACGAGACGATCGGTCGTCCGGATGTCGTCGTCTTCGACCAGGTCACTGCCGTGGCGGAGGTACTGGCATCGCGATGGGCCGTTCCTACAGTGCAGTTCAGCCCCACGCACGCGCTCCCGAAATCTCAGCCGACGCACGGGGGGAGGCTGTCGTCAGGCGCGCCGTGCATCGTGGCTTTGCCGGAGAGCTTTCAGGCCCCGTTCCCGGACCTTCCGGACGGGATCGCCTTCGTCGGACCCATTTCTTGGCGGAGAGAGGAGCCAGGCTCGTGGTCGTCGGACGACGCACCGCTGGTGCTCGTCTCGCTCGGAACGACGTTCAATCAGCGCACGGACGTCGTCCGAGCCGTGGCCGCAGCCGTCTCGGACCTCCGCCCCGAGCATCAGATCATTGTGGCTCTGGGCCGTCCGCTACGATCCGATGACGCTGACGGCTGGCCGACTCGGACGCGCGTCGAACCGTGGGTGCCGCAGCAAGAGGTCCTCGGCCTCGCGGACCTCTTCGTGACCGCGGGCGGCACGGGTAGCGTGCTCGAGGCAGCGTGCGCGCGAACCAGGATCGTCGTGCTGCCTCAGGCGCCGGAACAGATGCTCAATGCGCGCCAGGTGGTCGCCCTCGGTCTCGGCACCGCGTATGCGGGGCCGGATCCGTCGCGCGAGGAGATACGCGATGTGATCGAGGCGGCGTTCGCGCTCGACGACTACTCGGAAGCCGCGAGTCGATTCGCCCTGGACGTCGATCGCGCCGGCGGCGCGGCACACGCCGCCGACATCGTCGAAGCAGCGCTCACGCCCGACGCCCGAAATGCCCAACATCGACAAGACCAGAAGGGATGAGGACATCATGGTCATAGACGTTCAAGGACTGACGATGCGCTACGGCGATCACGTCGTACTCGACGACGTGTCGTTCGACGTGGGGCGCGGCGAGGTCGTTGCACTCCTCGGGCCCAATGGAGCAGGCAAGAGCACCACGATCGAGACCCTCGAAGGGTTGCGGCGCCCCTCAGCCGGGACCGTCCGCGTGCTGGGACGCGACCCGCAGAATGCCGACGACGCATGGCGCTCCCGCCTCGGCGTGGTCCTGCAGACATGGAACGACCATGGCAAATGGACGGTGCGAAGCCTTCTCGACCACTTCTCGCGGCTCTACTCCGCCATCGGTCCGGCGCGCGACGTCGACGAGCTCCTGGAAGAGGTGGGGCTGTCGTCGCTCGCGAGCCAGAAGCTCTCGGTACTCTCCGGCGGCCAGCGGCGGAGGTTGGACATTGCGCTCGCGGTACTCGGACAGCCGGAACTGGTGCTCATGGACGAGCCGACGGCCGGATTCGATCCGGAGAGCCGACGTTCGTTCCAGCACCTGATCGCGGCGCTGACTCAGAGGGAAATGTCCTGTCTGATCACGACGCATGACCTCGACGAGGCGGAGCGCGTGGCTGACCGGATCGTCATCCTCAACCGCGGAACGGTCGTCGCGGCTGGGACGATGGACGAGCTCGCGGCGCAGACGGGTGCCGGTGACGAGGTGACATGGGAGTCCGTGTCCGGCGAACACCGTCGACTCCTGAGTGATTCCACTGCGTTCGTTCGAGAACTGCTCAACGATTCCGACGCGGAGGTCCGCAATCTCCGCGTCAAGCGGCGGTCACTGGAGGAGATCTATCTCGCGATCGTGAGGGGAGAAGAGACGGTCGACGAGCGGGAACCCGCCACCCTGTCCAGCGACATCTGAGAGAGCGGAGCACACGATGCGATTCATACGAGTGTCCCTCCGAGAGGGGCTGCGCCGCGGATGGCGCGAACTGCAGCAAGTGGCGAGGAGCGGTGAAGACCTCCTCGGAAATCTCATCTGGGTCTCGGCGCTGCTCGTGCCCGTGTGGATGCTGCGCGACGAGGTGGTCCCGGGGACGAGCGCGTCCGCCGTGAGTTATCTGCTCCCGAGCCTGATGGTGATGAGTATCGTGTTCCACGGCACCTTCAGCCTCGCCCAGCAACTGGTGGCGGACCGCCACGACGGAACACTGGCGCGCCTCAGAATGATTCCCTCGGGCGTGCAGACCTACCTCGTGGGCAAGATCACGCTGGTGTCGGCCATGGTCATCATCGTCTGCATCGTCATCGTTCTCGCTGGAGTCGTCTTCACCGACGACATCCGGGCGGACAACCTGGCGATGTGGGGGAACCTCGCCTGGACGGTGCCGCTATCGCTGGTCGCCATCCTGCCCTGGGGCGCGATCCTCGGCCTGCTGATCAGGTCGGCACGGAATGTGAACATCGTCCTGTTCCCCTTGCTCGGCTTGGCAGCTCTATCCGGGACATTCGCACCGATCACCGGATATCCGCAGTGGCTGCAGATCGTGGTCATGGTGTTTCCGCTGTACTGGGTGGCACTCGGCGCACGAGCGGCAGTGCTTCCCGATTCGTTCGCAGCAGTGGAGATCGCTGAGGGATGGCAACACCTGGAGACCGCGCTCGTGCTCGGCGGGTGGGCGATCGTCGGCCTGTTGTTGGCGCCTCTTGCGTTGCGCCGCGCGCGGTTGCGGCGCCCCGGTACGACGGCAAAGGCCACGCGGGAGAAGGACATGGCTCGTGCCTGAGCTCGATTCAGTCGAGCGCGACATCATCATGGTCGCCGACTACTTCGTCCCTGCGCCAGACCATGACTCGGCATCCCTGCGCCTCGTGCACCTCATGACGCACCTCGCGAAGCGCGCCCACGTGGTGTTCATGCCGGCGTTAGACGCTCCTGCGACACCGGAGGCTGTCCGTCGCCTGCACGATGTCGGTATCCCGGTCCTCGGGGGTCACGAAGGCCAGGTCCGTTTCTTGGTGGATCACGGGCACCGCGTCCGACTCGCGTTTCTCTCTCGGCCCCATTCGGTGACGCGATTCCTCGGGCCGATACGTGAGCACGCGCCGCAGGCAGTCGTCGCGTACGACACCGTGGACTTGCACCATCGCCGCCTGCACAGGGAGGCCGACCTCGCTGACTCTATCGGTCGAGTCGATCGGTTCCAGCTGCGGGCGGACGCAGTGAGCATGCGCGCCCTGGAGGAGTATCTGGTGCACGTGTGCGACCTGACCATCGCTGTGTCGGAGGACGATGCCGACGGCCTCCGCGAGATCGCTCCCGGGACGGACGTTCGTGTGATCTCCAACGTTCATCCTGCGAGTCCGCGCACCTCTCAGCCCGGGAGCGAGAGGATCAGCTTCATCGGCTACTACCCGCACAGGCCGAACGCTGACGCGGCGCTCTGGTTTGCCGACGCCGTCATGCCTCGGGTACTCGATCGCGTCCCGCACGCCGTGGTCGAGCTCATCGGCGCTGATCCGCCGCCGGAGCTCCGTGCACGAGAGTCGTCGTCGGTACGGGTACTGGGTTGGGTGGATGACCTCGACCGGGCACTGGCCCAGACGGCGGTCGGGGTGGCGCCGCTGCGGTTCGGCGCCGGCGTCAAGGGCAAGGTCGGTGAGATGGCTCGACGGGGCATCCCTGTCGTATCGACGAGCGTCGGCGTCGAAGGTATGGGTCTTCATCACGGCAGCGAGGTTCTTGTGGCGGATGATGCGGAGGGGCTGGCAGCTCATATCGTCGAGCTATTGACTGACGCCGAGCGTGCGCGCCAGATCGGACGAGCAGGATGCGAACGGATCGAGGCGTTGTTCGGCGTCGAACAGGCGGCCAGCGAACTGGATCGCCTGCTCGACACCGAGGTCGGCGCGAGGCCCTGCGGTGACGCTACTTCTTCAGGGCTTCGCTCCACTTGACCCGCGCGCCCATCCGCAGCAGCGAGCGCTCGTAGATCTTCGCGGCGAGCATGATCACCAGCACGCAGGCGATGAGCGAGATGACGATCGAGAGGATCGGCTCCCACCACTGCGCCTCGTTGAAGAACAACCGGATCGGCATCGACACGGGCGACGAGAACGGCACGTACGACATGATCCCCATCACGAGCGGGTTGTCGTTGAAGAAGATCACCAGGAAGTACGGGATCATCACGATGTACATCACCGGGGCGATCGTCTGCGAGATGTCCTCCTGACGCGACACGAGTGCGCCCGTCGCCGCGAACATCGTCGCGATCAGCAGGAACCCCGCCACGAAGAACAGCGCGAACCACAGCAGCGGCGCGCCGAGCCCCGCGAGGATCTCGGTCTGATCGGTCAGGATGAGCGACACCGCCACGGCGGCGACGATCAGGATGATCTGCGCCAGGGCGAGCAGCGTGTTGCCGACCACCTTGCCCGCGAGCAGCGCCCGTGCCGGGATCGCGGTGAGGAGGATCTCGATCACGCGCGTCTGCTTCTCCTCGACGACGCTCGTCGCCACGGGGGATCCGAACGACATCGCCGACATCATGAACACGATGCCGAACGCGATCGCGAGGATGTAGCGCATCACCGACCAGCCGGCATCCGGATTCAGGAGCTCGACGTTCGGCGCCTGCGACAGGCTCTGCAGCAGTTCGCTCGGCGCATCGGTGAGCGCGACGATGGTGACGCCCGTGGGGGACGCGTCGTCCTGCACGACGGCGGCGTCGACCTCCTCGTCCTCGACGAGCTGGCGCGCGGCATCGGCGTCGGCGACCTCGGTGACCTCGATCCCGTCGATCTCGGCGAGCTGCGCCGAGAGGGTGTCGGGCGCCGCCACGGGTGTGGTCGACTCGCGGTCGCCGAAGAAGTTCATCGCGAGGATGCCCACGACGATGCCGATCAGGAGGATCAGCGTCGAGATCACGAACGCCTTGCTGCGCACGCGGGTCGCGACCTCGCGCTCGGCGACGAGATAGGTGGCCTGGGGCATGGAGAGGGGCTGCGGAGTCATCGGACGACCTCCTTGAAGATCTGTGCGAGCGACGGATGCTGCGGGGCGAAGCTGATGACGGCGCTCTCGGCGACCGAGCGGCGCAGGACGCGCTGCGCCGCCTCATCGTCGACGACGTCGAACACCGCGTGGCCCGTGTCGAAGTCGATGACCTCGATGCCGGGCTCGTCGCGGAGCCATCCGGCGTCGCCCGTCGAGATGAGCTCATATCGGTTCGTGGAGTGCTCCTTGCGCAGCGCCTCGCGCTCGCCGGCAGCGCGGACGGCGCCGTCAGCGATGATCACGAGGTCGTCGCATAGGCGCTCGACCACGTCGAGCTGGTGCGACGAGAACAGCACGGCCGCGCCGCGCTGAGCGCGCCCCTGCAGCACTCCGACGACCGTCTCGACGGCCATCGGGTCGAGACCGCTGAACGGCTCGTCGAGGATCAGCACGTCGGGGTCGTGCACGAGCGCGGCGGCGATCTGCGCCCGCTGCTGGTTGCCGAGCGAGAGCGACTCGATCGGATCCGCGAGGCGCTCGCCGAGGCCGAGCTCGGTGAGGATGTCGGCGGCCTTCTCGCTCGCGACCGCCTTGTCGAATCCGTGCAGGCGGGCGAGGTAGGTGATCTGCTCGAGCACCTTCATCTTGGGGTACAGCCCGCGCTCCTCGGGCATGTAGCCGAAGCTGCGGCGCTGGGCGGCGGTCAGCGGATCGCCGTCGAGCGACACGGATCCGCCGTTGCGGTCGAGCAGGCCGAGGATGATGCGCATCGTGGTGGTCTTGCCCGCGCCGTTGCCGCCGACGAAGCCCGTGAGGCGGCCGCGTGCGACGGAGAACGACACATCGTCGAGCACCGTGCGTTCGCCGTACTGCTTCGTGATTCCGCTGACATTCAGCATGTCGGAACCCCTTTCCGTTCGTATGCTCCGACGCTATTCGGCGCCGGCGGGTGCGCACATCCGCCGCGAGGGGGAGATCCTCTGCTCATCCTCGCGGGGGATCCACAGCGAAAAGTAGATTCATCGGAATAGATGGCGCGATACGCTTGTTGCGTTCTCCCGTACCGCTATTCCTCTATCTAGGAGACCCCTGTGACCAAGATCGGCTACATCGTCGGATCCATCGGCAGCGCTTCGATCAATCGCACGCTCGCTGACGCCCTCGTGAACCTTCTCCCCGAAGGCGTCGAGGCGGTCGAGATCCCGATCAAGCAGCTGCCGTTCTTCTCGACCGATCTCGAGGCGGACTTCCCGCAGGTCGCACGCGACTTCAAGAACCAGATCGAGTCGGTCGACGGCGTGATCATCCTCACGCCCGAGTACAACCGCTCGATCCCCGGCGTGCTGAAGAACGCGATCGAGTGGGCGAGCCGTCCCTATGGCAGCTTCTCGTTCGGCGGCACCCCGGTCGCCGTCATCGGCGCCTCGCCCGGCGGCATCGCCACCGCGGCCGCGCAGCAGCACCTCAAGGCCGTTCTGAGTCACGTCAACGCGATCGTCATGGGCCAGCCCGAGGGCTTCATCCAGGTCACGCCCGGCCTGATCAGCGACACCGGCGACGTCACGAACGACGACACGAAGGCGTTCCTCGAGGCATACCTCGGCGCCTTCCTCGGCCTCATCGGCCGCGTGCAGAAGGCCAACGCCTAA
>DXAM01000022.1 GCA_019117025.1 Candidatus Microbacterium stercoravium | reverse complement strand
GCGATTCGACTACTGCACGGCGAACGTGCCCTACGTCACATATTTCAATGGTGACCAGGGATTCCACGGAACGTACTGGCACAACAACTTCGGCCCCGGCGCATACATGAGCCACGGCTGCGTCAACCTCCGCGAGGGCGACGCCGAGTGGGTGTACCGTTTCCTGCAGGTCGGCTCGCCGGTCTCGGTGCGCGCATAGTCCCGCCGCCCGAGAGTTCCCCCGCGCCTCAGAGTGCTCTACGCTGAGGGCATGAGCGAACTCCACGTCGAAGAACTGTCGGCCGGCACGATCGTTGCGGCCAACAGCCTGAGCCTCAAGCCCGGTCAGGAAGAGTTCATCGCGCCCACGACCTACGCGGTCGAGATGGGCGTCGCAGACCCGCAGAAGACCTGGCAGAGCGTCGTGCTCGACGGCGATCAGGTCGTCGCCTTCATCCGGGCCTACTTCGACCCCGAGGCGACGAGCGACTATCTGCGCGCGGCGCTGTGGCGCATCAACGTCGACGCCGACGCCCAGGGCCGCGGCGCAGGCCGATTCGCAGTGGAAGCCGTGATCGCTGAGGCGCGCCGTCGCCAGTGCGAACGGCTCACGGTCGTCTATGAGGCCGGCGAGCTCGGTCCCGAAGCATTCTTCCGCCGTGTCGGCTTCGTTCCCGTGGGTGAAACGGAGTACGGTGAAGTCGTCGCCGAAGTCATTCTGTGATCAGGCGCTCTGACTGACAGCGAGGATCTTCTCTCCTCCCCCGACCAGACCTTCGCTGTCATTCTCGGGCTGCGGCCCCGCACGGACGGTGCGGGGCCGCAGTGTCGTCTCAGACCAACGAGTCCTGCCAGGCGCGGTGCAGCTGCGCGAACTTGCCCGTGCCGCGCTTGAGCGTTTCGGGATCGTCGTCTTCGATGATCTCGCCGTGCTCCATCACGAGCACGCGGTCCGCGATCTCCACGGTCGACAGGCGGTGCGCGATGATGATCGCCGTGCGATCCGCGAGCAGCGTCTGCAGCGCCGTCTGGATCGCACGCTCCGACGGGATGTCGAGCGACGCGGTCGCCTCGTCGAGGATCAGCACCTTCGGATCCGCGAGGAACGCGCGCGCGAACGACACGAGCTGACGCTGTCCCGCCGACACGCGCCCGCCGCGCTTGTTCACGTCGGTGTCGTATCCATCGGGCAGCTGCTCGATGAACTCGTGCGCGCCGACCGCCTTCGCCGCCGCCACGATCTCATCGAACGACGCGTCGGGCCGGCCGAGCGCGATGTTGTCGGCGACGGATCCGCTGAACAGATACGCCTCCTGGGTCACCATCACGATCGCGCGCCGCATGTCGTCCTGCGACAGATCGCGCAGATCGACGCCGTCGAGCAACACGCGTCCGCTCGTCGGATCATAGAACCGCGACACGAGCTTCGCGAGCGTCGACTTGCCCGCGCCGGTCGTGCCGACGAGCGCGATCGTCTGTCCGGCGGGGATGTCGAGACGGAAGTCGGGAAGGATCGTCTTGCCCTCGCCATACCCGAACGTCACATCGTCGAACAGCAGGTGGCCGTCGGCCTCCTCGAGCGGCACCGGGTTCTTCGCGTCGGGCACCGACAGCCCCTGCTCGAGCACGCCGGAGACCTTCTCCAGCGCGGCCGAGGCCGACTGGAAGGAGTTGACGAACATCGCGACCTCCTGCAGCGGCGTGAAGAAGTTGCGCACGTACAGCACCGCCGACAGCAGCAGGCCGACCGAGAACTCGCCCCACGTGATCCGCACGCCGCCCCAGAGCACCACGAGTCCGATCGCGACCGCCGAGATCGCCATGAGCGCCGGCTCGAAGGTTCCGAACAGGCGGATCACCCTCATGTTCGCTTCGCGGTAGTTCCACGAGAGCTTGCCGAACGACACCTCGTTGCGCGGCTCGGTGCGGAACGCCTTGCCCGCGCGGATGCCCGTCATCGTCTCGACGAACTTCACGATCACCTGCGCGCTGATCACGCGTGTGCCGCGGTAGGCGCGCTGACTCGCCCGGTAGAACCACCGGAGCAGGAACGCCAGCGGCACGAAGGTCAGCATGACGATGACCCCGGAGTTCCAATCGACGAGGATCAGCGCGATGAGTGTGAAGACGCCGTACAGCACCCCGTTCACCAGCTGCGTGAGGCCGCCGTTGAGCAGCTCGCGGATCGTGTCGAGGTCGCTCGTCTGGCGGGAGATGATGCGACCCGACGTGTAGGTCTCGTGGAACTCGAGGCTGAGCCGCTGCGTGTGCCGGAACACCCGTGTGCGCAGATCGAGCAGCACCGTCTGCGTGACCTTGGCGGCGAGCACGTCGTACCAGGCGAGCAGCGCTGCCCCGGCCACCGCGGTGACCGCGTACGCGCCCGCGATGAGCCAGGTCGGCCCCCAGTCGTCGCCCTCGAGCACCGCCGGAAGCGCGGCGTTGACGCCGAGGCCGAGAAGCGCCGGGCCGAGCACGCGCACGGCCGTCTGCGCCACGACGACGATCGCCGTCACGATGACGCGCCACTTCATGGGCGCGAGCAGGGATCCGAGCAGCCGCAGCGACCGCTGTCGGATCGCCCGGCTCTCCTCCTTGTTGTAGTTGAGACGGTCTTCGCCGGAGACTCCGTGCACGGACGAGCTCATCGGTCGGCCTCCTGGTCTTCGAACGCGCGAGCCGGATCGACCCGCTGCGCACTGTCTTCCCGGTCTTCGTGCTCGAGGCTCGACAGCACTGATCGGTAGCGCGCCGAGCGCGCCATCAGCTCGCTGTGCGCACCGACCTCGACGACGCGCCCGTCCTGCAGCAGCGCGACGCGGTCGGCGAGTGCGACCGTCGACGGACGGTGCGCCACGATCAGCGCGGTCGTGCCGGCGAGCACGCTGCGCAGCCCCATCTGCACCTTCGCCTCCGTGTTGACGTCGAGCGCCGACAGCGGGTCGTCCATCACCAGCACCTGGGGGTGCGCGGCGACGGCGCGCGCCAGGGCGAGCCGCTGGCGCTGGCCGCCGGAGAGGCTCATGCCCTCCTCACCGATCATCGTCTCCACGCCGTCCGGAAGATCGTCGACGAACGACGCCTGCGCCACCTCGAGCGCCTCGCGCATCACCCGCTCCGCCTCGTCGGAGAGCAGATCGAGGTCGTCGCGGCCGAGCAGCACGTTCTCACGCACGGATGCGGAGAACAGCGTCGCGTCTTCGAATGCGGTCGCGATGTGGGTGCGCAGCTCGACGAGCCGCATGTCGCGCACGTCGACGCCGTCGAGCGTCACGCGTCCGCTCGTCACGTCGTACAGGCGCGTGGGCAGCGTCGTGAGCGTCGTCTTGCCCGATCCCGTCAGGCCCACGAGCGCCATCGTCTCGCCCGGCTCGAGCGCGAGATCCACGCCGTCGAGCAGGTCGCGCTCGTGATCCCGCGCGTCCTGGTAGCGGAAGTGCACGTCTTCGAACGCGAGCGCCCCGCGCGGCTGGTCGATACGGGTCGGTGAGGCCGGATCGGTGATCGTGTCGACCGTGTCGAACACCTCGAATACACGATCGGTCGACGTGCGCGCGTCGAGGAGGAACGAGAACAGGAAGCCGATCGACTCGATCGGCCAGCGCAGGATCGTCGCCATCGCGAAGAACGCGAAAAGCTGCGCGACCTCGATCTGACCGTCGGCGGTGAGCCAGATGCCGAGCGCGAGGCACACGGCGAACGCCAGCTCGGGCATCAGCACGAGCACGAAGTCGACGCTCGCGATCGCCCGCGCCTTGCGCATCTCGGTGCCGCGCAGCGTTTCGGCCTGCGCGCGGAAATTCTTTAGCGCGTACGGTCCGCGACCGAATGCCTTCAGCACGCGGATCCCGTGCACACTTTGCTCGACGCTCGTGGCGAGGTCGCCCTGCTGGTCCTGGCTCATGCGCGTGAGCCGCCCGTACGTGCGCTCGAACTTGGCGCCCGAGATCCACAGCGGCACGCCGGAGGCGACGAAGATCGCGCCGAGCGCCCAGTGCCACTGGAACAGCAGCACGGAGCCGATGACGACGGTCAGGAGGTTCACCACGAGCATGATCAGCCCGAACGCCATCCAGCGCCGGATGACGTTGAGGTCCTGCATCATGCGGCTGAGGAGCTGCCCGCCCTGCCAGCGGTCGTGGAACTCGATCGGCAGCTTCTGCAGCCGGTTGTAGAACTTCTGGCGCAGGTTGTATTCGATCGCGGTCGCGGGCGCGAGCACCAGCCAGCGCCGCAGCCAGACGAGGCCGGCCTCGACGAGGCCCAGGCCGAGCACGGCGAGCGCTCCCCACACCACCGCGGTCGTCGCGCCGGAGGCGAGCGGGCC
>DXAM01000148.1 GCA_019117025.1 Candidatus Microbacterium stercoravium | reverse complement strand
TCCGAACCCGGAAGCTAAGCTTCTCAGCGCCGATGGTACTGCAAGGGGGACTTTGTGGGAGAGTAGGACGCCGCCGAACTATTTTTGATGATGGAAGGGTCGCCCAGGGTTGGGCGACCCTTTCGTCGTTTCTGGACGATGGAGATGAGGGCCGCCCGATGGGCGGCCCTTTCTGCGTTGGTCAATCGAGCCAGGCAGCGGCGGCGGTCTGCCGCGCGGAGTCCGGGGAGGACGGGTGGAATGCGCCGGCCCGAACGTCGCGCGAGAGCCGCGCGAGCTCACTCGCGGTGCGGAAGGCTGCGCCGCCGGTCACGATCATCGCGTCTTCGACGACGCGGGCCGCCGCGGTGACGGCGCGGTGCTTCGCCCCGGAGAGCAGACCGAACCATTTCGCGCCATGGTCGGCGAGGCTGTCGAGGTCGCGCGTGAGCGCGGCGAGCTCGAGCACGATGCCGTCGTGGCGGATCGCCATGTCGCCGATGCGCGCACGCACGAGGGGATCCTCGCTGCGCGGTGCGCCGGACTTCTTCGAGGTGCGGGTGCGAGACGCATCGACCGCGAGCTCGATCGCCCGGTGTGCGATTCCGGTGTAGACGGACGCGACGAGCGTTTCGAACGCGGCGAAGATGCCGAACTGCAGAACGTCGAGCGCACCGTCTGCCGCAACAGTGCGCACGACGCGTTCTGTGCGCGCTGTGGCCGCCCGGAGATCCGTCGTGCGGCTCTGGGTGCCTCGCATGCCGACGGTGTCCCAGTCGTCGCGTGTGACGACGCCGTCGCGCCCCTCGATGAAGGCGAAGACGAGGCGCGGGTGATCGGGGTCGGTGTCGTCGAGGCCGTGCACGCCGAGCGACGTCCAGACCGGTGCGAGGGAGGTGAAGATCTTCGTGCCCGTGAAGGCGTAGCCGGTGCCGGTCGGCTGGGCGATCGTCGTGCTGCCGAACAGCACGAGGTCATTGCCGGCCTCGCTGATCCCGAACGCGTAGACCTCGCCGTGGGCGGCGCCGCGCTGCACGAACCGGAGGGCATCGTCGCCGCGATCCTGCAGGATCTTCGCGACGGCGGTCCACACCAGGTGCATGTTCACGGCGAGCGCGGTCGCGGGAGCGCCGGTCGCAAGGCGCTGCTGCAGCACGCTCGCCTGCTCCAGCGTGAGGCCGGCGCCCCCGAGCTCCGTCGGCGTCAGGATCGAGAGGTAGCCGGCCTCGCGCAGATCCTCGAGATCGGCGTGCGGGAAGGCATTGTCGCGGTCGATCTGCGGTGCGCGGCGCCGGATCCGTTCGAGCAGATCGTCGGTGAGATGGGCGGACGGATCGAAGGCATCACTCATGCCGCCAGCCTAGGACGCGACACGCCGAGGAGCGTTTCCCCCGCGGCTCGTTTGTCAGGGGTCCGCCGTAGCGTCACACCTGTGGATAACTCCGACGGATCGTGCGCCGACGCGCATGTTCATGCTGGTCCGAGCGGGTTCCGAGCGGGCCCGCGCCTGTGCATGGATCGGTGCACAGATCTGTGGACGAACGGTGGAAAGCGGTGGAAAACGACAGAGGTGTAACTACTATCCCTAGTGGTCGGCCCGAAGAGTGACACCTATATGTAGTATTGAGTACTCAGCGGCACACCGCCGCCGAGGTTCGGTTTTCAGGAGGGGTAACCATGGCGATCACCGTGTACAGCAAGCCTTCGTGCGTGCAGTGCAACGCGACCTACCGTGCGCTCGATGCAAAGGGCATCGAGTACGAGGTCACTGACGTCTCCGAAGACGCTGCGGCGCTCGAGCAGGTCAAATCGCTCGGGTACATGCAGGCTCCCGTGGTCGTCGCTGACGAAGAGCACTGGTCGGGCTTTCGCCCCGACAAGATCAACGAGCTCGCGGCCCGACTCGCCTGAGCCGATGTCTGCTGGGCCCCTGCTGGTCTACTTCTCGAGCGTGTCGGGCAACACGGCACGCTTCGTGGACAAGCTCGGTATCCGAGCACTGCGCATCCCCCTCTACCGGCGCGATGAGGCACTGGAAGTGGGGGAGCCGTATGTGCTCATCTCGCCGACCTACGGCGGAGGAAACGGACATGGCGCGGTGCCGAAACAGGTCATCCGCTTTCTGAACGACGAACGGAATCGCAAGTGGATCCGTGGAGTCATCTCCACGGGCAACACGAACTTCGGCGATGCGTACTGCATCGGCGGAGACATCATCAGCCGCAAGTGCCGCGTGCCGCACTTGGACAGGGTAGAACTCTTCGGCACGCCGGACGACGTCGTGCGCGTAAGCGACGGATTGGAAAAATGGTGGAAGCAGCAGTGAGCACCGTGCTCGACTTCAAGCACAACCCCGCGTTCGATGGTCTCGACTATCACTCGTTGAACGCGATGTTGAACCTCTACGACGCTGACGGCAACATCCAGTTCGAGGCAGACAAGCGTGCCGCGCGGGAGTACTTCCTGCAGCACGTGAACCAGAACACCGTGTTCTTCCACTCGCTGCGCGAGCGTCTCGACTACCTCGTCGAGAAGCAGTACTACGAGGCCGCGGTCATCGACAAGTACGACTTCTCGTTCATCGAGAAGATCAACGACTTCGCGTACGCGAAGAAGTTCCGCTTCGAAACGTTCCTCGGCGCGTTCAAGTACTACACGAGCTACACGCTCAAGACGTTCGACGGCAAGCGCTACCTCGAGCGCTTCGAAGACCGCGTCGTCATGACCGGGCTCGCCCTCGCCGACGGCGACGAAGACCTCGCCATGAAGCTCGTCGACGAGATCCTCTCGGGGCGCTTCCAGCCCGCGACGCCGACGTTCCTCAATGCCGGCAAGGCGCAGCGCGGCGAGCTCGTCAGCTGCTTCCTGCTGCGCATCGAAGACAACATGGAGTCGATCGCGCGCGGCATCAACTCCTCGCTGCAGCTCTCGAAGCGCGGCGGCGGCGTGGCGCTGCTGCTGTCGAACATCCGTGAGGCCGGCGCGCCGATCAAGCAGATCGAGAACCAGTCGAGCGGCATCCTGCCGGTCATGAAGCTGCTGGAAGACTCGTTCAGCTACGCGAACCAGCTGGGTGCTCGTCAGGGCGCGGGCGCGGTGTACCTCAACGCGCACCACCCCGACATCATGAAGTTCCTCGACACGAAGCGCGAGAACGCCGACGAGAAGATCCGCATCAAGACGCTGTCGCTCGGCGTCGTGATCCCCGACATCACGTTCGATCTCGCGAAGAACGACGAAGACATGTACCTGTTCTCGCCGTACGACGTCGAGCGCGTCTACGGCGTGCCGTTCGGCGACATCTCGGTCACCGAGAAGTACCGCGAGATGGTCGACGACCCGCGCATCAAGAAGACGAAGATCAACGCGCGCACGTTCTTCCAGACGGTCGCCGAGATCCAGTTCGAGTCGGGCTACCCGTATGTGATGTTCGAAGACACGGTGAACGCGGCGAACCCGATCCAGGGCCGCATCAACATGTCGAACCTCTGCAGCGAGATCCTGCAGGTGAACACGCCGACGACGCTCAACACCGATCTGTCGTACGACCAGATCGGCAAGGACATCAGTTGCAACCTCGGATCGCTGAACATCGCGCTCGCGATGGACTCGCCCGACTTCGGCCTCACGGTCGAGACATCGATCCGTGCGCTCACCGCCGTGAGCGACCAGAGCCACATTGAGTCAGTGCGGTCGATCGAAGACGGCAACGACAAGTCGCACGCGATCGGCCTCGGCCAGATGAACCTGCACGGCTATCTGTCGCGCGAGCGCATCTACTACGGCTCCGAAGAGGGCATCGACTTCACGAACATCTACTTCTACACGGTGCTCTACCACGCGCTGCGGGCGTCGAACGCCATCGCACGCGAACGCGGCGAGACGTTCGAAGGGTTCGAGAACTCGACCTACGCGTCGGGCGAATTCTTCGACAAGTACACCGAGCAGGAGTGGGCGCCGGCGACCCCGCGCGTCGTCGAGCTGTTCGACGGTCACCACATTCCGACGCAGGACGACTGGCGTCAGCTGAAGGCTGACGTGCAGAAGTACGGTCTGTACAACCAGAACCTGCAGGCGGTGCCGCCGACCGGATCCATCTCGTACATCAACAACTCGACGAGCTCGATCCACCCGATCGCGTCGAAGGTCGAGATCCGCAAGGAGGGCAAGCTCGGCCGCGTCTACTACCCGGCGCCGTTCATGACGAACGACAACCTGGAGTACTACCAGGACGCGTACGAGATCGGCTACGAGAAGGTCATCGACACGTACGCCGCGGCGACGCAGCACGTCGACCAGGGCCTGTCGCTGACGCTCTTCTTCCCCGACACCGCCACGACGCGCGACATCAACCGCGCGCAGATCTACGCGTGGCGCAAGGGGATCAAGACGATCTACTACATCCGTCTTCGCCAGATGGCCCTCGAGGGGACCGAGGTCGAGGGCTGTGTTTCGTGCACACTTTGACGGTCTGATTGGGGATTCGAAAGAGAGATATGACTGAGAAGCTTCAGCTCCTGGACCACGTTCAGGCCATCAACTGGAACCGCATCGACGACGAGAAGGATGTCGAGGTGTGGAACCGTCTCACGAGCAACTTCTGGTTGCCCGAGAAGGTGCCGCTGTCGAACGACATCCAGTCGTGGAACACGCTCACCCACGACGAGCAGCAGATGACGATGCGGGT
>DXAM01000147.1 GCA_019117025.1 Candidatus Microbacterium stercoravium | reverse complement strand
GGGTCTCGAGGGGCAGAGCGTTGAGCGGAACCGTCATGCATTCGAGCCTATCCGAGCGGAAAGCAGGAGGCCCGCGGCACATGCCGCGGGCCTCCTGGCGCATCAGATCGCGAAGCCGAGGGCTCGCATCTGGTCGCGTCCGTCATCCGTGATGCGCTCCGGGCCCCACGGCGGCATCCACACCCAGTTGATGCGGAACTGCTCGACCACGCCATCGAGCGACTGCGCGGTCTGCTCCTCGAGCACATCGGTGAGCGGGCACCCCGCGCTGGTGAGGGTCATGTGAACGATGAGCGCGTCGTTCTCGTCGTCCCAGGCGAGATCGTAGATGAGGCCCAGGTCGACGACGTTGACCCCGAGCTCGGGATCCATGACGTCCTTGAGCGCCTCGATGACCTCGTCGTACTTCTCGGAGGTGAGGGTGGCAGTCATGGTGCCCATGCTACGCCTCAAGCGGAGCGTCGGACGGGAGGTATGCCTCGTAGCCCTCGTTCTCCAGGCGCTCGGCGAGCTCGGGGCCGCCCTCCTCCGCGATCTGACCGGCCACCATGACGTGCACGAAGTCGGGCGTGATGTAGCGCAGGATGCGCGTGTAGTGCGTGATCAGCAGCACACCGAGGCCGGTGTTCTCCTTCGCGCGGTTCACGCCCTCCGAGACGACCTTCAGCGCGTCGACGTCGAGACCGGAGTCGGTCTCGTCGAGGATCGCGAGCTGCGGCTTGAGCAGCTCGAGCTGCAGGATCTCGTGGCGCTTCTTCTCGCCGCCCGAGAAGCCCTCGTTGACGTTGCGCTGCGCGAACTTCGGGTCCATGCGCAGGTTCTTCATGCCTTCGCCGACGTCCTTCACCCAGGTGCGGACAGCCGGCGCTTCGCCGTCGATCGCCGTCTTGGCGGTGCGCAGGAAGTTCGTCACGGTGACGCCCGGGATCTCGACCGGGTACTGCATCGCGAGGAACAGGCCCGCGCGGGCGCGCTCGTCGACGCTCATCGCGAGGACGTCCTCGCCGTCGAGCGTGATGGTCCCGCCCGTCACCTCGTACTTGGGGTGGCCGGCGATCGTCGACGCGAGCGTCGACTTGCCCGAGCCGTTCGGCCCCATGATCGCGTGGGTCTCGCCGCTGCGGATGGTCAGGTTCACGCCGTTCAGGATGGGGGTGGTTCCCTCATCCGTCTCGACCGTGACGAACAGGTCGCGGATCTCGAGGACAGCCATGTCAGTTTTCCTTCTTCACGTTGATGTCGATGAGCACGTCGTCACCGTCGATTTCGACGCCGTAGACCGGAACGGGCTCGTAAGCAGGGAGGTTCAGGGGCTTGCCGGTGCGCAGCGAGAATGCCGAGCCGTGGGCCCAGCACTCGAGCGTGTCGCCCTCGACGAACCCTTCGGACAGCGAGATGTCGCCGTGCGTGCAGGTGTCGCCGATGGCGAACACCTCGTCGTTCGAATCGCGGACGAGAGCGATCGGCACGCCCTCGATCTCGACGCGCCGCGGCTCGTCCTGAACGAGCTCGCTGAACGCGCACACGCGCACTCCGGTCACGTGCCCACTCCCTCGGCGATCTCCCGTTCGATGTCGTCGATGAGCGTCTCGCGCAGTTCCTCGATCCGGATCCGCTGCGGGATCTCGGTGAGGAATCCGAGAACGATGACGCGGCGCGCCTCGACCTCGGAGATGCCGCGCGAGCGCAGATAGAACAGCTGCTCGTCGTCGAATCGGCCGGTCGCCGACGCGTGTCCCGCGCCCCGGATGTCGCCCGTCTTGATCTCGAGGTTCGGGATCGAGTCGGCGCGAGCGCCGCTCGTGAGCAGCAGGTTGCGGTTCGCCTCGTACGACTCGGTCGCCGTTCCGCCTTCGCCGATGAGCACATCGCCGATCCAGACGCTGCGCGCCGTCTCGCCCTGGAGCGCGCCCTTGTAGAGCACGTCGCCGGTGGTCTCCGCCCCCTTGTGGAACATGTAGACCTGGCTCTCGAAGTGCTGGCCCGCGTCGGCGTACGAGAGGCCGAACAGGCGCCCCTCGGACCCCTGGCCGGACAGCTCGAGGTTCGGGTTGACGCGCACGACGCCGCCGCCGAACGTGATCACGAAGTGCGTCAGCGACGCGTCGCGGTCGACCCGCGCCTGGTGGGCCGACGCGTGGATCGCGTCATCGTCCCACTTCTGCACGGAGATGACCGTGAGGTCGGATCCGTCGCGCGCGATGATCTCGACGTTCTGCGCATACTGGGCGCTGCCCGTGTGCTGCAGCACGACGGTGCCCTTCGACATCGGCTCGGCCTCGATCACGAGGTGGCCGTCGGCGCGCTTGTCGGAGCCCTGGCCGACGATGTCGACCACGATGGGGTCGGCGACCTCGGCCTCGCGCGGCAGCATGATGTGCAGCGCCTCGGTCGCGCCGTGCCAGGCGACGGCCGCCGTGATGTCTTCGGGCACGAAGAACTCGCCGCGGGGCGAGTCGCCGGCCGCGAGCCCGGCGGCCCGGAACTCGGCGCCCGACGTGAACGTGTACGTCACACCGTCGTTGTCCGTCGACTGCGCGAACAGCGGCGCGAGCCGGGAGATCGGGGTGTGCTTCCAGTTGACCTCGCGGCCCGTCGGCGTGCCGAACTCGTTCGGGTCGAACGATCGGGGACGCTCGGAGCGCGTCTGCACGGGGACGGTGACCTCGTCCTGCGGGGCGACGAGCGCCCGGGCGGGGTCCATGTGGCCGTGCTGATCCTGCGCCGTGTCCGGCGCCGTGGTATCTGTCGCCATTCTCAGCCGACCGATCCTTCCATGCCCATCTCGATGAGCTTGTTGAGTTCCAGCGCGTATTCCATGGGCAGCTCGCGTGCGATCGGCTCGATGAAGCCGCGCACGATCATCGCCATCGCCTCGGTCTCCTCGAGACCGCGGCTCATGAGGTAGAAGAGCTGCTCTTCACTGACCTTCGACACCGTCGCCTCGTGGCCGAGCACGACGTCGTCGACACGGATGTCGATCGCCGGGTACGTGTCGGAGCGCGACTTCGTATCGACGAGCAGCGCGTCGCAGATGACCGAGTTCGATGAGTGGTGCGCCTTCTCATCGACGCGCACCTCACCGCGGTAGCCCGCGCGTCCGCCGCCGCGCGCGATCGACTTCGAGACGATCGACGACTGCGTGTACGGGGCCATGTGGATCATCTTCGCGCCGGCGTCCTGGTGCTGGCCGGGGCCCGCGAAGGCGACCGAGAGCGTCTCGCCCTTGGCGTGCTCTCCCATGAGGAAGATCGACGGGTACTTCATGGTGACCTTCGAGCCGATGTTGCCATCGACCCACTCCATGGTCGCGCCCTCTTCCGCGACAGCGCGCTTCGTGACGAGGTTGTAGACGTTGTTCGACCAGTTCTGGATCGTCGTGTAGCGAACGCGCGCGTTCTTCTTCACGATGATCTCGACGACGGCCGAGTGCAGCGAGTCGCTCTTGTAGATCGGCGCCGTGCAGCCCTCGATGTAGTGCACGTAGCTGTCTTCGTCGGCGATGATGAGCGTGCGCTCGAACTGGCCCATGTTCTCGGTGTTGATGCGGAAGTACGCCTGCAGCGGGATCTCGACGTGCACGCCCTTGGGAACGTAGACGAACGATCCGCCCGACCACACGGCCGTGTTCAGCGCCGCGAACTTGTTGTCGCCGGCGGGGATCACGGTGCCGAAGTACTCGTCGAAGAACTCGGGGTGCTCGCGCAGCGCGGTGTCGGTGTCCATGAAGATGACGCCCTGCTGCTCGAGGTCTTCACGGATCTGGTGGTACACGACCTCCGACTCGTACTGCGCGGCAACGCCGGCGACGAGGCGCTCGCGCTCGGCCTGCGGGATGCCGAGGCGCTCGTACGTGTTCTTGATGTCGTCGGGAAGGTCTTCCCAGCTCTGCGCCTGCTTCTCCGTGGTGCGCACGAAGTACTTGATGTTGTCGAAGTCGATCTCGCTGAGGTCGGCGCCCCAGGTCGGCATCGGCTTCTTCTCGAAGAGCTTGAGGGCCTTGAGGCGGTTCTTGAGCATCCATTCGGGCTCGTCCTTCAGACCCGAGATGTCGCGCACGACGGCGTCGCTCAGGCCTCGCTGCGCGCTCGCGCCAGCGGAGTCGGAGTCATGCCAGCCGAACTCGTACACCCCCAGCCCCTCGAGCTCTGGGCGATCGATCAGCACATCAGACATATCGGCTCACACTCTCCTTCAGCGGGTCTCGAACAGTGTCAGCTGTTCCACCGCGCCGGAGTGGACGCGGTGTGGGTGGACCCTCATTTTTAGCGCAGGTCGCGCGCCTAGACTGTTGACGGATCCGGTGCGCTTCCGCACCCCGTCTCCTTCATCGCTCAATTCTACAGGTCTCGACCCGCCCTTCGCCGGTTTCCGCGGAACGCGCAGGGCAAGTTCAGGAGCCGCACCCCATGACCATCTCCCCCGCGCTCAGAGTCTTCGCCTGGCTGTCGCTCATCGCCGAGGTCATCATCATCGGCACGGGCGGCGCCGTGCGTCTGACCGGCTCGGGGCTCGGCTGCGATCAGTGGCCGATGTGCACGCCCGGATCGCTCGTGCCGACCGAGGAGCTGGGCATCCACGGCCTGATCGAGTTCGGCAACCGCACGATGACCGGGGCGGTCGGGATCCTCGCGCTCGTCGTGCTCCTCCTGGCACTGTCGGCTGCCGGCGGGCGGCGCGCCGTCGTGCCCGCCGTCGTGTTCGCGGTCGGCGGCGTCGCGGTCGCGATCGGCGCGTACGCCGCGTTCACGGCGGCGGGCGCCTCGGGCGCGGTCCCGATGTCGGTCGTGCTGCTCGCGGTGGTGCTCGTCGGCGCCGTCTACTCGCTCGCGAAGACGCCCGTGCGACGCGACCTGCTCGCGCTGGCATGGATCGTCATGGCCGGTGTGATGGCGCAGGCCGTCGTCGGCGGCAGCGCGGTGCTCACGGGCCTGAACCCGTTCATCGTGGGCTTCCACTACGCGTCGTCGCTCACGCTCGTGTGCGTAACCGCGGCTTTCCTCGTGCGTCTCGGCGCAACGCCCGGGCCGCGCGAGCGCGCGGTCCCGAAGTGGTACATGATCCTCGCGCACGTCACGTCGCTCGTGCTGGCCGTGACGATCGCGGTCGGCGTGCTGACCACGGGCAACGGGCCGCACTCGGGCGACGAGGCCGTCGTGCGCGAGGGCTTCGACGCCTCGATCCTCGCCCACGTGCACTCGTGGCCCGGTTACACGCTGTTCGCGCTCGCCCTCGTCCTGACGGCCGCCGCGTGGGCCGGGGCGCTCCCGACGCGCCGGTGGGCCAGTGCGTTCACCGGCGTGCTCGTCGTGCAGATCGCGGTCGGCGTCTGGCAGGCCAACGCCGCCCTGCCGCCGCTGCTCGTCGGCATCCACATGGTGCTCGCCGCGCTCTCGGCCGGCGCCTACGTCGTCACGATTCTGCGGCTGAAGCGGCCGGTCGCCGCACCGGCGCGCGACGCGGCGCTCGCCGCGCGCTGATCGGGCGCCGCCTCTCCGGCTCAGCGGCAGCTCTTGGTGACCTCGATGAGCTCCTGGTCGGGCGGCACGCCGTCGAAGTAGAAGTCGACGCCGTTGCCCCACGGATCGTCGAAGCCCATGCCGATGGCCCACGCCGTCGCCATCAGCTCGGCATCGCCGTCGAAGGTGTCGTTCAGCATGTCCTGGCACTGCGACGTGATCACGTGGCCCGACTCGTGCGCGACGAGGCCCTCGAACCTCGGGTCGGGCCAGTACGCCGCCACGCTGTTCGACAGCTGCATCGTCGCGTAGCCGCCGTCGAGGTAGTGCCACTCGACGTAGCCTCCGGCGGAGACGCCCTCCCCGAGGCCGTTGACGATCGGTGCCCAGTCGAAATCGACGCGCGCGTCGCCGACGATCGAGCGCACGAACCCCTCGATCTCGAGGCGCGTCTCCGCGAGCCCGTCGCCCTGGTCCTTCTCCGCGAGCTCCGCCGCCTGCGATTCCTCCACCGCCTTCGCGGCCGAGGCGTACTCGCCGATGTAGTACTCCACGTACTCATCGCTCGTGGCGGCGAGGTCGGCCGCATAGTGCAGGTCGATGCGCACGCGGGCCTCGGACGAGATGTTGTCCGCCTCGATCTCGTCGGCCCGCTCCGGGATCGTCGCGCGGAGCTCGGCGACCGTCTGCTCGAGCTCGGGCGCCTTCTCCTCGAGGACCGACGCCGCCTCCGCGAGGGCGTCGGCATCGGCCCGCAGCGCGTCGGCCTCGTGCTCGAGCGCATCGGCCGCGGCCCGGTACTCGTCGGCCGTCTCGTAGCTCTCGGCCTCGACGGTGATCGGATCCGCCGCGTCGGGCACGGAGATCTCCCGCACCTCATCGGCGGTCGCGACGGCGGCCGAGAAGAGCTCGGCGTCCAGGTAGGGCTCGGCCTCGCCCGTCGCGACCGCGTCGGCCACCTCGAGGACGTCCTCGGCCGCTGACAGAGCGTCGGCGGCGTCGGCCCCGTGCTCCTCATAAGCGGTCGCCGCCGCGTTGCGCTGCTCGACAGCCGCGGTATAGCGCTCCTGCGCCGATCGGCGCTCGAGGACGGGCGGCACGAAGATCAGCGCCAGCACCACGGCGACGACGACCACCGCGGCGACGATGGTCCAGGGGATCCACTTCCGAGGAGCGCGCGGCATCATCCCTCCCGCGCGTTCGGCCGCGCAGCGCGGCGTCGGGCCCCGAGGTCGACGAGCGCGATCGCGAGCGATGCCGCGAGGAACCCGATCACGGCGAGCAGACCGGTCGCATAGGCGTCGTTGTACACGGTCTCGTGCGGCACCTCGCCCTCTTCGCGGTAGATCGTCGCGTAGAACAGGCTCAGCGCGACCGCGGCGCCGATCGCGTTGCCCACGCGCTGGCCGAGCTGACCGACCGATCCCGCGAGCCCGCCTTCCGAGGGCGGGATCTCGGCGAGCGTCAGGGTCTGGTTCGGCGAGATCACGCACCCGCCGCCCACTCCGCCGACGACCATGAGGCCGGCCATGATCCACGGCGTGGCGGCATCGGTAGCGAAGTGCGCCGTGATCACGAGCGCGATCGTCGCGATCAGCACGATCACGAGGCCGAAGATCACGAGCGAACGGCCGAACCGCGCGACGAGGCGCCCGCTCTGCCAGGAGGAGTAGGCGCTCAGCAGGGCGAAGCCGATCGTCACCACGCCGGCCACGAGCGCAGACAGTCCGAGGCCCTGCTGCAGGTACAGCGCGGTCAGCAGGAACACGCACGGCATCGCCGCGAAGTACAGCGATTGGAGCACCGTGCCGTTGCGCCACGACGCGATGCGGAACAGCCCGAGCGGCACGAGGGGCGCACCGCCGCGCGACGCATAGCGGGCCTCCCACATCACGAACAGCATCGCGAACACGGCGAACGGCACGAGCAGCCACCAGCGCAGCGGCGAGTCATCCGGCGATCCGGTGGTGAACAGGAACGGGAGCATCAGCGTCACCACGACGACGGTGAACAGCGCCAGCCCCACCGGGTCGAGCGAGACCTTCGCCGCGTCCGGGCGGCGCACTTCCGGCAGCACCTTCCACAGCACCCCGATCACGATGAGGCCGAGCGGCACATTCATCCAGAAGATCCACCGCCAGCCGTCAGTCGGACCGCCGATCGCGATCATGAGACCGCCCAGCGTCGGGCCGAGCGCCGTGCCGAGGCCGACGATCGCACCGAAGAGGCCGAACGCCATGCCGCGCTCCCTGCCGGTGAACACCTGCTGGATCGTGCCCATCACCTGCGGCATCTGCACGCCCGCCGCGATCCCCTGCAGGAACCGGGCGATCACGAGGATCCAGATGTTCGGCGCCAGGGCGCACATCGCGCTGGCGAGGGTGAAGCCGATGAGCCCCGCGATCATGAGCGTGCGCCGCGAGCGCTGGTCGCCGATGCGCCCGAACGGCACGAGCGAGAGCCCGAAGGCGAGGATGTAGCCCGAGACGACGAGCTGCAGCTCCGTGGATCCGCCGCCCAGCGCCTGTTCGATCGAGGCGAGGCCGACATTGACCTTGGAGACGTCCATGATCGTCAGCGCCGACACCGACACGCTCGCCCAGAAGGCCTTCCACCGACCCGCGTGATCGAGGGCGATCGTGCGGGTGATGGGTCCGGAGTCGTCGCTGCTGGTCACTGCACCAGGCTACCGGCCCGGCGATGCGGCGCGGGCGTCAGAAGGGAAGCAGCGGGTCGACCGCGACGGCCACGAAGACGAGGGTGAGGTACGTGATCGAGGCGTGGAACACGCGCATGGGGCGCGCCTCGGATCCCTGCTCGGCGCCCGTCCTGGCGCGCACGGACATCGCGTACATGCGGTGCGACTCGTACAGGAACCACGCGCCGAACACGACCGCGCAGGCCGAGTACACGAGCCCCATGCCCGCGATCGGGATCAGCAGCAGGGAGCACACGACCGTGGCCCAGGCGTAGAGCACGACCTGCAGGCCGACCTGCGCGCCCGACCGCGTCGCGCCGAGCATCGGCACGTCGGTCGCGTCGTAGTCGCCCGCGTACTTCATCGACAGCGGCCAGTAGTGCGGCGGCGTCCAGAGGAACACGAGCACGAACAGGACGAACGGCGCCCACGAGAGCGAGTTCGTCACGGCGGCCCATCCGACCAGCACCGGGAAGCATCCCGCGATGCCGCCCCACACGATGTTCTGCTCGGTGTGGCGCTTCAGGAGGATCGTGTAGATCACGACGTAGAAGAAGATCGCGAACGTGGACAGGAACACCGTCAGCAGGTTCGTGAAGGCGAGCAGCCAGACGGCCTGGACGACCGCGAGCACCCACGAGAACACCAGCACCTCGCGGGGCGAGACCTCGCCGGTCACGAGCGGACGGTTCTTCGTGCGCTTCATCACCTTGTCGATGTCGCGGTCGAGGTACATGTTGAACGACGCCGCCGAGCCCGCGCTCATCGCTCCCCCGATGACGGTCGCGGCGACCAGCCAGAGGTTGGGCACACCGCCCGCCGCGAGGAACATGACGGGCACCGTCGAGACGAGCAGGAGCTCCATGACGCGGGGCTTGGTGAGAGCGACGTAGGCCGCGATCGTGCGCGTGAGACCACGGCCCTTCGAGGGTCGCGCGTCGAGCTCCGCCTCACGTGACGCATGCTCGGGACGAGAAGTCGTCGACAACGCGCAGCCCTCCTGATCTCTCAGCCTCGGATTCGAATTCATTCTATGCCATGTAGAAGTGAACGCTCGCCGTCATCGATCGACATCGGGTGACGCGAGGGCCTTCAGCGTTCACTAAGCTGGGGGTGGAATCACGCGTCGAGGCCGCCCCGGGCACACGCCCGCGCGCGGCCGGGGCCCATCTGGCCCGGCGCATCACCCAGTGACGAAAGGGCGGTCCCCGTGGCGGAACTGCGTTGGGACGAAATCGATCGGCGAGCCGTGGATACGGCGCGCGTACTGGCGGCGGACGCTGTGGAGAAGGTGGGCAACGGCCACCCGGGAACGGCGATGAGCCTGGCCCCCGCCGCCTACCTGCTGTATCAGCGCGTGCTGAACCACGATCCTGCGGATACGCACTGGGCGGGGCGAGACCGCTTCATCCTGTCGGTCGGCCACTCCTCGCTCACACAGTACGTGCAGCTCTACCTCGGCGGCTTCGGGCTCGAGCTCGATGACATCAAGGCGCTGCGCACCTGGGGCTCGAAGACCCCGGGCCACCCCGAGTACGGCGAGACCGACGGCGTCGAGATCACCACCGGCCCCCTGGGCCAGGGTCTGGCCTCGGCCGTGGGCTTCGCCTACGCCGCGCGCTACGAGCGCGGCCTGTTCGACCCCGACACGGCGGCGGGCGAGAGCCCGTTCGATCACTACGTGTACGCGGTCGCCGGCGACGGAGACCTGCAGGAGGGCGTCACGAGCGAGGCTTCCTCGCTCGCCGGCCACCAGAAGCTCGGCAACCTCATCGCGATCTACGACTCGAACCAGATCTCCATCGAGGACGACACCGACGTGTCGTTCACCGAGGACGTGAAGGGCCGCTACGAGTCGTACGGCTGGCAGGTGCTCGAGGTCGATTGGAAGACGTCGGGCGAGTACGTCGAGGACGTGCAGGCGCTCTATGACGCGATCGAGCAGGCGAAGGGCGAGACGGACAAGCCGTCGCTCATCATCCTCAAGACCATCATCGGCTGGCCCGCGCCGCACAAGCAGAACACCGGCGCCATCCACGGCTCGGCGCTCGGCGCCGATGAGCTGGCCGCCACGAAGAAGGCGCTCGGATTCGACCCCGACAAGACCTTCGACGTCGCCGGCGACGTGATCGCCCACACCCGCGAGCTCGCCTCGCGCGCGGCGGAGAAGCGCGCCGCCTGGCAGCAGAAGTTCGACGCGTGGGCCGCGGCGAACCCCGAGAAGAAGGCGCTCTTCGACCGCCTCGAGGCCGGCGAGCTCCCCGAGGGCATCGAGAAGGCGCTTCCGACGTTCGACGCCGGATCCGGCATCGCCACGCGCGCCGCGAGCGGCAAGGTGCTCAACGCGCTCGCGGCCGAGCTCCCCGAGCTCTGGGGCGGCTCCGCCGACCTCGCGGGCAGCAACAACACCACGATCGCCGGCGCCGACTCGTTCAACGTGCCCGAGCACTCGACCGGCATGTTCACGGGCACCCCGTACGGCCGCGTGCTCCACTTCGGCATCCGCGAGCACGCCATGGCGGCGATCCTCAACGGGATCACCCTGCACGGCAGGACGCGCGCCTACGGCGGCACCTTCCTGCAGTTCGCCGACTACATGCGCCCGGCCGTGCGCCTCGCCGCGCTCATGAACATCCCGAGCATCTTCGTCTGGACGCACGATTCGGTCGCGCTCGGCGAGGACGGCCCGACGCACCAGCCGATCGAGCACCTGGCCGCGCTCCGCGCGATCCCGAACCTCGCGGTCGTGCGCCCCGCCGATGCCAACGAGACCGCGGTCGCGTGGCTCGAGACGCTGCGCCGCCACGGCGGCCCGGTCGGCCTGGCGCTCACCCGTCAGGGCGTTCCGACCTTCGACCGCTCGGGCGACGAGTTCGCGTCGGCCGACCTCACGGCGAAGGGCGCGTACGTGCTGCAGGAGGCGCCGAACGGCACGCCCGACGTGATCCTGATCGGCACCGGATCCGAGGTGCAGCTCGCCGTCGAGGCGCGCGCGGTCCTCGCCGCGGAGGGCGTGAACGCCCGCGTGGTGTCGGCGCCCTCGCTCGAGTGGTTCGCCGAGCAGAGCGAGGAGTACCGCGAGAGCGTGCTGCCCTCGTCGGTCACCGCTCGCGTGTCGGTCGAGGCCGGCATCGCGCTGACCTGGCGCGACATCGTCGGCGACCGCGGCCGCTCCGTGTCGATCGAGCACTTCGGTGCCTCGGCCGACTACAAGACCCTGTTCCAGAAGTTCGGCATCACGACCGACGCGGTCGTCGAGGCCGCTCGCGAGACCCTCAAGGAGAACGCATGACTGCCCCCACTGAACAGCTCGCCGCCGCTGGCGTGAGCATCTGGCTCGACGACCTGTCGCGCACCCGCATCACGAGCGGAAACCTCGCGGATCTCATCTCCTCGCGCAGCGTCACCGGTGTGACGACGAACCCGACGATCTTCGCCGGCGCGCTGTCGAACGGCGAGTCGTACGCCGAGGCGGTCTCCGCACTCGCGGCGAAGCAGGCGACGACCGACGAGGCGATCTTCTCGATCACGTCGACCGATGTGCAGGACGCCTGCGACATCTTCCGTCCGGTCTACGACGCCACGAACGGCGTCGACGGCCGCGTCTCGATCGAGGTCTCCCCCGACCTCGCCCACGACACGGTCGGCACGGTCGCACAGGCGAAGGATCTCCGCGCCCGCGTCGACCGCGAGAACGTGCTCGTCAAGATCCCGGCGACGAAGGCCGGCCTTCCGGCGATCACCGACACGATCGCGGCGGGCATCAGCGTCAACGTCACGCTGATCTTCTCGCTCGAGCGCTACGCAGAGGTCATCGACGCCTACCTCGCCGGCCTCGAGAAGGCCCGTGAGGCGGGTCACGACCTCTCGAAGATCCACTCCGTGGCCTCGTTCTTCGTCTCGCGGGTCGACTCCGAGGTCGATGCGCGCCTCACGGCGATCGGATCCGATGACGCGCTCGCGCTGAAGTCGCTCGCGGGCGTCGCCAACGCGCGCCTCGCCTACGAGCTCTTCGAGAAGCGCTTCGCCGAGTCGCGCGCGGCCGACCTCGTCGCCGCCGGAGCGAACGTGCAGCGTCCGCTCTGGGCCTCGACGGGCGTCAAAGACCCGTCACTGCCCGACACGCTGTACGTGACGAAGCTCGTCGCACCGGGCACCGTCAACACGATGCCCGAGAAGACGCTCGAGGCGACGCACGACCACGCGGTCATCACCGGCGACGAGGTCACCACGAACTACGCCGACGCGCACAGCGTGTTCGACCGGCTCAGCGCCGTCGGCGTCGACTTCGCCGACGTGACGCAGAAGCTCGAGGACGAGGGCGTGGAGAAGTTCATCGCCTCGTGGCACGACCTGCAGAAGACCGTGGCCGACGCACTGGAGTCGTCGCGCTGAGCGCCCGGAGCCGGGCCCCTCGCCGTTCGCGCGAGGGGCCCGGCTCGCCGCTCGCGCGCGATCGACCGCGACCATAAGGAATCCATGCCAGCTCCCATCCATCGCGGCGACAACCCGCTCCGCGACCCCGACGACCGGCGCCTCAATCGCATCGCCGGACCGAGCGCGCTCGTCATCTTCGGCGTCACGGGCGACCTCGCCCGCAAGAAGCTGCTGCCCGCCGTATACGACCTCTCCAACCGCGGTCTCCTCCCCCCGGGGTTCGCCCTCGTCGGCTTCGCCCGCCGCGAGTGGGAGGACCAGGACTTCGCCGCCGTCGTGCATGACGCGGTGAAGGCGCACGCCCGCACCGAGTTCCGCGAGGAGACCTGGCAGCAGCTCTCCCGCGGCATCCGCTTCGTGCAGGGCACCTTCGACGACGACGACGCGTACGCGCGACTGCGCGAAACGGTGGACGAGCTCGATCGCGAGCGCGGCACCATGGGCAACCACGCGTTCTACCTCTCGATCCCGCCGAAGGCGTTCGACGTCGTCGCCCAGCAGCTGCTGAAGTCGGGCCTCGTCTCCGGCACCGCGAGCGACGACGACGCCTGGCGCCGCGTGGTGATCGAGAAGCCGTTCGGGCACGATCTCGAATCGGCCCGCGAGCTGAACGACTCGCTCGAGGCGGCCTTCCCCTCCGACGCGATCTTCCGCATCGACCACTACCTCGGCAAAGAGACGGTGCAGAACATCCTCGCACTGCGCTTCGCGAACGAGTTCTACGAACCGATCTGGAACCGCAACCACATCGACCACGTGCAGATCACGATGGCCGAGGACATCGGTGTGGGCGGACGCGCCGGCTACTACGACGGCGTCGGAGCCGCGCGCGACGTGATCCAGAACCACCTGCTGCAGCTGCTGGCGCTGACCGCGATGGAAGAGCCCATCAGTCTGTCGGCCGAGCACCTGCGCGCCGAGAAGGAGAAGGTCCTGGAGGCGGTCTCGCTTCCCGACGACCTCTCGAAGGCGACCGCCCGCGGCCAGTACGCCGGCGGCTGGCAGGGCGGCGAGCAGGTCACCGGCTTCCTCGACGAGGACGGCATGAACCCGCAGTCGGTCACGGAGACGTATGCCGCGATCAAGCTCGAGATCAACACGCGCCGCTGGTCGGGCGTGCCGTTCTACGTGCGCACCGGCAAGCGCCTCGGGCGACGGGTCACCGAGATCGCCGTGGTGTTCAAGAAGGCTCCCGAGCATCTGTTCTCCCGCGGGCAGTCGTCCGACCTGTCGCAGAACGCGCTCGTGATCCGCGTGCAGCCCGATGAGGGCGTCACGATGAAGTTCGGATCGAAGGTTCCGGGCAACGGCACGCACGTGCGCGACGTCACGATGGACTTCGGCTACGGCCACGCGTTCACCGAGGCGAGCCCCGAGGCGTACGAGCGACTGATCCTCGATGTGCTGCTCGGGGACCCGCCGCTGTTCCCCCGCCACGAAGAGGTCGAGCTCTCCTGGCGCATCCTCGATCCGATCGAGCAGTACTGGGCCTCGTCCGACGAGCCCGTCGAACAATACGAACCCGGGTCGTGGGGGCCGGCGTCAGCCGATGCCCTGCTCGAACAGGATGGCCGCGTCTGGAGGCGCCCGTGATCATCGATCTGCACGAGACCAACGTCGCGAGGGTCGCGAAAGAGCTCGTCGCGGTGCGCGAGGAGGGCGGCGCCGTCGCCCTCGGCCGCGTGCTGACGCTCATCATCAAGAGCGATCGTCGGGCGAACGAGCAGGCCATCGAGGCGGCGAACGACGCGTCCCGAGAGCACCCGATGCGCGTCATCGTCCTCGTCACGCACCCGGAGGACGCCTCGCGCCTCGACGCCCAGATCCGCATCGGCGGCGACGCGGGCGCGAGCGAGGTCATCATCCTGCGCGCGCACGGCGAGGCGGCGAACAACGCCGAGTCGCTCGTGACCGGCCTGCTCCTCCCCGACGCCCCCGTCGTGGTGTGGTGGCCCGATCGCGCCCCGGAGGCGCCCGCGCTCAGCCCTCTCGGCCGCATCGCCCAGCGGCGCATCACCGACTCGTCGCGCGCTGAGAACGCGCGCAGCGGCCTGCAGCAGCTCGACGACACGTACCGGCCGGGCGACACCGACCTCGCGTGGACCCGGCTGACGCGCTGGCGCGAGCACCTCGCGGCCGTGCTCGATCAGCCCCCGTACGAGCCGGTCACCGCGATCGAGGTGCACGGGGCGGCGTCCTCGCCGTCGACCGCGCTGCTCGCCGCGTGGCTGGGGCTCGCTCTGGAGGCGCCCGTCTCGTGGCAGTTCGAGCAGTCGGCAGATTGGGGCCACGGCATCCGATCCGTGCGCCTGACGCGCGCGTCGGGCGACATCGTGCTCGAACGCCTGACCGAATCGCACGCCGTGCTCACGCAGCCCGGTCAGCCCGACCACGACCTGCTCCTGCCCCGCCGCTCGCTGCGCGAGTGCATCGCGGAGGAGCTGCGCCGGCTCGACGAGGACCGCCTGTACGGGCGCGTCATCACCGAGGGGTGGAACGCGCTGTCGCGTCCGGTCGACGTCACCGAGCAGTAGGCCCGGCGCGTACGCAGATGGCCCCGTCCGATCGGACGGGGCCATCTGCGTACGCGGCGCTACTGACCGCGCTTGTCGCGAAGCTTCTTCAGCGCGTCCTCGAGGAGCTCGGCGCCCTCTTCGTCGCTGCGACGCTCCTTCACGTACGCGAGGTGCGTCTTGTAGGGCTCGAGCTTGACGGGAGCCGGAGGGTTGTCCTTGTCGCGGCCTGCGGGCAGGCCCGACTTCGGGTGGTCGACGATCTCGGGGATCTCGTCGGCCGGCACGTCGGCCGCGTAGGAGCGGACGATCGAGTTGCCGTACGCGTCCCAGTAGGTGACGTCAATGCGCTCGGCGTGGTGCCCGTGATCCTGCTCCCCCATCGGGCCGGAGCCGATGCGGGTGCCGCGGATCGCGCTCGCGCTGCCGCCCGCCATCAGAGCACCTGGAACTTCGTGATGAGCCCGAGGCCCACGATCGATAGGAACCAGATGAGTGCGAGGCTGATCGTGAGGTAGTTGAGCATGCGTTCAGCCGAGCCCGATGAGCTCGCCGCCTGCGACATACCGCCGCCGAACATGTCGGACAGCCCGCCGCCACGGCCCTTGTGCATCAGGATGAAGAGCGTCAGCAGGAGGCTCGTCAGCCCGAGCACCACCTGCAGGATGATCTCGAGAATCTGCACGGGATGTGCCCTTTCCGTCGTGCGACCCGGTCGGGCCGCACAAACCTCAAGTATACGGCGCCGTGCGGCTCGCGGCGCAACGGCGCCGCGAGCCGCACGAGCGCATCAGACGCCGACGTGCTTGCCGTAGCGCACGATCGCGCTGAACTCGTCGACCTTCAGGCTGCCGCCGCCGACGAGCGCGCCGTCGATGTCGGGCTCACGCATGAACGACGCGATGTTGCCGGACTTCACCGATCCGCCGTACAGCACGCGCGTCGACGCGGCCGCGTCGTCGCCGAGCTTCGCACGGATGACCTCGCGCAGCTTCTGGCACACGTCCTGCGCCTGCTCGGGCGTCGCGGCCTGACCGGACCCGATCGCCCACACCGGCTCGTACGCGACGACGATCTCGGCGCCGTCCGGCACGTTCTCGAGCGCCGTCTCGAGCTGGCCCACCGGCACAGCGCTCGCGCCGAACTTCTCGAGGTCTTCGCTCGTCTCGCCCACGCAGATCACGGGCACGAGGCCGTGTTTGAGGGCGGCCTGCGTCTTCGCGGCGACGACGGCGTCGTCCTCCGCGTGGTATTCGCGGCGCTCGGAGTGGCCGATGATCACGGATCCGACGCTGAGCTTCGCGAGGAACTCGCCCGAGATCTCGCCCGTGTACGCACCCGAGTCGTGCACCGAGAGATCCTGCGCGCCGAGGCCGAAGGGGATCTTGTCGGCGTCGATCAGCGTCTGCACGCTGCGCAGGTCGGTGAACGGCGGGAACACCGTCACGTCGACGCTGTCGAACTCGTGCGCGGCGTCCTTCAGGCTCCAGTGCAGCTTCTGCACCAGCGCCACCGCCTGCAGGTGGTCGAGATTCATCTTCCAGTTGCCCGCAATCAGCGGGGTGCGTGTCATGCCCATCCGAGGACCTCCAGTCCGGGGAGTTTCTTGCCCTCGAGGAATTCGAGGCTGGCGCCGCCGCCCGTCGACACGTGGCCGAACTGGTCGTCAGCGAATCCGAGCGTGCGCGCGGCGGCCGCCGAGTCGCCGCCGCCGACGACCGTGAGGCCGTCGGTCTGCGTCAGCGCCTGGGCGATCGCCTTCGTGCCGCCGGCGAAGGCCGGGAACTCGAACACACCCATGGGGCCGTTCCAGAACACCGTCTTCGACGAGCGGATCGCCGCGGCGAACTGCTCGGCCGTCGCGGGTCCGATGTCGAGCCCGAGCGCGGCGGAACCGTATGCCGTGCCCTCGAGGTCATCGCTCGGCGCGTTCGCGTGCGCGGCGTCGGCCGCGAACGACTCGGCCATGAGGCTGTCGACCGGCAGCAGCAGCTCGACGCCCTTCTCGCTCGCCTGCGCGATGTAGCGCTTCGCCGTGTCGATCTGGTCGGCCTCGACGAGGCTCTTGCCGATCGCGTGGCCCTGCGCGGCGAGGAACGTGTAGGCCATGCCCCCGCCGATGAGCAGCTTCTCGACGCGCGGCAGCAGGCTGTCGATCACCCCGAGCTTGTCGGAGACCTTGGAGCCGCCGAGCACCACTGTGTACGGGCGCTCGGCCGCGTTCAGCAGGCGGTCGAGCACGCCGACCTCGTGAGCCACGAGCTCGCCCGCGGCCGACGGAAGGATCTGCGCGAGCTCATAGACGCTCGCCTGCTTGCGGTGCACGACGCCGAAGCCGTCGGAGACCATCACATCGGCGAACGCCGCGAGCTGCTCGGCGAACGCGCGGCGCTCCGCGGCGTCCTTGCTCGTCTCGCCGGCGTTGAAGCGCAGGTTCTCGAGAACCGCGACCTGCCCGTTCTCGAGCGCGGCCGCGACCTCCGCGGCCGAGGCGCCGACCGTGTCGGTCGCGAATGCGACCGGCTGACCGAGCAGCTCGCCGAGGCGCGCCGCCACGGGCGCGAGCGAGTACTGGGGATCCGGGGCGCCCTTCGGACGCCCGAGGTGCGAGCTCGCGACGACCTTGGCACCGGCGGCGACGAGCGCCTTCAGCGTGGGGATCGCGGCGCGCACGCGGCCGTCGTCGGTGATGTTGCCGTCGCCGTCGAGCGGGACGTTGAAGTCGCAACGGACGAAGACGCGCGTGCCCGCGAGATCGCCCAGGGAGTCAAGAGTACGAAGTGTCATCGTTCGCCAATCTACGCGAGAACGCCCGCCCGCCCGCACGACGCGTCGTGGGGGCGGACGGGCGTTCGATCATCTGCGGATCGTTCAGAGCTTGGAGCCGACGAGCGACGCGAAGTCGACGAGACGGTTCGAGTAGCCCCACTCGTTGTCGTACCACGACGACACCTTGGCGAGGTTGCCGCTGACGCTGGTTAGACCCGAGTCGAAGATCGACGAGTGCGGGTTCAGCTGGATGTCGCTCGAGACCAGCGGGTCGTCCGAGTACTGCAGAACGCCCTTGAGCGGGCCCTCCGCGGCGGTCTTGTAGGCCGCGTTGATCTCGTCGACGGTCAGGCCCTCGCGGGTCACGAGCGTCAGGTCGACGATCGAGCCGGTGGGAACCGGCACGCGGTAGCTGGTGCCGTCGAGCTTGCCGTTGAGCTCGGGCATCACGAGGCCGATCGCCTTGGCGGCGCCGGTCGAGGTCGGCACGATGTTGATCGCGGCGCCGCGCGCACGGCGCAGGTCGCTGTGGGGGCCGTCCTGGAGGTTCTGGTCGGCCGTGTAGGCGTGAGCCGTCATCATGAAGCCGCGCTCGATGCCGAAGGCGTCGTTGAAGACCTTCGCGAGCGGGGCGAGCGCGTTCGTGGTGCACGACGCGTTCGAGAGGATGTGCTCGGTGGCGGGGTCGTACTGATCGGCGTTGATGCCCATCGCGTACGTCGCGACATCGCCCTTGGCCGGGGCCGAGATGATGACCTTCTTCGCGCCGGCCTCGAGGTGAGCCTTCGCCTGGTCGGAGTGCGTGAAGCGTCCGGTCGACTCGATGACGATGTCGACGCCGAGGTCGCCCCAGGGGAGCTTGGCGGGGTCGCGCTCGGCGAAGGCCTTGATGACGGTGCCGTCGACCGTGATCGAGTCGTCGTCGTAGGTCACCTCGCGACCGAGGGGGCCGCCGACCGAGTCGAACTTGAGCAGCTGCGCAAGCGTCTTGTTGTCAGTGAGGTCGTTGACCGCGACAACCTCGAAGTCGGCGTTCTGCGCGATCGCAGCGCGAATGAAGTTGCGTCCAATGCGGCCGAAGCCGTTGATACCGATCCGTGCGGACACTCTGTGTCTCCTAGGGTATGTGCCTCTGCCGAGGCGATTGATGGGTTCGTACAGGGAAGCGCTGGGCCGGCGGATCCGCACTCCGCCGGCCCAGCGACGCATCAGCTGGCGATCAGCAGGCCCGCGGTCTTCTCGCGAGCCGTGCTGAAGCGCTGCGACACGTTGTCCCAGTTCACGATGTTCCAGAACGCCTTGACGTAGTCGCCCTTGACGTTCTGGTAATCGAGATAGAAGGCGTGCTCCCACATGTCGAGCAGGAGCAGCGGCACCGTGCCCGCAGCGAACTGCGACTGCTGGTCGAAGAACTGCTGCACGATGAGGTTCTGGCCGATCGAGTCCCAGAACAGGCCGGCCCAGCCGGAGCCCTGGATGCCGAGGGCCGCCGCATTGAACTGACCCTGGAAGCCTTCGAACGAGCCGAAGTGCTCGTCGATCGCTGCGGCGATCTCGCCCTCCGGACGCTCCTGGCCCTCGGGCGACAGGTTCGTCCAGAAGATCGAGTGGTTCGTGTGACCGCCGAGGTTGAACGCGAGGTCCTTCTCGAGCTTGTTGATCGAACCGAAGTTTCCGGTCGATCGCGCCTCGGCGAGCTGCTCGAGCGCGGTGTTCGCACCTCCCACATATGCGTTGTGGTGCTTCGAGTGGTGCAGCTCCATGATGCGACCGCTGATGTGCGGCTCGAGCGCTCCGTAGTCGTAGCTGAGTTCGGGAAGAGTGTACTTGGCCATGAGACGCCTTCTCTCTTATACCGGATTCTCGGACGCGAGGACATCGCTCCGAGAGGACGTTCCCATCCTACTGATCCCGAGGGCTCCGGCGCACGCTCATGTCGCCGCGTAACCGTCCGGGCTCGCTACGCGACGGGCTCCTGCGACGGAACCGCCGACTCCGTGCCCGGGATCCCCTCGGCCGTGGCGCGCTTGTCGGCCATCGCGAGCAGGCGGCGGATCCGACCGGCCACCGCGTCCTTCGTGAGCGGCGGATCGGCGTGGTGGCCGAGTTCATCGAGGCTCGCGTCACGGTGGGCGAGGCGCAGGTCGCCCGCCTGCTTGAGGTGATCGGGCACGTCATCGCCCAGGATCTCGAGCGCGCGCTCCACGCGCGCGCAGGCCGCGACGGCCGCCTGTGCGGAGCGGCGCAGGTTCGCGTCGTCGAAGTTGACGAGACGGTTCACGCCCGCGCGCACTTCGCGGCGCTGACGCATCTCGTCCCAGCTCGAGGCGGCCTTCTCGGCGCCCATCGCGAGCAGCATGGCGCGGATCGCCTCGGCGTCGCGCACGACCACGCGGGGCACGCCGCGCACCTCGCGCTGCTTGGCCTGGATGCCGATGCGG
This sequence comes from Candidatus Microbacterium stercoravium, assembly GCA_019117025.1. Classification (GTDB taxonomy): domain Bacteria; phylum Actinomycetota; class Actinomycetes; order Actinomycetales; family Microbacteriaceae; genus Microbacterium; species Microbacterium stercoravium. The sequence goes on along the minus strand of DXAM01000147.1, from coordinate 6,703 downwards.
TGCGCGGCGCCGACGAGCGCCATCCCCGCTTCGCCCGAAGGGCAGGCGATGTCGAGCGACGCGGATCGGCCGGGCTCCGACACGCTTCCGGCGGCGAGGAACGCGCCGCGCCAGATCGCGGCGAGGTCGTCGCGGTTTCCGGTCGTGAGCTTGTTCGGCAGGCCGCGCACGGGGCGGCGGCGGCCGTCGAGCAGACCGGTCTGGCGGGCGAGGGTCTCGCCGCCGTTGACGACCCGCACGGCGAAGCGCTCGCCCTCGCGGGCGCCGGACGCCTGGATGTGTGCGAGCTCGGGTCGCACGCCGTAGATGTCGGCGATGTCGCGGGCCGTGCGGATCGCGAGGCGCCGGTCGTCGACCTCGGCCTCGACGGCGACGCGTCCGGCGATCGAGTGCAGGCCGCCGGCGAAGCGCAGAAGTGCGGTCGTCTCGGCGATGCGGACGTTCGGTCGCGGGTCGCGAACGGCGATGAGCTCGGCCTTCACATCCTTGGTCAGTGCCACGGATCTCCTCGGTCTCAGGGGCGTTTCGGCTCCGGTGGGAGCGGGACACCAGCCTACCTGGGCACGGGGGCCGTCTGCGGGGCCGAACTCTCAGCGTGCGGGGTTATGAATGTCTTACTCCCGGCCCAGATCGCGATGCTTCACGCGCACCTGGACCTCGCTGTCGCCGTGCAGTCGATCGCCCAGCGCGAGCGCCATCGCGACCGAGCGATGCTTGCCGCCCGTGCAGCCGATCGCGATCGTGGAGTGCGACTTGTTCTCGCGCTGATAGCCCGCCAGGATCGGCCGCACGGCGGCGACGTACGCGTCGAGGAACTCGTCCGCGCCCTCCTGCGACAGCACGTACTCGCCCACCCGGGGGTCCTCCCCCGTGAGCCCGCGCAGGTCGTCGATCCAGAACGGATTCGGCAGGAAGCGCATGTCGGCCACGAGATCGGCGTCGGGCGGCAGGCCGTATTTGAAGCCGAAGCTCATGATCGTCACGCGGTGCCGGGGCGTGTCCTCGCCCTCGAACATCTCGGCGATGCGATTCGCGAGCTGGTGCACGTTGAGCTGCGTCGTGTCGATCGAGATGTCGCTGCGCTCGCGGATCCCCTGCAGCTGCCGCCGTTCCTCGTGGATGCCGTCGAGGAGCGTGCCATCGGCCTGCAGCGGGTGCGGGCGGCGCACCTGTTCGAACCGGCGCACGAGCTGCTCGTCGCTCGCGTCGAGGAAGATGATGCGCAGATTGTTCGCCTCGCGCAGCTGGCGCACGATCTGCGCCAGATCGGCGAACAGCTCTCCGCCGCGCACATCGACGACGGCGGCGACCCGCGGCAGCTGGCCGTCGACGCGGCCGGCGAGTTCGAGCAGCGGGCGCAGCATCTGCGGCGGAAGGTTGTCGACCACGTACCAGCCGCGGTCCTCGAGCGCGTTGGCGGCCGTCGACCGTCCGGCGCCCGACATGCCCGTGACGATCAGGACCTCGCCGCGGGTCTCGCTGCTCATGCTCACACCCTCACACTATCGACACGCTCATCCGCGCGCGAGATGCGCGTGGATCGCGGCCGCGAGCTTCGGACCGATGCCGGGCAGCTCCTCGATCTGCGCGACGCTCGCTTCGCGCAGCGCCGCGACAGATCCGAAATGGGTGAGCAGCGCCTTGATGCGCGCGTCTCCCAGGCCAGGCACCTCGGCGAGCACCGAGCGGATGTCGCGTCGACGCCGCTTGCGCTGGTGGGTGATCGCGAAGCGGTGGGCCTCGTCGCGCAGTCGCTGCACGAGGTACAGCGCCTCGGAGGAGCGCGGGAGGATCACGGGATAGTCGTCGTCGGGCAGCCAGAGCTCTTCGAGCCGCTTGGCGATGCCCGCGAGGGCGATGCCGGTGCGTCCGGATTCCGCGAGGGCGCGCGCAGCGGCGCTGACCTGCGGCCGGCCGCCGTCGACGAGCAGCAGCTGCGGCGGGTACGAGAACCGCGGCCTGCCCGTCTGCTCCTGTTCGTGGGGCTCGTCGAGGCGGGCGAGCCGACGGGTGAGCACCTGGTGGATGCTGTCGGTGTCGTCGGTGGTCTCGGCGATCGAGAACGAGCGGTACTGGTCTTTGCGCGGCAGGCCGTCTTCGAAGACGACCATCGACCCGACGACGTTCGTGCCCTGCAGGTGAGAGATGTCGTAGCACTCGATGCGCAGCGGCGCCTCGCTCATGCCGAGCGCCTCCTGCAGGTCGGCGAGGGCCTGCGTGCGCGTCGAGTAGTCGCTCGTGCGCTGCGTCTTGTGCCGCACGAGCGCCTGCGTGGCGTTGAGCGTGGCGTTGCGCATCAGCTCGGCGCGCTGACCGCGCTGGGCGACCTGGATCTCGACGCGGCGCCCGCGCCGCGCCTCGAGGAACTGCTCGAGCTCGTCGTGCGCGTCGGGCAGCACGGGCACGATCACTCGGCGGGGGATCTCGGACGGCTCGGCGTCGCCGTACGCGCGCTGCAGGATCTGCTCGACGAGGTCGCCGCCCGAGATGTCGAGCTCCTTGTCGACCGTCTGCGAGCTGGCCCCGCGCACGCGCCCGCCGCGGATGACGAAATGGTGCACGGCCGCGTCGAGCTCGTCCTCCGCGACCCCGAACAGGTCGGCGTCCTCGTTGTCGGGCAGCACGAGCGCACTCTTGGTGAGCACGGCATCGATCGACTCGAGCTGGTCGCGGAAGACGGCGGCGCTCTCGAAGTCGAGCGCCGCGGACGCCTCCTTCATGCGCGCCGTCAGCTCGCGAGCGAAGCGCTGGTCCCCGCCCCGCATGAAGGCGACAAAGTCATCGACGATCGCGCGGTGCTCGTCGATCGTCACGCGTCCGGAGCACGGCCCGCCGCACTTGCCGATCTGGCCGGGGAAGCAGGGCTTGCCCGTCTGCATCGCGCGCTTGTACGACGCGTCGCTGCAGGTGCGGATCGGGAACACCTTCAGCATGAGGTCGATCGTGTCGCGCACCGCCCACACCTTCGGGTAGGGCCCGAAGTACGTGGCGCCGCGGATCCTGCGATTGCGCGTGACCATCACGCGCGGCGCCTCGTCGGCGAGCGTCACGGCGAGGAACGGATACGACTTGTCGTCGCGGTACTTGACGTTGAACGGCGGATCGAACTGCTTGATCCACTGATACTCGAGCTGCAGCGAATCGACGTCCGTCGGAACGACGGTCCATTCGACCTTCACCGCCGTCGTGACCATGCGCCGCGTGCGCTCGTGCAGTGTGTGCAGCGGAGCGAAGTAGTTCGACAGCCGCTGCCGGAGGTTCTTCGCCTTGCCGACGTACAGCACGCGGCCGTCGTCGCCGAGGAAGCGGTAGACCCCGGGATTGGTGGGGATCTCGCCGGGCGCCGGCTTGTACGGGAGCTGCGCGGCCATCGTCAGGCCGTGCGCTTCCGCTCGACGTAGCCGAACGTCTCCGCGAGGAAGGCGCCGGTGTGGCTGTCGGGGTTCTTCGCGACCTGCTCGGGCGTTCCCGTGGCGACGATCGTGCCGCCGCCGGATCCGCCCTCCGGCCCCAGGTCGACCACCCAGTCAGCCGATTTGATCACGTCGAGGTTGTGCTCGATCACGACGACCGAGTTGCCCTTCTCGACGAGCCCGCTGAGCACCTCCAGCAGTTTGCGCACGTCTTCGAAGTGCAGGCCCGTGGTCGGCTCGTCGAGCACGTAGATGCTGCGGCCGTTCGAGCGCTTCTGCAGCTCGGTCGCGAGCTTCACCCGCTGCGCTTCGCCGCCCGACAGCGTGGTGGCCGCTTGGCCGAGCCGCACGTATCCGAGGCCCACATCGACGAGCGTCTTCATGTACCGGTGGATCGCCTGGATCGGCTCGAAGAACTCCGCCGCCTCGGCGATCGACATCTCGAGCACCTCGGCGATGTTCTTGCCCTTGTAGTGCACCTGCAGGGTGTCGCGGTTGTACCGCTTGCCGCCGCACACCTCGCAGTCGACGTACACGTCGGGGAGGAAGTTCATCTCGATCTTGAGGGTGCCGTCGCCGGAGCACGCCTCGCAGCGGCCGCCCTTGACGTTGAAGCTGAACCGGCCCGCCAGATAGCCGCGCACCTTCGCCTCGGGCGTTTCGGCGAACAGCCCGCGGATGCGGTCGAACACGCCCGTATAGGTCGCTGGGTTCGACCGCGGGGTGCGGCCGATCGGCGCCTGGTCGACGTGCACGACCTTGTCGAGGTGCTCGAGCCCGGTCACCCGCTTGTGCTTGCCCGGAACGGTGCGGGCGCCGTTGAGCTTCTGTGCCAGCACCTGGTAGAGGATGTCGTTGATCAGCGTCGACTTGCCCGATCCGGACACTCCGGTCACCGCCGTGAAGAGGCCGAGCGGGATCGTCGCATCGACGTTCTTCAGGTTGTTCTCGCGCGCCCCGACGACCTGCAGCACGCGATTGCGGTCGATCGTGCGGCGCGTCGCGGGCGTGGCGATCGATCGGCGCCCCGCGAGGTAGTCTCCGGTGATCGAGCGGGCCTCCCCCGCGAGCTCGGCGTACGGCCCCGAATGGATGACTTCGCCGCCGCCCTCGCCCGCGCGCGGCCCGATGTCGACGACCCAGTCGCTCGACTCGATCGTCTCTTCGTCGTGCTCGACGACGACGAGCGTGTTGCCGAGGTCGCGAAGGGCCTCGAGCGTCTCGATGAGGCGGCGGTTATCGCGCTGGTGCAGGCCGATCGACGGCTCGTCGAGCACGTACAGCACGCCCGTCAGACCCGTGCCGATCTGCGTGGCGAGGCGGATGCGCTGCGCTTCGCCGCCCGAGAGCGACCCGGCGGCGCGGCTCAGCGACAGGTAGTTGAGGCCCACGCGCAGCAGGAACTCGAGGCGAACGCGGATCTCGCGCAGCACCTGCGCGGCGATCTGCGCCTCGCGCGCGGTGAGGTCGATCGAATTCATGAGCTGCATCGACTCGTCGAGGCTGAGCTCGGCCACGTCGGCGATCGAGCGGTCGGCGACGCGCACGGCGAGCACCTCGGGCTTGAGGCGCGCCCCGCCGCACGTGCCGCAGGGGATCTCGCGCAGGTAGTCGGCCCAGCGGGCGCGCTGCGTGTCGGACTCGGCCTGCGCGTACTGGCGCTCGATGTAGGGCACGACGCCCTCGAACCCGCTCGCGTAGCGCACCTCGCGGCCCCACCGGTTCTTGTAGCGCACGTTGACCTTGTAGTCCTGCCCGTACAGCACCGCTTCGCGCACGGCCTCGGGCAGCGCCGCCCACGGCGCGGTCAGTGAGAAGTTCAGGTCGTCGGAGAGACCGACGAGCAGCCGCTCGAAGTACTGGGCGAGGCCCTTGCCCTGCGTCGACCACGGAATGATCACGCCCTCGTTGATCGAGAGCTCGTCGTCGCCCAGCATGAGATCGACGTCGACCGACATCTTCGTGCCGAGCCCCGAGCATGCGGGGCACGCCCCGAACGGCGCGTTGAACGAGAACGTGCGGGGCTCGATCTCGGTCAGCTGCAGTGCGTGCCCGTTGGGGCACGAGAGGTTCTCGCTGAACGACTGCCAGGCATCGTCACCGGTCTCGTCGACGAAGTTGACCCGGATCACGCCGTCGGCGAGGTCGCGAGCCGTCTCGACCGAGTCGGTGATGCGGCCGATCATGCTCTCGCCGCGCGCGACGAGGCGATCGACGACGACCGAGATGTCGTGCTTGTAGCTCTTCTTGAGCTTCGGCGGCTCGGAGAGCTGGATCAGCTCGCCGTCGACGATCGCGCGCGAGAATCCCTTCGAGCCGAGTTCGGCGAACAGGTCGACGAACTCGCCCTTCTTCTGGTTCACGATCGGCGCGACGACCTGGAATCGCGTGCCCTCCGGGAGCTGCACCAGCTGATCGGCGATCTGCTGCACCGTCTGCCGTTCGATGACGGCGTCGCACACGGGGCAGTGCGCGATGCCGATGCGCGCCCAGAGCAGGCGCATGTAGTCGTAGATCTCGGTGATGGTGCCGACGGTCGAGCGCGGGTTGCGGTTGGTCGACTTCTGATCGATCGACACCGCGGGGCTCAGCCCCTCGATCGCATCGACGTCGGGGCGGTCGACCTGCCCGAGGAACTGGCGGGCGTACGCGCTGAGCGACTCGACGTAGCGGCGCTGGCCCTCGGCGAAGATCGTGTCGAACGCGAGCGACGACTTGCCGGATCCGGACAGCCCCGTGAAGACGATCATCTTGTCGCGCGGCACCTCCAGATCGACGTTCCGGAGGTTGTGCACGCGCGCGCCGCGCACGGTGATCTTATGGTCTGAGTTCACGGGGATGATCGGCACGGGTTACATCCTATTCGAAACTTTGTTCGTGCGGCGCGGTCTGTTCGGGATGTCGCGGCGTGTCGAGCCCGAGCAGCAGCAAGACGGCCAGGATCGCCACGGCACCGGCGCCGACGGGAGCAGCCCAGGCGAGACCGGGCCCGTCGGCGCGAGGCAGTGCGACCGCGACGACGGCGAGCGCCTGCGCGACGACCTGCACGCCGAGCCATCGCATCGCGGTCGGGCGCAGCGCGGCGAGCGAGACGCGGGACCGCGCGGGGATCGCGAGCATCATCGCGGCGAGCACGTGCCCGAGATGCAGCGCGGCGACCGCGAGCATCGTCGGAGCGAGGCCGAGCGGCTGCCACAGCACGCCGAGCGGAACGACGGCGAGGGAGAACCACGCGAGACCGGTGCGCGGCCAGATCGCGCCGAGCGCCGCGGTCGCGACCGCCGCGGTCT
>DXAM01000146.1 GCA_019117025.1 Candidatus Microbacterium stercoravium | reverse complement strand
CTTCCGCGCCCGCCTCGGCGACGCTGCGACCGTCGCTCGTGCGGCCCGGGAACGGGAGGGTGGCGGCGGCGATCGGCCAGGTCTCGGCGGTGTACATCGTCAGTCCTTCGCGGTGGGGTGGATGGTGACGGCGGTCTCGAGCACGGGGCAGTCGACCTCGCGCACCGCCCCCTCGATCGTCAGTTCGGCAGGGTCACCGACGTCGGTCAGCGACAGCCCCGCCGTCAGCCGCACCGCGCCCGGCTCGACGATGCGACGGCGGGACAGTCCCGTGAAGCTGAAGCGGTCGGCGTGCAGTTCAAACGCCACGCGAGCCGTCTCGCCGGGGGCGAGGTCGACGCGGGCGTAGCCGACGAGCTGCTGCACGGGTCGCGTGATCTGCGCCACCGGATCGGCGGCGTAGAGCTGCACGACGGTGGCGCCGGGCCGCGATCCGGTGTTGCTGACGGTCGTCTCTGCGGTGACGGTGCCGTCGTTCGCGATCGCGTCGCGGTCGAGCCGCAGCTCGCCGTATGCGAACGTCGTGTAGGACAGCCCGTGGCCGAACGGAAAGGCGGGGGCGATCGACAGGTTGCTGATCCGGTCGCCGTCCTGTCCGAGCGGCGGCGCGAGATAGGTGTGCGGCAGGGCGCCGTTCGTGCGCGGGATCTGCACGGGCAGGTGCCCGCTCGGGTTGACGGATCCGCTCAGCACGCCCGCGAGCGCGTGCGCGCCCTCGACGCCCGGCATGAACGTCTGCACGATCGCCGCGGCGCGGTCGACGTATGCTCCGAGCGCGTACGGGCGCCCCGACATCACGACGAGCACGACGGGGCGGCCGGTCGCCAGCAGCGCCTCGACGAGGTCGCCCTGCGAGCCCGGGAGGTCGAGGCTGGGTGCGTCGGATCCCTCACCCGAGGTGCCCTTGCCGAACATGCCCGCGCGATCGCCCACGACCGCGACGATGACGTCGCTCTCGGCGGCCGTCGCGGCCGCGCGCGCGACCTCGTCGGCCTCGGGTGGATCCACGAGCGGACACCCGCGCAGCGCGACGACGTCGGCGCCGGGAAGCGCGGTGCCGAGGGCCTCGGGAATCGCGGTCGCGTCGAGGCCGAGCCCCAGCTGCGGGTGCCGGGGCAGCACGTGGATCGGGTACGAGTACGCGCCCATCATCGCGCGGGGATCGTCGACACAGGGGCCGACGACCGCGATCCGCGCCGCGTCCGCCGCGAGCGGAAGCGCGCCGGCGCGGTTGTCGAGCAGCACGATCGACTCGTCGGCGAGACGGCGGGCGATCGCGCGGTTGCGCGGGCTGTCGAGGTCGACGCCCTCCGGATCCCGCGGACGCCAGTCGGCGTCGAGGAGACCCGCGTCGAGCTTCTGCCGCAGGATCCGGCGTGCGGACGTCTCGACGTCGGCTATGGTCTGATCCGGATCCGGGTCGCCCTCGGTGAGCTGGCGGTAGGCGGAGATGTCCGGCAGCTCGATGTCGAGGCCGGCGTGCAGGGCGAGGCGCCCCGCGTCGGCCACGGTCGCGGCGACGCCGTGCTTCGCCTTGAGGAACGCGACGGCCCAGTAGTCCGACACGACGGTACCGTCGAAGCCCCACTCTCCGCGCAGCAGCTCGGTGAGCAGCCACCGGTCGGCGGCAGCCGGCACGTGGTCGAGCTCGGTGTACGAGTTCATGACGCTCGCGGCCTGCCCGAGGCGCACCGCCATCTCGAACGGCGGCAGCACGAGATCCCGCAGCTCGCGCTCGCCCAGGGCGACCGGCGCGTGGTTGCGTCCGCCGCGCGAGCTGGCGTGGCCCGCGAAGTGCTTGAGCGTCGCGATGACGCCGTTCTCCTGCAGCCCGCGCACGTAGGCGGTCGCCAGTGTCGACACGACGTACGGATCCTCGCCGAGCGTCTCCTCGACGCGCCCCCACCGATAGTCGGTGACGACGTCCAGCACGGGAGACAGCCCCTGGTGCACGCCGACGGCCGCCATGTCGGATCCGATCGCGCCGGCCATCTCGCGCACGAGCGCCGGATCGAACGTCGCCGCCCAGGCCATCGGAGCGGGGTAGACGGTCGCGCCGAGGGTCGTGAAGCCCGTGAGGCACTCCTCGTGGACGATCGCCGGGATACCGAGTCGCGTGTTCTCGATCAGGTGCCGTTGCGCGGCCTCGACCTGCGCCATGCCGTCGCGCGGGGCGACCGGCGTCGTGCCGAAGACGCGCGTGAGATGCCCGATGCCGTCTCTCGTCGCCTCGTCGAAGGGCGGCCGACCCGCCGAGAAGACGTCCTGCATCGGCGCGATGATCTCGGTCGAGTCCCGCCGATCCGCCCAGTAGCCGCCGAGCTGCGCAACCTTCTCGTCCCAGGTCATCTGCGCCAACAGAGCGTCGACCCGTGCGTCCGGATCCGCCGTGGGATCGGTCCATACCGGTCGCGCGGCATCGCCGTTGGGGGCATGCGTCATCGTCGACTCTCCAGCCTAATTTGGTCCGGTAGACAACAATTGTAGCCGCTTCCGGCGCTGGGGAGCGGCGTGCCCGGGTGTTACGCCTCGTCGCGGAGCCAGCCCGCGGCCTCGACGGCCCAGTAGGTGAGAATCGCGTCGGCGCCCGCGCGCGCAAACGCCGTGAGCGAATCGAGCACCGTGGCGCGGCGATCGAGCCACCCCTTCTCCACGGCCGCCTCGACCATCGAGTACTCGCCCGACACCTGATAGGCCCAGACCGGCACGTCGACGGATCCGCGCACGTCGGCGAGCACGTCGAGGTACGGCAGGCCGGGCTTGACCATGACGATGTCGGCGCCCTCCTCGATGTCGAGCAAGGCCTCGCGCACGCCCTCCCGCGCGTTGGGTGGATCCATCTGGTACGTCCGGCGATCGCCCGTCAGCTGGGAGTCGACGGCCTCGCGGAACGGCCCGTAGAACGCGCCGGCGTACTTCGCGGAGTAGGCCATCAGGATCGTGTCGGTGAAGCCCTCGTCGTCGAGCGCCTCCCGCACCGCAGCGACTTGTCCGTCCATCATGCCGCTGAGGCCGAGCAGCTGCGATCCCGCCCGCGCCTGCGCGATGCCCATCTCGGCGTACCGGGAGAGGGTCGCGTCGTTGTCGACGGCCCCGGACGGCGTCAGCACGCCGCAGTGGCCATGGTCGGTGAACTCGTCGAGGCACAGGTCGGTCTGCACGACGAGCGCATCGCCAACCTCTCGCGCGATCTCGCCGACCGCGAGGTTGAGGATCCCGTGCGGGTCGACGGCGCCGCTTCCAGTCGCATCGCGCACGGCGGGAACACCGAAGAGCATGAGCCCGCCGATGCCGGCCTCCGCCGCGTCGACGGCCGCGCGACGCAGCGAGTCGAGCGTGTGTTGCACCTGCCCCGGCATCGACGAGA
>DXAM01000145.1 GCA_019117025.1 Candidatus Microbacterium stercoravium | reverse complement strand
CGGACTTCGCCGGGCAGTCGGTTCCGGTGACGCAAACGCACCTCGCGGGGGACGGATGGGGCTGTTTGCGTCACGGGAGCCGCGTCCGTCACCGCTCCGGTGACGCGAACGTAGGTTCACGTCGCGGATCGGCGCCGTTTGCGTCACGGGAACTGGCTCCGGTGCTGCGCGGCCGCGCTGGTGACGGATCCGTTCGGTTGCGTTACGCGGCCGTCGAGCGTCCGGTTCTGGTGACGCAAACGCGCCCTGCGGGCGACGGATCGGTTCGGTTGCGTCACGGGAGTCGCGTCCGCCGTTGCTCCGGTGACGCGAACGTAGGCGTATGGCGAGGAATGTCGCCGTTTGGGTCACGGGAGCCGCCTCCGGTGCTGCGCGGCTACGCGCGCACCCCGTTGGCGACGGATCCGCGCGGTTGCGATACGCGGCGGCCGAGCGTCCGGTTCCGGTGACGCAAACGCACCCGGCTGGTGATGGATCGGTTTGTTTGCGTCATAGGAATCGCCTCTCTAACTGCTCAGGTGACGCGAACGAAGGTGCGTGGCGAGGAATGTCGCCGTTTGCGACACGGGAACTGGCTCCGGCGCCGCGCGGCGGCGTGATCGCACCTCGCTGGTGACGGATCCGTTCGGTTGCGTCATGGGAATTGGCTCCGGCACTGCGCGGCCGCGCGAGCATCGCGCTAGTGGAGGATCCGTTCGTTCGCGTCACCGTAATCGCCTCCGTGATCGCTTCGGTGACGCGAACGTAGGTGTGTGGCGAGGATCGTCGCCGTTTGCGTCACGGGAACTTGCTCCGATGCTGCGCGGCCGCGCGCACCCCGCGAGGGACGGATCGGTGCGTTCGCGTCACGGGACCGCGACCGCCGTTGCTCCCGTGACGAGAATGAAGGTGCGTGGCGAGGATCGTCGCCGTTTGCGTCACTGGAGACGCGTCCGGCGGCGCGAGGCGGCGCAAACGCACCCCCGTTGGCAATGGATCCATGCGTTTGCAGCTCGCGAACTGCCCAGTTCACCGCTCTGGTGACGCAAACGTACCCGGTGGGCGACGGATCGATTCGTTTGCGTCATGGGAGTCGCCTCTGCCGCTGCTCCCGTGACGCGAACGAACGCTTGCCGTGCCCGGGGTAGCGAGTGCCTCCCGCCAGGCTTGTGGATAACTTCTGCAGCGTGTCGCTATCTGCGGCAGAGTTCTCGAATGGGTGCACGCAAACAGATACCTCGTGACCTCGGCCCGGTGTTCCTCGTCGGCGACGCGCTCGCTGCGGGCGTGGGGCCGGGCCGCTTGCGGGGGCGCGACCTCGAGCGACCGTTTCATGGTGTGCGGGCGCTCTCCCAACTTCGCGAAAGCAGCACGGATCCGTGGGACGAGCGGCGGGCGGAGCTCGTGCGTCTCGCCACGGCATATGCCCCGCTGCTGCGTGAGAACCAGTTCTTCAGCCATGAGACAGCTATCGCGATATGGGGCGGCCCGCTGGCGACTCACGAGCGCGAGGAACTCGACGTATCGGTGCTGGGGAACGGATCCTTGCCCCGCGGTCGAGGCGTGCGAGGTCACCGCGCCAGCCTTGCGGCGACGTCGACTCGCATCGTGCAGGGACTGCGCGTTGCGTCGTTCGCGACGATGTGGGCGTCGATGGGCGCAGCGATGTCACGAGATGAGCTCGTCGCGCTCGGCGATTACGGGTGTCGGGTCTGGCGCACCGGTGAGAATCGTCCGCATCCGGGACGTCCGCCGCTGGCCACGCTCGCACAGCTCGAAGCCGCGGCGACCGTGAGCCGACGCCGCGGGGCTGCAACATTGCGCGAGGCGCTTCCGCTGATCCGTCTCGATGCGTGGTCGCCGCGCGAAACAGCGACGAGGCTGCTGCTCATCGACGCGGGGCTTCCCGAGCCACGCCTCAACGTCGATGTCTCGGACGCGCACGGCGACTTTCTCGCGTGCCCCGATCTCGCCTATCCCGAACTGAAGATCGCGATCGAGTACCAGGGGCAGCTGCACGGCACGCAGTATGCGATGGACATCGAGCGGGTCGAACGCTTGCGGGCCGAAGGATGGATCGTCATTCAGGTGACGTCCGAGACGCTGCGATTCCCGAACATCGTCGCGCGCCGAGTGCATGCCGCACTGATCGAGCGCGGCTGGAGGCCGGAAGGCGGCACGTTCGGACTCCGGTGACAGAAGCGCACGCTCGTTCCGCTGCAGACGTCAGTTGGTGTCATGCGAACGGCGTGCGTCGTCTCCCGCGACGCGAGCGTACGGGTTGGTCGTTTCGGGCATCCGTTTATGGCATTGGAGCTGCGCGCGTGTCGGCTCTCGTGACGAGAACGTACGGATGCGTCATCGCAGGTGTTGGTATGCCGTCGGGAGCGCGTGCGCCGGCTTCGCGTGACGCAAATATGTGCATCTGTGGCCCCTCGGATCCGTTTGCGTCAATGGAACGGTGCGCGTCGTCTCCCGTGACGCGAACGCACGGATCGGTCGCTACGGACATTCGTCTGTGGCATGGGAATGACGCGCGGTGACGCTCGTGACGCACACGGACGGATCCGCCGTTGCCGGTGTTCGTTTGCGTCACCGGAGCCGCCCGTGCCCCCACTGCGGTGACGCAAACGAATGAATCCGCCTCGAGGTGCATCCGTTTGTGTCACTGAAACGGCGCGCGTCTTGTCTCCCGTGACGCAAATGCATGCATCTGGCGCCCCGCGCACCTCTACTCCGGTGACGCAAACGTACGCATCTTGCTCCCCGCACATCCGTTCGGGTCACCGGAGCCGCGTCAGTCAGGCGAAGACCGCCTGCGGGGTCGTTGAGCGGCGGGTCGTGGTCGACACGAGCGTCACGACGAACGCGAGCACCGCCCACACCGCGAGCGCGACGAGGGATCCGCTGACGACGCCCGATGTGATCGCGCCGAGGAAGGCGGTGATCGCGGGAGAGGTCGGCAGCATGCCCGCGAGCTCGGCGAGGACGCCCGGCGTCGTCGAGACGATGCTCACGGAGACCGCGAGGGCTCCGGCGATCGCCGCGATCCAGCGGCCGATTCCGCCGAGCACCGCCGCGAGCGCCTGATGGATCGCCGCGAACGCGACGCCCGTCACTGCTGCCACGGCGACGAGCGACCACGCCTGCGATGCCGAGTAGTCGCCCGTCCACACCACGATGCCGGCCACGAGCAGCCCCTGCACGAGGCCCGCGAGGCCGCCCGGCAGGAAGCCGCGCGCCGCGAGCGACAGCGAGGACCGGCGCGAGGTCAGCAGTCGCGAGGTGACGGGACGGAAGACGAGGTAGGTCGCGAGGGATCCGAACCACAGCACGACCGCCGCGAGGAGCGGGATCGCACCGTCGCCGAACAGCGTCAGGCCGTTGTCGTCGGTGCCGACGGGGGCGCGCACGACCGAGGCGAGATCAGCGGCCTGCTGGTCATCGAGGCTCGGAAGCTGGTCGACGGCCGTGCCGAGTCCGTCGCCGAGCTCGGCCGCGCCGTCGCCCAGCTGGCCGATGCCGTCTGCGAGGTCGCCCGCGCCGTCCGACAGCGCGGTCGCGCCGTCGGCGAGCTGAGTGGTGCCGGATCCGGCTTCGCGCGCACCGTCGCCGAGCATCGAGATGCCGTCGGCGAGCGAGTACGTGCCCGTCATGGCCTGCATCGCCCCGTCCCCGAGCCGACTCGCGCCGCCCGCGAGCTCGGTCGTGCCCGCCGCCAGCTGCGTCGCGCCCGACACGAGGGCGGGGGAGTTCGCGGCGAGCTGGGCCGCGCCGTCGGCCACCTGGCGCGAGCCGGGCGCGAGCTCGGCGGCGCCGTCGGCGAGCTGCGTCGCGCCGTCGGCGAGCTGGGCCGCACCCGGCTGTGCCTGGGCGAGTCCGTCGCCGAGCTGCGACGTGCCGTCCGCGACCTGTCGTGCTCCCGGTGCGAGCTGCGAGATCCCGCCCGCGAGCTCGGATGCGCCGCCGGCGACCTGATCGGCGCCGGGCGCGAGCTGGTCGATGCCGTCGGCGAGCTGCGTCGCGCCGTCCGCGAGCGCCGTCGCCCCGGGGGCGAACTCTGCCGCGCCGTCCGCGAGCTGCTGTGCCCCGGGCACGAGCTCGTCCGCACCGTCCGAGAGCTGAGCCGCGCCGCCCGCGAGCTTCTCCGCGCCCGCGACGAGCGGATCCACGCTGCCGGCGAGGGCGGTCGCGCCGCCCGCGACCTGCTGGGCGCCGCCGTTCGTCTGCGTCGCCGCGGCCGCGAGCTCGGCGGATCCGTCGGCCAGACCGCGCACGCCGCCCGTCGCCGCGGCCAGCTGCGCGCAGAA
>DXAM01000144.1 GCA_019117025.1 Candidatus Microbacterium stercoravium | reverse complement strand
TCGGCGCAGTCGCGCACGATCTGCTGGGATCCCTGCCACGCGCCGTACGCGCATTCACCCGCGACGACGGGCTCGAGCGGCGTTCCCGCCGCGCCGCCGTTCGCGGTGAGCGTCGCCTCGGATCCGTCGAGCGGCACATCGACCAGCGACGTCGACGTGGCCACGCGCACGACCTCGCCCCGCGGAGCGTCGGCGGCGAGGCGCGCGTCGTCCGCGGATCCGATCGACGTCGCGAGGCCATCGGGCGTCGCGACGATGCCCTCGGCCTTGTCGAGCACGACGGGCACGGACCCGACCGAGGTGATCTCTGCGCTCGATCCGGAGACGCCCTCGAGCGTCTGCTCGACCGGTTCGCCCGCAACGGATCCGTCGGCGCCCATCTCGATGGTGGTCAGCACCTGTTCGCCGGGCTCGAACGTGTGCACGGTGCCGTCGAGGCCGACGGTCATCACAGCGTCAGCGCCGAGTTCGACCGCCGGCTCGGCTTCGGCCGGATCGAACGAGCCGATCTCGTCGATGCCCGACAGATACAGGCTGCCCTCGTTCGGCACGAGGATCGCCACCGTGTCGGCACCGCGCTGCACGCGGGCTCCGGCGGGGAGCTGCACGCGGTCGCCGAGCACCATGTCGGCGCCGTCGATGCGGGCGAGCGTGCTGTCGCCGCTGTCGAAGATCACCGCGCCGTCGCGCTCCTGCATCACATCGATGCGGTCGCTCGAGACGCCGCGCAGCTGGCCGTCGAGCAGCGCCGAGGAGGTATTGAGGTGACCGAGCACCTCGCTCGAGGTCTTCGTGACCCACACGCTGCCCGCATCGAGCTCGACCTCGGCCGTGGGGTTGCCGTCGTACGCGACGGCGAAGCCGGTCAGAGCGATGGCGCCGGCCGCGACGATGGATGTTCCCGTCAGGGCACCACGACGCCCGCGAAACCAGTTCGCTGCGCTCATCGTCTGCTCCCCCAAGCGGATGCGGTCAGTCAAGAAGTCGGGAGGGCACGCCTACCCAGCCTTTCTACTCTAACCGCGCCGACACGCCGCGAACGAATGAAGCCGACCTCCCCACATCGCGGCGCAAACAGTGCGGGCGCGAGGGAACGCTCGCGCCCGCACTCAGCAGACGATCAAGGAAGGAGGCAGGTTCTACTTCGCGGTCGCGCGCTTCTCCGGCGTGGGCTCCTCGCCCCGAGCGCGGAGGTCGGCGTAATGGGCGCGCGCTTCGTCCTGGCGCTCGTTCTCGGCGCCCGAGGCGATCGGCGCGCGCACATGCTCGGGGGCGAAACCGAAGGCGTCGACGAGATCCTGCGCGTGCGGGCGCAGCCGCGTGCAGAGGCGATCGATGTAGCGGGTCACCGACGCGGCGCGCTGCGTCGACAGGCGGCCGTTCATGATGTGCCACGCGAGGTGCTTCTCGATCAGCTGCAGGCCGAACAGGTCGCGCATCCAGGTGAGCACCGTGCGGTTGCCCTCGTGCTCGATGCGCCCCAGCGCGTCGGTGAAGGCCTCCCATTGCAGCAGCTCTCCGTGCGCGCGCGACGCCTCGAGCAGCTCGACCTGGTTGTCGTTGAACACGGCCTGGGCCTCGGCCGCGGGCAGCTTGCGCGCCGCGTTCAGGCGGGCGCCCACGTCGGCGATCATCTGCTGCACGCGGTCGGTGAGCAGTTCGTGCTGGTCCTCGGCCCGCAGCCCGAGCTCGACCGAGCGGGCCGTGGATCCGAAGTCGACGACCGTCTGCCCCAGGCGGCGCAGGCCGGCGCCGTGGAACAGGCGAGATGCGCCCTGCTTGGCGGCATAGGCCGCGAGCGCACCGGCATCCTTGCCCTTGAACTGCGCGGCGAAGTCACCGAGCAGGCGCTTGCCGACCAGCTGCAGCAGCACGTTGTTGTCTCCCTCGAACGTGGCGTACACGTCGAGGTCCTGGTGCAGCCCGACCAGACGGTTCTCGGCGAGGTAGCCCTGGCCGCCGCACGCCTCGCGCGCCTCCTGGATCGTGTCGAGGGCGTTCCATGTCGACAGCGGCTTGAGCGCCGCGGCGAGCGTCTCGAGATCCTGCCGGTTCTCGTCGGTGTCTTCGGCACCGCTGAAGACAGCGTCGAACTTCTGCAGCAGCTCGTCGTGGCTGAAGGCCTGGGCGTACGCGGTGGCGAGCCTCGGCAGCAGGCGGCGGCGGTGCTTGCCGTAGTCGAGCAGCACCGTCTCGTTTCCGGTGCCGTCGTCGAACTGGCGCCGCTGGTTGCCGTAGGTGACGGCGATCTTGAGCGAGAGCGCGGCGGCCCAGGTGGCGGCGCCGTCGAGCGAGACGCGGCCCTGCACGAGCGCGCCGAGCATCGTGAAGAAGCGGCGGCCGGGGCTCGCGATGGGGCTCGAGTAGGTGCCGTCGGCGGCGACATCGCCGTAGCGGTTCAGCAGGTTCTCGCGCGGCACGCGCACGTGGTCGAAGGCGAGGCGGCCGTTGTCGATGCCGTTGAGGCCGCCCTTCGGGCCGTCGTCTTCGCTCGTGATGCCGGGCAGGTTCTCGCCGGCCTCATCGCGGATCGGCACGAAGAAGCAGTGCACGCCGTAGTTGACGCCCCCGGTGATGAGCTGCGCGAACACCGTCGCGGCGCGGCCGTGGACGGCGGCGTTGCCGAGGTAGTCCTTGTAGGCGCCGCGGAACGGCGTGACGATGACGAACTCTTCGGTCTCGGGATCGTAGGTCGCCGTCGTCGCGATCGACTGCACATCGGATCCGTGGCCGATCTCGGTCATCGCGAAGGCGCCGGGAAGCGCGAGGCTGACCGCGTCGGGAAGCCACTTGTCCCAGTGCTTCTTCGTGCCGAGCTGGTAGATCGCCGACGTGAACAGGCCCCATTGCACGCCCGATTTGATCTGCAGGCTGGGGTCGGCCAGCACGAGCTCCTCGAAGCCGGCGAGGTTGCCGCCCTGGGTGTCGCGCCCGCCGTACTCCACGGGGAAGGCGCGCGAGCCGGCGCCGAGATCGGCGAGCATCTGCGTCTGCGCGAACACGCGCTCGCGGTGCTCGTGGTAGTGCTGCCCCGGAATCTGCCAGAACGCCTCGTCCTTGATCATCTCGCGCGCCTCGAGACGGATGTCCTTCCACGTACCGAGCAGGTGCGGGGTGAGGGCGTCGACGTCGATCGACACGTGCGCGGTCGAATCCTTCGGGGCGGGTGCGGCAGGGCGAACGGCGATGTCGGCCACGGTGCTTCCTCTCATCGGGGTGAGGTCTGTCACCTGAGAATCTATGCGGATCCTCATTGTGCGGCGGATTCGTTTGTTCCCCCACAACAACCGGGATCACACCTCGACGCGCTCCTTTTGGTCGGCCCACTCCGATTCGCTCTCGCGGAACGCGCCGCGTGCCAGCTGGAGCATGTGCTTCCACGTGCGATCGCGGATGAAGATGAAGTCGATGCCGATCATGGCGAGCGAGAACCAGGGCAGGCCCATGAGCACGCCGATGCCGATGTGGAACGACATGATGCCGCACAGCGCGATGATGCGCGTCGGCCGGGTGAGCAGCATGAACGGGAAGGCGATCTGCAGGATGATCGATCCCCAGCTGATCATGGTGACGGCCGGCCCCCACGCCGTGAAGAACTCGCTCAGCACGGGCCAGGTGCCGAACCGCTCGGTCATGAGCGGGTTGTACACCGCGTAGCCGCCCGACCAGGGGTCGCCGCCCGCCTTGTACAGACCGCCCGAGACGTAGACGAAGATGACCTGTGCGGTGAGCGCCACGAGCGCGAGGTTGTGCAGCAGGTTGCTGATCTCGCGGGGCAGGATCGTGCGGAAGTCGTTCTTCGCGCGGCGTCGCGCGTCGATCGACCAGCGCGCCGCCGGATCGGCGAACAGCAGAAGCAGCAGCACGATGCGGTACATGTTGTCGCCCTGGTCGCCGACCGCGTCGCTCATCTCGATGAAGCTGACCCAGAGGATGAAGTAGACGGGCAGCACGATCTTGAAGCGCCACCCGATCGTAAAGAGCACGGCGAGCGCGAACAGCACCAGGTAGAGGGTGGTGAACAGCACGTCGTCGTAGGCGACGCGGTGGAACCAGCTGAAGATCCAGATCTTGGGGAAGTCGCTGACGGGTTCGGCGCCCTCGCCGTTCCAGGCCGACCCGGATCCGAACGTGTACAGGCGCGTGGAGAAGTTCGACAGCAGCAGCCCGATGCCGGTGAGGCCGATGAGGATGCGGGTGACGGCGATGCCGTAAAGCGATGCCTTGTTGTCGAGCAGCCATGCCTCGCACCACAGCCAGGTGTCGCGCGCGATGCGCCAGAGGGTCTGGACGAGAAGAGTCACGAGGCGGCCGATGGCGCGCGGGGCGCGCGAGACGCCCCTGCCGATCCGCTGGATCACCGCGGCGGATCCGCCCGTCGTGCTGCCCGTCACTCGCTCATCCGTTCGTGCTGTGCGCGGAAGACGTCGGTGAACGCCTCCTGCGACTGTCCTTCGTTGATCACGAGGCCGCGCCACCCGGTGGGTGAGTATTGGATGCCGGGCCGTTCCGCGTCGGGGTCGTGACGGTCGTTGAACGGGATCACGTTCTGCCGCGTGGCGCTGAACTGCACGCGCTCGACGTCGTCGCCCCATATGGCGAGCGCCACCTGCGTGGCGTATGCCGTGGCGCGGTGCTCCTGCTCGATGTAGGAGGCGACGTCGGTGGTGTCGTCGTACTCCTTCATCGCCTCGGCCATGCGCGCTTCCCAGTCGGCCTTGAAGTAGTTGAGCTCCGCCACGTCTTTCTGCTCGTCGGTCAGGTCGCCCCAGGCGCCCTTGAACTGGCTTGACACGTCCATTCCGACGATGCCGGCGCGCGGCGTGAAGAGGTTGTAGCGGATCATCGAGAGCTCGACGTCGCTGGCCGAGACCCATTCGGTCTCTTCGCCGTCGACGATCGCCCGCACCTCGAAGCGGTAGTCGCCGTTCACCGGCTCGGGAGCGAAGACGCTCCACGACTGCCCGAACATCGGGATCATGTAGCTCGAGAGCACGTCCTGCCCGACCACCTCGCGGATCGGCGCCCAGGGCGCGATCCATAAGAACGATGCGAACACATGCCACGCGGTCACGAGAGCCGCGCCGCACATGATGATCCGGACGTATAACCGTCGGCGCGGGCGATTCCGCTCGTTCATGTGAAGATCCTCATCTAACGCCCGGTGCTCCGGACGGGGTTGCCGTCCGGAGCACCGGGTATTCAGCTAGTCAGCTCAGGCATTCGCCCGACGACGCGTGACGAACCAGACGCCAGCGCCCGCGAGCAGCATCGCGATAGCGAGGCCCCCGAGCGGAACCGCCATGTCGCCACCCGTCGGCGACAGTCCGCCGCCGCCCGTGGAGTACACCTCGAAGCTCGCGTCAACGCTACCCGAGGTCTCACCCGTGAGCTCGACCGTGTGGTTGCCGTCCTCCGTGCCGTTCGGAACGGACCAGGTGAAGGTCACGTCACCGTTGTCATCGGCGACCGAGGTGCCGATGTCGTACGGGGTGGAGTACTGCGTTGCCGTGACCGACTCGCCCGGCTGGAAGCCGTGGCCGTGAGCCACCTGCTCCTGGCCGACCATGAGGCGGTCGTTCTCGAGCTCCATCGAGATCTGCTGACCGTCAGCGGCGCTCGACGCGTT
>DXAM01000143.1 GCA_019117025.1 Candidatus Microbacterium stercoravium | reverse complement strand
CCGCCCGAGAGCTCGGACGCCCCCGTGCCGAGCTGCGTCACGCCGTCGGCGAGCTGCGAGGCTCCGCCCGAGAGGCCGGTCGCGCCGTCGGCGAGCCGGGTCGCTCCGTCCGACAGCTCCGCGGCCCCGTTGCCGAGGCCGTGAACACCGTCGGCGACCTGCCCGGCTCCGTCCGCGAGCTCGGAAGCCCCGTCGTCCAGTGCCCCGACGCCATCCGCGACCTGGGCCGCGCCGTCCGCGAGGCCGGGCTGATCGCCCGATCCCTGCACGGCCTCGGTGAGCTGCGCGATCGCGTCGGCGAGCGACGTCGCGCCGCTCGCGAGGCCCGGCTGGTCATCCGTGCCGTTCAGCCCGTCGTCGAACGCCGAAACGCCGTCGGCGACCTGACCGGCGCCCTCCGACAGGCCGCCGAGGCCGTCGTCGACCTGGCGCAGCCCGCCCGCGAGCTGCGTGGCACCGCCCGAGAGCTGGACGGCGCCGTCCGAGAGCGCGTAGGCACCGTCGGCCAAGGCGGCCGTGCCGCCGGCGAGCTCCAGCGCCCCGTCCTCGGCTGACGACGCCCCGTCGGCCAGCTGGCCGATGCCGTCGCCGAGCTGGACGATGCCGTCGCCCAGCTCGCCCGCGCCGTCGCCGAGCTCCGCCGCACCGTCCTCGGCAGAGGAGGCCCCGTCGGCGAGCTCGGTCGCGCCGTCTGCGGCTTCACCGAGCTGGGACCCCATATCGCCGAAGCTGACGAAGACGTTCTCGAGTGTCGCCTCCGACAGCGTCGCGCCCATCGTGTCGGCCGCGATCGACGAGACCTGCTGCATGATCGCACTGTCGAAGATGCGCGCATCGTCGGCGGTCGACACATCGATCGTCGCCACGTCGGGGTCGCCCTCGCCCTGAAGCGCGTCGGCCGACGACATCGCGGCCTCGCTGAACCCCTCGGGAATCGTCACGACCGCCTGGTAGGTGCCGTCGGACACGCCGTCCGTCGCGTCGGATTCGTTCGAGACCACCCAGTCGATGTTGCTGTCGACGTCGTCGGATCCCTCGACCAGCCCGGCCGCGAGCTGGCGCCCGAGCGGTGCCAGCTGGCCGTCGATCTCCACGCCCTCGTCGAGGTTGACGATCGCGGCCGACATGTTGTCGAGCCGCTCGGTGGGCGAGTTCAGGGCGGCCACGAGCACACCGCCGATGACGGCCGGCAGCACCAGCACGCCCCCGATGGTCAGCCAGGTGACGGGGCGCGTCGTTCGCGCGCGTTCGATGGGCGTGGTCATGCGATCACCTCGGAGAGTGCGGCGCCCGCGGGCGTCACGTCGAGAACGGATGCGCCGTGCCAGCCGGCATCGGCGAGGAGGTCGGTCGCGGCATCCGGGTCCGCGGCCGTGAGGATCACCGTGAGCGGCGCACCGTCCGCGCTCTGCGCGTGCCGCAGCGCCGCGAGCACGTCGATGCGCTCCGCGGGCAGGTCCACGCCGTCGATCGCGACGATGCGCGCGCGGCCATCAGCGGCGTCGAGGAGCGATGCCGACCGGTCCGCGCCCGGCAGGGAGACGGCCACGTGCGAGCGCACGGCGGATCCGCGCCCGGGAAGCAGGTGGCCGGCAACGCGCAGTCGGCTGTCCTCGTCGGGTGCGATGCGGCCCGCGACGGCGAGCAGAACGGATCGCGCACCGCGCGGATCCTGCGACGTCACGACGAGCGCATCGCCCTGCGCGACGCGCATGCTCACGTCCGCGACGATCCGCTCGTCGCCGACGGTGATCGCGAGGTCGTCGGCTGCGATCACCGAGCGGTCCTCGGCGGACGGCCAGGTGGCGAGCTGATCCTCGCGCTCGACGGCCTCGCCCTCGATGTCGAAGTGCGGCAGTCGCTTGCCGAGCCGCGCGGGCATCCACCATGCGTGCTTGCCGAGCAGCGCCATGACGGCGGGCACGAGCGTCATGCGGATGACGAACGCGTCGACCGCAATGCCGACGGCGAGGGCGAGGGCGATCGGTTTGATGTTGATGTCGCCCTCGGGAACGAAGGCCGCGAACACGGCGAACATGATGATGGCGGCTGCGGTCACGACGCGGGCCGAGGCCGCGTATCCGCTCTTCACCGCGTCGACGGCGACCTCGTGCGAGGCGCCGCGTCGGCGCGCGCTGTGCACATAGTCCTCCCGCATGCGGGAGACGAGGAACACCTCGTAGTCCATCGCGAGTCCGAACAGCACCCCCATCACGACGATGGGCATGAAGGCGATCACCGGGCCGGTCTTCGATACCTGCAGCAGGTCGGCGCCCCAGCCGAACTCGAACACCATCGCGACCACGCCGAAGGCGGCGACGATTGACAGCAGATAGCCAGCGGCGGCCTTGAGCGGAACCCAGATCGACCGGAACACGATCATCAGCAGCACGAAGCTCAGTCCGACCACGAAGATGCCGAACGGCAGGAGCGCCTGGCCGAGCTTCGCCGACACGTCGATCGCCACGGCGGTGAATCCGGTCACGGTCAGGTCGATGCCGAACTCGTCGAGCCACTCGTCGTGATGCGCGCGCAGCTCATGCACGACCTCGGTGGTCTCGGGATCGGACGGACCCGTCTCGGGGATGATCTGCACGATGCCCGTGTCGGCCGTCTCGTTCGGGGTCGCCATGGCGACCTCCTTGACGCCGTCGATCTGCTCGACCGCGTCGGCGAGATCATCCATGAGGCCGAGCGGGTCATCGCTCGTGATGATCGATCCGGTGAGGATGAGCGGGCCGTTGAAGCCCTCGCCGAAGTGCTCTCCGGTGAGGTCGTACGCTTGGCGGGCCTCGCTGTCGTTCGGCAGCGTACCGGCGTTCGGCAGGGCGAGCCCCAGCTGCGTCGCGGGCAGCGCCACGACGCCGAGCCCGATCACGACGGCGATCGTGGTGACGACCGGGTGCTTGGTGACCATGCCGACCCAGCGCTTCGCGAAGCCGTCGCCCTTCTTCTCGCGGCGGGGAGGACGGCCGGATGCGCGGTGCTTCACGAAGCCGAGCAGGGCGGGCGTCAGCGTGACGGCGATCGCGACGGCGACCGCGACCGATACGGATGCGGCGATTCCCATGGTGGTGAGGAACGGGATCCCGGCGAAGCCGAGCCCGATGAGCGCGATCAGCACCGTGACCCCCGCGAAGACCACCGCGGATCCGGCGGTGCCCGTCGCGCGCGCCGCCGCGTCTTCCGGCGCCACGCCGTCGCGCACCTGATCCTGGTGCCGCGCCGCGATGAACAGGGCGTAGTCGATGCCGACCGCGAGCCCGAGCATGAGCGCGAGCAGCGGCGTGGTGGCGCTGACGTCGGTGAACGCGGTCGCGGCCACGATGCCGAGCATCGAGACGCCGACGCCGATGAGGGCGACGACGAGCGGCAGGCCGGCCATGACGACGGCCCGGAAGGTGATGATCAGCACGATCAGCGCGACGAGCACGCCGATCGCCTCGGTGGGGCTGATCGCGGGCAGCTCGGTCGCGAACAGATCGCCGCCGAGTTTCGTCGCAGAGCCGTCGGGCAGCTCGTCGCCGAGGGCGTGCACCCGATCTTCGATCTGCTGCTTCACATCGTCGGAGATCGTCGTCGACTGGCCCTCGAGCTGCAGCTGGGCGATCGCCGCGGATTCGTCGTCGCTCACGAGGCCGTCGACGAGGCCGTCATAGGGGCTCGTCGCGCTCGACATGCTCGGGACATCGGCGAGATCGTCGACGGCCCGCTCGATGGGCTCCCGGTAGGCGGCGTCCGTCACGGTGTCGCCGTCAGCCGCGACCACGATGAACTGCGCCGCGGTACCGGAGACCTGCGGGAACGTGCGCTCGAGCTGTTCGATCCCGTCCTGCGCCTCGGTGCCGGGGATCGTGATCGAGTTGTCGAACCCCTTGTTCATGCCGAGCGCTGCCGCGGCCATCACGAGCAGCAGCAGGATCCACGAGCCGATCACCCGCCAGGGGTGGCGGTACGACCAGCGGCCCAGCGAGGACAGGAGGGTGGACATAGAAGGAGCCTCCGAGGGGTTCGATACAGATGTGTATCCAATACGGAAGTGTATCGTAAGGGGTGTGACTGACTCCGAGACTCAGATTCCGCACAGCAAGCGCAGCCGCGAATCGACCCGCGCGCGCCTTCTGGACGCGGCGGCCGAGGTGTTCGCCGAAGTCGGGCTCGGCGAGGCATCCGTCGAGCGGATCTGCGAGCGCGCCGGATTCACCCGGGGCGCGTTCTACTCGAACTTCGCTTCGAAGGACGAGATGTTCCTCGAGCTCGCGACGGTGGTCGCCCGCGAGCGGGTGCACGCGGTGCGCGCACGGATCGACGAGATCAGCGCCGCGGGCGACTTCAATCCGCAGGACACCGACGTGCGCGTCATCATCCGTGCGCTCGACGTCGTCGGCGACGACCGCCTCTCGACGCTGCTGATGAGCGAGATCAGCATCCGTGCGATGCGCGATGCCGAGTTCGCCGCCGCCTATCTCGCACAGGTCGGCGAGGTCGTCGAAGAGATCGTGCAGCTCATCGACGACATCGTCGAGGCGGAGAATCTCGAGCTGCGCGTGCCGTCACACGATGCGGCGCGCATCATCGTCGGCGTCTGGAGCGACGTCTCGGCGCGCAGCGCGATGTCGGGCCTCGACCCGGACGAGATGGCGGCGCTGCGCACGCGCGAGCTCGGTCAGATCGTCGACCTCGTGCTGGTGCGGCGGCCTCAGAGCAGCGCGTAGCACGCGCCGATCCGGCGGCGCCACCACTCCTCGCGCTGCGGATCCGCTGCGTGCCGGACCAGCAGGTCCTCGTCCGGCACCACGCGGGCCGCGGAGATGGTGCCATCCTGCGGTAACAGGGGATCCCGGGTCACATCGGCGGTCAGGAGCGCGGCGGTTCCGAGGCCGCAGTCGTGGTCGAGCGCGGGAAGCGCGGCGGCGAGGAGCGCACCCTGCGCGAGGCCGACGCTCGTGTCGATCGCGGAGGAGACGACGGCCGCCAGCCCGGCCTGTTCGACGATGTCGAGGGCACGGCGCGCGCCGCCGAGCGGCTGCGCCTTGATGATGACGATGTCGGCCGCGCCGGCGCGCGCGACCGCCAGCGGATCCTCCGCCTTGCGCACCGACTCGTCGGCTGCGATCGGCAGATCCCACTTGCGCAGCCGGTCGCGCAGCTCGGCGAGCTCCGCGACGCTCGCGCAGGGCTGCTCGGCGTACTCGAGGTCGAACTCGGCCAGCGCGTGCAGCGCGCGCTCCGCCTCGTCGATGTTCCACCCCGCGTTGGCGTCGACGCGGATGCGCCCCTCCGGCCCCATCTGCTCGCGCACGGCGGCGACGCGGGCGATGTCGTCGTCGAGGGTCTGGCCGGCCTCGGCCACTTTCACCTTCGCCGTGCGGCAGGCCCCATAGCGGGCGAGCACACCGGCCACGTCCGAGGCCGCGACGGCGGGCACGGTGGCGTTGACGCCGATCCGCGCCCGATGCGGCGTCGGCTGCGGCTCGTAGGCGAAGTCGATCGCCGCCGTGAGCCACGTGCTCGCCTCTACAGGCGCGTACTCGAGGAAGGGGGAGAACTCGCCCCAGCCCTCGGGCCCCTCGAACAATGCGGCCTCGCGATGATCGACACCGCGGAACCGGGTGGCGAGCGGAAGCGAGACGACGCGGAGCGATGACAGGATCTCGGCGAGCGGCGGCAGCGGTGCGGGCGACATGGTCCCATCCTGCCGCGTCGCGCGAATGTTCGCCGCGTAGGGTGAGATCGTGACTGTCTCCGACCTCTTCGATGCCGCTGAGTGGGCGCCCGCGCCCGGATCCGACGACTACTGCGACGTCACTGCGCACGTCTCGCGGGACGGGCGCATCGCGCGCATCGCGATCGACCGCCCGGAAGTGCGCAACGCGTTCCGCCCCGGCACCGTCGACGAGCTCTATCGCGCGCTGGAGATCGCCCGCACCGACCCGAAGGTCGGCTGCGTGCTGCTGACCGGAAACGGGCCGAGCCCGAAGGACGGCGGATGGGCGTTCTGCTCGGGCGGCGACCAGCGCATCCGCGGCCGCGACGGGTACAAGTACTCCGAGGACGAGACATCCGTTTCGGATCCCGCGCGGGCGGGACGCCTGCACATCCTCGAGGTGCAGCGGCTGATCCGCTTCATGCCGAAGGTCGTCATCGCGGTGGTTCCGGGGTGGGCCGCGGGCGGCGGGCACTCGCTGCACGCCGTGTGCGACCTGACGATCGCCTCGCGCGAGCACGGCAGGTTCAAGCAGACCGACGCCGACGTGGGATCCTTCGACGCCGGATACGGATCGGCGTACTACGCCAAGCAGATCGGCCAGAAGCTCGCGCGCGAGGTGTTCTTCCTCGCCGAGGAGTACTCGGCCGAGCGCGCGTACGAGATGGGCGCCGTGAACCGCGTCGTCGCCCATGCCGACCTCGAGACCGAGGCGATCGCGATGGCTCGCACGATCCTCACGAAGTCGCCGACCGCGATCCGCATGCTGAAGTACGCGTTCAACGCGACCGACGACGGCATGGTCGGGCTGCAGATGTTCGCCGGCGAGACCACGCGCCTCGCCTACGGCACGGATGAGGCCGTCGAAGGGCGCGACGCGTTCCTCGAGAAGCGGGACCCCGACTGGTCGGGCTTCCCGTATCACTACTGAGGGGCGTGCGCGTCCTCGTCGTTCTCGGCGGAGCGCAGGGCCCTGCGGCCGATGCGCCGCACGATGAGCACGACGCACACCGCGATCAGGATCGCGAGCAGTGCCCAGCCCCATCCGGTGCCGGTGAACGCGGCGATGGCGGCCGACCACCCGGCGAAGCCGATCGTGCTGTAGATCGTCGCCCAGGCGGCGACGCCGGGCAGCTGGGCGATGGTGAACCGCAGCCACGGAATGCGCACGAGGCCCGCCGCGACGAGGATCGCCGTCTGCAGGCCGACGGTGAGATAGCACAGCGGCACGGCGACGAGTCCGGCGCGGTGCACGACGGTGCGGCCCGCGCGCGTGCTGTCGCCGTTCAGCCACGCCTTGAGGCGCGCCCATCGGCCTTCGCCCTCACTGCCCACGCGCGTTGCGGCGCCCGAGGCGCCGCGCCCCAGCCAATACGTGCCCTGGCCGCGCAGCAGTCCGACGACGAACAGGAGCGCCCAGGCGGCGGCGAAGGGGTAGTCCTTCAGGAAGGCGTCCATCAGGCGGGCACGTCCGCGGTGTTCACAGACATTCGTCCTCCTGAGGTGGCTCCGTGAGGTATGCCTTACTTTATCGCGAGCTCGACTGAACGAACAGTGCGCGTCGCGCGAGGGGCGCGCGGCGGCGGATACTGGAGAGAGACGAAAGGCGGTGCGAGGTGGAGCTCGAGCGCATCGAGAGCGCGGATCCGCGGGAGGTGCTGCGCGCGGTGCGCGGCGCCGTGCTGGGGGCCGGACCGGCGATCGCCCTCGGGGGCGCAGACGACGTGCCGCCGGAGGTGCCGCCCGGAACGGCCGTCGTGCTGACGACGTCGGGCTCCTCGGGCGTTCCGAAATCGGTGGTGCTGTCGCGCTCGGCGCTCATCTCCTCGGCGATGGCGACGGCGGCGCGCATCGGCGACGGGCACTGGCTGCTGCCGCTCGCGGGCGGCTACATCGCGGGGGTCCAGGTGATGGTGCGGGCTCTCGTGGCCGGCCGCGACCCCGCGATCCTCGCCGGGCGGTTCACCGCGGAGTCCTTCGCACATGCCGCGAGCGGAATGCGCTCGTTCGCCGATGGCGCGCGGGTTCCCACGTACACATCGCTCGTGCCGGCGCAGCTGCAGACGCTCGTCGAGGCGGGGGAGCGGGATCCGCGCGCTGCGGCCGCGCTGGCGTCGTTCGCGACGATCCTCGTCGGCGGCCAGCGTCTGCCCGATGCGCTGCGCGACCGCGCGGTGGCGCTCGGCGCGCGCGTCGTGCGCACGTATGGCTCCACCGAGACGAGCGGAGGGTGCGTCTACGACGGCGTGCCGCTCGACGGCGTGCGGGCGGCGAGCGTCGACGGCGAGCTGCGGATCGCGGGGCCGAACCTCGCCGACGGCTACCTCGGCGACCCCGAGCGCACGGCAGCGGCCTTCGTGACCGAGCCCGACGGATCGCGCTGGTACCGCACCGGCGACGCGGGGGTCGTCGCCGACGGCACCGTGTCGGTGACGGGCCGCATCGACAACGTCATCGTGTCGGGAGGAGTGAACGTGTCGCTCGACCGCGTCGAGCACATCGCGCGCGAGATCCTTCCCGACGCCGTCGTCGTCGGCGCCCCGCACGAGAGGTGGGGCGAGACGCCCGTGGTCGTCACGACGGGATCCGGTGACGCGCTCGCCGCGATCCGCGACGCTGTCGAGCGCGAGATCGGCAAGCCCGCGCGCCCCGACCGCATCGTCCGCGTCACCGAGATGCCGCGGCTGTCCAGTGGAAAACCCGACCGCCGCGCGGCGCGTGAGCGCGTTCTCGCCGATGGCTGAGCTCACCTACTCCGCCGTGGGTGCCACGCGGGGCGTCGCACCGGAAGGGTTCCGCGCGATCGACCGCTCCGCGCTGATCGGGCACGGCGACGAGCGCTTCCGATCCGCCGTCGATCGCACGATGCGCTGGGGCCTGCAGCGCGGATCCGGCATGCGCGTGTTCGCCGCCGATCGCGCGGTGCGCGAGGGCGACGAGGCGCGCTTGCGCATCCCGCTCTGGCCGCGTGCGATCCCGTGCCGCGTCGTGTACGTCGTCGACGAGCCGGACGCGGCCGGCTTCGCCTACGGAACGCTCCGCGGACACCCCGAGAGCGGCGAGGAGGCGTTCCTCGTGGAGCGCCGGCCCGACGGATCCGTCTGGACGCGGATCGTCGCGTTCTCGCGCCCCGCGGGGCCGCTCATCTGGCTGGGCTATCCGATCGCCCGCCTGCTGCAGGAGATCTACACGCGCCGCTACCTGCGCGCCCTGCGCGGCTGACGGCCCGCGCGGCTTCCCGCGTACGATGGATGCTCGTGGCGAAGAATCAGAGGCATGTCAGCGGCAACCCGGCGAAGAGGGGCACGGCGGCACGACCCGCACCGGCACCCGTGACGCTCGGAGACTGGATCGGAGCGGCGCGGCTGCGCACGCTGCCGCTCGCGGTCACCCCGGTCATCATCGGCACGGGAGCGGCGGTGCTCGCCGACGCCGACCGGCAGTTCCACTGGGTCATCGCCCTGTTCTGCCTGGCCGTTGCGGTGCTGCTGCAGATCGGCGTGAACTTCTCCAACGACTACTCCGACGGCATCAAGGGCACCGACGACTTCCGCGTCGGCCCTGCGCGCCTGACGGCGTCCGGACGGATCCCCGCGAAGACGGTGCTCACCGTCGCGCTGACGTTCTTCGGCCTCGCCGCGCTGGCGGGGCTCGCGATCGTGATCCGCACGGGGCAATGGTGGATGATCGCCGTCGGAGCGGTCTGCATCGTCGCCGCCTGGTTCTACACCGGCGGCAAGCGCCCCTACGGGTACAACGCCCTCGGCGAACTGTTCGTGTTCGTCTTCTTCGGCCTCGTCGCGACGCTCGGCACCACGTGGGTGCAGGCGCAGTACCTGCCGCAGGAAGCCTGGTTCGGCGCCGTCGCGGCCGGATTCTTCGCCTGCGCGGTGCTGCTCGCGAACAACCTGCGCGACATCGACCAGGACCGGGCCGCCGGCAAGCGCACGCTCACGGTGCTCATCGGCCGCCTCGGCACGAAGATCCTCTACACCGTGCTCGTGCTGCTGGCCTACGCGGTCGCCGCCTACGTCGCGCTGTTCTACCCCGTGGCGTGGCTCAGCTTCTTCGGCCTGATCGCCGGCGGACCCGCGCTCGCCATCATCTGGGCGCACAAGACGTCGCGAGAGCTCGTGACGGCGCTCGCCCTCACCTCGATCAGCTCGCCGATCTACGGCATCTTCTTCGCCTGGGCCCTCATCGGCTGACCTGTCGGCCGCCGGACCCCGTCTCGCGGTGTTGTCCTCGGTCACCGTGCAGAGCACGGCTCCGTCGTCCGCCTTGCGATACGGAGCCCGGCGACCGGCAGGAGCTCAGTCGTCCTGAGCGGCCTGGTTCGCCTGATCCTCGATGTCTTCATCGATCTCGCGGGCCGACTTCTTGGTGCGCCGCTTCTGGCTCTCGTAGATGCCCTCCGAGACGGCGCCCCGCGGCTTCTGCAGGAAGATGATCGACAGGCTCAGGCCGATGAGCGCGGCGAAGAGCACCGCCAGCCACCACATGCCCCAGAACGCCGGGAACAGCATCATGATGCCGAGGGGCACCAGGAAGAACGCCAGGCGCAGGAGCGTGTACAGCACGACGGAACGGGATCTCACGCTCCCCATGGTAGTTCTCCGCCGCTACGACACGGCTGACAGGAAGTCGCGCGTGCGCTGCTCCTGCGGGTTGTCGAAGATCTCCGAGGGAGCGCCCTCTTCGACGATGCGGCCGCCGTCGAACATGAGCACGCGGTTCGACACATCGCGCGCGAACTGCATCTCGTGCGTCACGATCAGCATCGTCACATCGGTGGTCTCGGCGATCTTGCGCAGGATTCCGAGCACCTCGCCCACGACCTCGGGGTCGAGCGCACTCGTCACCTCGTCGAGCAGCAGGATCTCCGGATCCATCGCGAGGCATCGTGCGATCGCCACGCGCTGCTGCTGCCCGCCGGACAGCGAGGTCGGATGGGCGTCGGCCTTGTCGGGCAGACCCACCTGCTCGAGCAGCTCGTGCGCGCGCTTCTTGGCGTCGGCCTTGGAGATCCCGAGCACATGCACGGGCGCCTCCATGATGTTCTCGAGCACCGTCATGTTCGGGAACAGGTTGAATTGCTGGAACACCATGCCGATGCGCTTGCGCATCTCGGAGCGGTGCTTGTCCTTGAGGGCGACGCGCTTACCGTCCTTCTCGATGTGCGTGAGCGGTTTGTCGTCGATGAGGATGTAGCCGTCCTGCGACTCCTCGAGCGTCATCACGAGGCGCAGGATGGTGGTCTTGCCCGACCCCGACGGGCCGATGAGGGTGACGCGGTCGCCCTTGCGCACCGTGAAGTCGAGACCGTCGAGCACGGTGTGGTCGCCGAAGCGCTTCACGATGTTGTTGAAGCGGATCGCGGGGACCTCGCCCTCAGCGAGTTCGATCGCGCCGGTGTGAGTGAAGGAGTCAGTAGGCAAGGCGCTTCTCCAGACGGTTGATGAGAAGTGAGGTGGGGTAGCTGGCGATGAGGAACAGCACGCCTGCGACGATGAACACCTCGGTGAAGCGGAAGTGATCGGCGCCGTATGCACGGGCTGCGCCGACCATGTCGATGACCGACACCGCAACGAGGAATGGCGTCTCCTTGAACATGGAGATCACGTAGTTGCCCAGCGCGGGCACGGTGGCGCGCACGGCCTGCGGAATGATCACCGCGATCCACGTGCGGCCCGGCGTCATGCTGAGCGCGGTCGTGGCCTCCCATTGGCCGCGGGGCACCGAGTCGATACCGGCGCGGTAGACCTCCGCCATGAAGGTGGCGTAGTGCACGCCGAACACGACGATGCCGACCATGACGGGCGACCAGCTCGTGAGGGCGTAATACATGAACAAGAGCTGCACGACGAGAGGCGTCATGCGGATGAAGTTCATCAGGAAGGTGACGATGCCCGAGATCGGCTGCGGCGCACTGCGGCGCACGAGGGCGATGAAGAGCCCGAGCACGATGGCGATCGCGCTGCCGACGATGGTGACGAGGAGCGTCACCTTCACGAACGCCGTGAGCATGTCGGGCAGTGATGCCCACACATGATCCCAGTTCCAGAGCGAGGTATCGATCATGCGCTCACCGCCTGTCGGCCGAGCTTATGCACAGCGCGCTTCTCGAGTCCGTTCATGAAGAGCATCAGCAGGTAGGCGAGGATGAAGTAGATGACGAGGGCGATCCCGTAGGCGAAGTACACGCTCGTCTCCACGCGCAGCTTGTTGAACACAGCGGTGAGGTCAACGATCGTGATGGTGTAGACGACGGCGGTGCCCTTCAGAAGCTGAATCAGCAGGTTGTTCAGCGAGGGGATCATCAGCGCCCACGCCTGCGGGAAGATGATGCGCCACATGCGCTGCGTGCGCGTCATGCTGAGCGCGGTCGTCGCCTCCCATTGGCCCGCGGGCACCGAGTTGATCGAGCCGCGCACGACCTCAGCGGCGTACGCGCCGTAGTTGAGTCCGAGCGCCAGCACACCGACGAAGATCGGATTGAGCTGCGTGTAGAACGGCGGCAGCGGCAGCACGAAGAAGAAGAAGAACAGCTGCACGACGAGCGAGGTTCCGCGGAACAGCTCGATGATGATGCGTGCCGCGCCCCGGAGAATGATGTTGTCGAATCGCGCGACGAGGCCGAGCACGATGGCGATGACGAACGCCAGAAGGGCGCCGCCGAGTGTCAGCACCACGGTGATCAGAAGACCATCGAGGAGCTGCGGCAGCGCCCTTCCGAACGCGTCGAGGTAATTGCTCACGAGAGGCTGCGCCTACTGGAAGTCTTCGAGGTCGCCCGCGCACAGCTGCTCGGTGGTGAGGTCAGCCGGCGGCAGGTTCTCTGCGGAGAAGCCGAACGGCTCGACCAGGTCGAGGTAGGACTGCTCATCGCCCGTGATGTTCGCGAGCTCCTCGTTGTACGCGTCGAGAAGCTCGGAGTCGGCGGGGCGGAACACCGTGGCGCCGGCACCGATCTGCTTGACGCCATCGATCTCCTGCACGAACGGGCCGGTCGTCTCGACGTCGTCCATGTCCTTGGTCATCCAGTCGAGCGACACGGCGGTCAGCGCGAGGGCGTCGGCGCGGCCGGCCTGGATGTTCTCGATGCCCGACGAGATGGTGTCGACCTGGATGATGTTGTCGTAGCCGCCGAGCGACTCGACGTAGCCGTCCTCGATCGCGCCCGACTGCACGGCGAGCTTGACGTCGCCGTCTGTTGCGAGAACCGAGTCGAGGTCGGTGAGACCGTCGGGGTTGCCCTTGGGCACCGCGAGCGTGGTGGTGTACATGATCTCCGGGTCGCTGAACGCGGCCTCGGCGCAACGATCGGGCGTGATCGACATGCCGGCGCTGACCGCATCCCAGCGGCCCGCGTTGAGGCCGGGGATGAGGTTGTCCCACGCCACCTCTTCGACTTCGATGTTGTCGACGCCGAGCGCCGAGAAGATCTGCTTGTGCATCGCGATCGTCGCGCCGGTGGGCTCGCCCGATTCGTCGACCCACGAGTACGGCTGCTCGCTCGCGATGGCGAGGGTGATCGAGCCCTCGTCCTGAATCTTCTGGAGGGTGCTGACATCGCTGTCGCCGTCGCTGGGTGCGGTGGACGTGCAACCCGCGAGCGCGAGTGCGGCGACACCGATCCCCGCGACGGACGCGGTTGTGATCGTGCGTCGATTCATAGTGACTCCCCTTTGGAACAGTTGCTGCAGGACCCTCCTACGGTGTCACAATGTGGAGGGGCGTGCAATCCGATTGTCTTTTTGTTTACAACAGGACAGAGTGGTGCAAGTGAGACAATGTGAAGGTGAGAGAACTACTGGGCATGAGGAAGAGTGACGCGGTGCAGCCCGTCACTCGGTTCTATTCCGCGAGGTCGGTCGTGCCGGTCTCACGCATGTCGACGGTCGATCTCATCGTCATCGAACTGCGCAAGGCGATCCTCGCCGGCGATCTGTCGGTCGGCTCGCCGCTCGGCGAGGTCGAGATCGCGACCCAGCTCGGGGTCAGCCGCGGTCCTCTCCGCGAGGGCGCTCAGCGCCTCGTGCAGGAGGGGCTGCTCGTCTCGATCCCGGGGCGCGGGCTGCGCGTGCGGCGCATCGGCCCCGACGAGGTGCCCGATCTCTACGAATCGCGTCTCGCGGTCGAGGCCCACGCCGCGCGCCGGCTGGCGCAGCGTCCGAACGCCACCGAGACGGCCGAGCTCGAGGCGTGCCTCGCGCGCCTGATCGCGGTGAGTGCGGGAGAGGACCCGGCGCCGATCGGCGATGCCGACCTCGAGTTCCACCGCCAGCTCGTCGACCTCGTCGGATCGCGGCGCCTCTCGGCCAGCATCTCGACGCTGCTCGCCGAGACGCGCATCGCCAGCTTCAGCGCGAAGAACGGATACCAGGTGCGGCGCACCGTCTCTCCGACATACCGCGAGCTGATCGACGCGATCGTCGCGGGCGATGGAGACGCGGCGGCCTACGCGCTGTCGCGCCAGTTCGAGGCGGCGGCCTCACGGCTCACGGGCGAGGGCGAGTTCGAAGACACGGTCGAGGTGCCGATCATCGACGAGCCGCTCGCGTTCACCCGCATCGAATCGATCGAGTAACGGAACTCAGGCGACTCATCGCGGGGCGCAATAGACTGATCACGTGGCAAGAATTCTGATTCCGCTGGCCTTCATCGCCTTCGCGTTCTGGGTCGTGAGCATCGTCGATTGCGCGATGCAGCCTGAGGTGCGCCACCGCGGCGCGTCGAAGCGCGTCTGGATTCTGATCACGCTCGTGCCGGTCATCGGGGGCATCCTCTGGTGGACCATCGGGCGTTCGCGTCCCTCGCAGATGCAGGCGGCCGCGCCGTCCGCGCCGCCTCCCGACGACGATCCGCGCTTCAGCGCGTCGGACGAGCGCATCCGTCGCCTCGAGGAAGAGCTGGCGATGCTCGACGTCGAAGACGCATTCAATGCCGACGACGCTCCCGATCGCGATGGCGCGGAAGAGGACGAGCCCGACGATCCGCGCGATGCGCGAGGCTGAATCGCCCGCGTCGGAGGCGGCATGCGTGCTTCTCGACGACCTGGTGACGCTCGGCGTTCGGCATCTCGTCGTCAGCCCCGGTTCGCGCTCACAGGCTCTGGCGCTCGCCGCTGCCGAGCTGGAACGGCAGGGACGCCTCTCGCTGCACGTGCGCCTCGATGAGCGAGCGGCCGGGTTCACCGCCCTCGGCATCGGCCGCGAGACCCGCGTGCCGGCGGTCGTGATCTGCACATCGGGAACCGCCGTGGCCAACCTGCTGCCGGCGGTGCTCGAGGCGCATCACGCGGGCGTGCCGATGATCCTGCTGACGGCCGATCGGCCGCCGGAGCTGCGCGGCGTCGGCGCGAATCAGGCGACCGCCCAGCCCGGCATGTTCGGCGGTGCGGTGCGCCTCGCCGTCGACGCCCCCGTGCCCGAGGGATCCGGGCGTCAGTTCGACGGCCTCGCGGCGCGCGCGTTCGTCGCCGCCGCGGCGGAGCGGGTGCAGGGGGTCGCTCACCTCAATCTGCCCTTCCGCGAACCGCTCGCCGGCGCGATGCCTGACTGGTTCTCCGCGGGCGAGGCCCGGGATCCGCAGGGCATCGTCGCCGACGCGCGCGCACTGATTCCCGCGGAGCCGGCGGCGCTCGTGCTCGAACGCGGGCCGCGCACGGTCGTCGTCGCGGGCGCCGATGCCGGTGCCGACGCGGTGATCCTCGCCGAGCAGGGCGGCTGGCCGCTCATCGCGGAGGTCGTCAGCGGTGCGCGCTACGGCCGAGACATCGTGCACGGGTACCGCGACGCGCTCGAGGATCCCTCGCTCGGCGGGCGGATCGAACGCGTGGTGGTCGTCGGTCACCCCACGCTCCGTCGCGAGACGGCCCGGCTGCTGTCGCGGCGCGATATCGACATCGTCGCGCTCGAATCGACGAACGAGCCGCTCGATCTCAGCGGATCGACGATCGCGGCGGCGGCCGTCTCGGTCGCGCCCGGTGAGACCGATCGCGTGTGGCGGAGCGCGTGGGCCGCGCACTCCGAGGCGCACATCGTCGACCTGACGCCGCCCGCACCCGACACCGACGGGCTCGCCTCGACCGATCCGCGCACGCGCCTGGCCGCCGTGCGCGCCGAGCTCGCCGCCGTGCGCACGGAGCTCGACCGCGCCCGGCTCGTCGAGGGCGTGTGGCGGGCGACCTGGCCGCACGACCGGCTCATGTTCGGCTCGAGCCGCCTCGTGCGCGTGGCCGACGACGTGCTGCCCGGGAAGCGCGTGCCGGTGCACGCGAACCGGGGCCTCGCCGGCATCGACGGCACGATCGCGACCGCGATCGGCATCGCTCTCTCGAGCACCGATGCCGGCGTGACGCGGGTGCTGCTCGGCGATCTGGCATTCCTGCACGATGCGGGCGCCCTGCTGATGCCCGACGGCGAGCCGCGGCCGCGCATCCAGGTGATCGTCGGCAACGACGGCGGCGGCACGATCTTCGACGGGATCGAAGTGGCGCAGGTGGCATCGCCCGCCGCGATGACGCGCGTGCAGCTGACCCCTCACACGGCCGATATCGAGGCGCTCGCCGCCGGGTACGGCTGGGAATACGTGCGCGCGACCACGCGATCCGAGCTCGACACTGCCCTGCTGGCGCCGATCTCGGGCCCGCAGATCGTCGAGGTGCCGCTCGACCGGTGACGCGCCTCGGGCCCGAGACGCCGCGTGCGAACCGGCGGCTCCGCACAACTACGGCACCTTGGCGCAGATCCGGGGCTGAGTGCGGCAGAACACGCGTCGGGGCGCAGATCTGCCGTACTCGTGCGCCGGCGGCATGCGGCAGGATGGAACCATGACCTCGCCCCGCCGCATCGTCGTCGCTCCGGACAGCTTCAAAGGCACGATCTCAGCCGCCGACGCGGCCGTGGCCATCGCCGAGGGGTGGGTGCGCACGTCGCCCGCCGATCGATTCACGCTGCGGCCCATGGCCGATGGCGGCGAGGGCACGCTCGACGCGTTCGAGAAGGCGGTGCCCGGTGCTCAGCGCATGACGGTGAGGGTGACAGGGCCCGCCGGGCTCCCCGTGACGTCGTCATGGCTGAAGCTGCCTCCGACGGACGAGCTCCCGGGCGGAACGGGCGTCGTCGAACTCGCGAACACGTCGGGCATCGAACTGCTCGGCGATGAGCGCCGCGGAACCGATGCCTCGACGCTCGGCTTCGGCCAGGCCATCGCGGCCGCGCTCGCCGCGGGCGTGAGCCGCATCGTCGTCGGCATCGGATCGAGCTCGTCGACCGATGGCGGCATCGGCATGCTCACTGCCCTCGGTGCGCGGTTCCTCAACGATTTCGAAGCGTCGATCGCCCCCGGAGCCGTCGGGCTCGACGAGGTGCACTCGGTCGACCTCACCGCATTGAAGCCTCTTCCCGCCGGGGGCGTCACCGTGCTCAGCGATGTGACGAACCCGCTCACCGGTCCCGAGGGGGCCGCGAGGATCTTCGGGCCGCAGAAGGGGCTCGACGACGAGCAGATCGCGCGCGCCGATGCAGGTCTCGGCCGCCTCGCGGCCGTTCTCGACGCGGAGGATCTCGCCGAGCGCCCCGGCGCCGGTGCGGCGGGCGGCACCGGGTTCGGTCTGCTCGTGTGGGGCGCGGAGCTCGTGCCCGGATCCGCGGCGATCGCCGACCTCACGGAGCTCGCCGGGGACATCGCCACGGCCGACATCGTCGTCACGGGCGAGGGCCGCTACGACGGACAGTCGGAGGCAGGAAAGGCGCCCGCGCACGTCGCACAGCTCGCTCGCGCAGCGGGCGTGCCGGTGCAGATCGTCGCCGGTGCGATCGACGCCGACACCAGCTCGTTCGCCGGTGCGGTCTCTCTCACCGAGCTCGCGGGATCGTCGGAGGCCGCGCTCGCGGATTCGGCGCGCTGGCTGCGCGACGCGGGGGAGCGGCTCGCCCGCTGATCGGCGAAGCACGCACCGGATCCGCCGGCGCACTGTCGCCTGCCGCGTCTGCGGCAGGCGCGCTCGACGGGCGGGAGCCGTACCGGCAGAATCAGCCCGGCGCGCTGCAACATGAAGCGAATCGGTTCGATCATCACGCGATGACCCCCTCGAGAAACCGGGGCTTGTGCCGCTCCATACGTGGGCGGTAGTGTCGAACCGGTTCGCATCGAAGAGGCTGGAACAGGAGACGCCGTGGTCACGATCGGAGATGTCGCCCGCGAGGCGGGAGTCTCGCGCAGCACGGCGTCGTACGCGCTGTCGGGCAAACGATCGATCTCCGAAGACGTGCGTCGCCGCGTCGAGGAGGCGGTGCGCGATCTCGGCTACTCGCCGAACGCGGGCGCCCGCGCGCTCGCGACCTCGCGCACGCGGACGATCGGTCTGCTCGCGCAGTTCCATGACGATGAGTTCGCGCCGGCCATGATGCAGTACATGCTCGGCGTATCGGACACCGCGCGCGAGCTGGGCTATGACATCCTCCTCGTCACGGAGTCGGATGGCCGCAATGCGCTGCGCCGGCTGACGTCGACGCGGATGGTCGACGGCATCGTGCTGCTGAACGTCGCGGAGAACGACGAGCGCCTGCCCGTGCTGCGTTCCGCGGCGCAGCCGGGCGCGCTGGTCGGCCGCCCGGCCGACTGCACGGGCGTCGACGTCTTCGACCTCGATTTCGAAGAGGCCGGTCGCCAGATGGTCGACCATCTCCACGCCCTGGGGCACCGTGAGCTCCTCCTCGTTTCGCAGCCCGAGCATGTCGTCGAGCGCGGCGGTGCATATGTGTGGCGGTTGCAGAACGCTGCGGCCGAGCAGGCGCGTCTGCGCGGGATCCGGCTCGACGCGGCGTTCGTGCCGGCACGCCAGCCCGAAGTGGGCCGCACGATCTCGCAGCTGCTCGATGCTCATCCCGGCGTCACCGGACTGCTGGTGAACAACGAAGCCGCGGCCGCGGCGCTGCCGACGGTCGTTCACGAACGCGGTCTGTCCGTACCGCGCGACCTGTCCGTGATCGGACGCTACTCCGACGAGTTCGCCCGGACCTTCTCGCTGCCCTACTCGGCGATCGAGAGTGCACCGGACCGCCTCGGGAGCATGGCGGTCCGCGCCCTCGTTCGGCGGGTCGAGGGTCGGCCGGGGCACGACGATCCGCACGTCGTGCGCTATGTGCCGCCCGAACTCATCGATCGCGGCAGCATCGCCGCGCCTCGGAGCACCTGACCGCGTCCCCTCATCCGCCATTCTTCATGTCATTCATCGAACCGGTTCGACCCATCCGGTTCCCGTTCAAGGAGGAACAGCAATGAATCGCAACCGCACAGCTCTCGCCACGGCCACTGCGCTCGTCGCCGTGGGCGCGCTCGCCGCATGCTCATCGGGCGGAGGCGCCGGACCCGGCGACGGCGGCGACGCCGCGTCGGGCACGTACACATGGTGGGATCCGTACCCGCAGCACGACGGCTCGTCCGACTGGGAGCAGCGCGCCCAGCAGTGCGGCGAGGACGCCGGGGTCACGATCGAGCGCACGGCATACGACACCACGGCGCTCACGAACCAGGCGCTGCTCGCGGCGCAGGAGGGGACCTCGCCCGACATCATCCTCCTCGACAACCCCGCCGTGTCGACGCTCGCCGAGACCGGCATGCTCACCACGGTCGACGAGCTCGGTCTCGATACCTCGGCGATCGACGAGAACCTCCTCGACGCGGGCGTCGTGGATGGCGCCGCGTACGGCATCCCGATCGGCGCCAACACGCTCTCGCTCTA
Organism: Candidatus Microbacterium stercoravium; assembly: GCA_019117025.1. Lineage (GTDB taxonomy): Bacteria > Actinomycetota > Actinomycetes > Actinomycetales > Microbacteriaceae > Microbacterium > Microbacterium stercoravium. Next base: position 13,881 of record DXAM01000143.1, on the reverse strand, counting down.
CTACAACGCCGACGTCCTCGACGACGCGGGCGTCGACCCCGCATCGATCACCGACTGGGAGACGCTCACGGCGGCGCTGAAGGACGTCGACGAGGCCGGGCACCGCGGCATCACATTCGCGGGGATCGGCACTGAGGAAGGCACGTTCCAATTCCTCCCGTGGTTCTGGGGCGCCGGCGCCGACCTCGGTCAGCTCGATTCCCCTGAGGCGGTCGAAGCTCTCGAGCTGTGGAAGACATGGCTCGACGAAGGCTATGCCCCCAACTCCGTCATCGGCAATTCGCAGAACACGGTGTGGGAGGAGTTCCTCACGGGAGACTTCGCCTTCGCCGAGAACGGCACGTGGCAGGTCAACAGCGCTGCAGAAGCCGATTTCGACACCGGCATCGTGCAGCTGCCCGGCCGCGACGGCGGCGTGGCACCCGCGCCGACGGGCGGTGAGTTCATCGTGGCGCCCGTCCAATCGGACGACGCCCGCTATGAGGTCACGCGCCAGATCGTCGAGTGCATGACCACGCCCGAGGGCTTCGTCGAGACGGCGAACACCTTCGCGTACTACATCCCCCCGACCGCCGAGGGTCAGGAGCAGCTGCTCGCCGACAGCCCCGATCTCGAGCCGTGGGTGACGGCCGTGCAGAACGCGAAGGGCCGCACGAGCGACGGGCTCGGCACCGACTACCCGCTGATCTCCGAGGCTCTGTGGACGGCCGTGCAGAGCGCGCTGTCGGGCGCCGAGAGCCCGCAGGACGCGCTCGAGACGGCGCAGGACGCCGCCGAATCCGCCACGAGCTGATCCGCGCCCCGCGCAGGAGAGGGAACCGATCCATGACCACCACCGCGACGCTCATCGGAGCGCGGCGGCGACCGGGCGCATGGCGTCCCCGACGGCGGCTCGACGCGAGCCGATGGGCCGCCGTCGGTTTCGCCGCCCCGCTGCTGGCCTACCTCGTCGTCTTCTACGCCTACCCTCTGTGGCGCAACATCGACCTGTCGATCCACGACTATACGATCCGTGCGTTCGTGCAGGGGAACGCCGAGTTCGTGGGCTTCGCGAACTACGCCGAGGTGTTCGGCTCCGCGGCCTTCCCCGTCGCGCTCAGGAACACCCTGCTGTTCACGTTCGGATCCATCGTCGTGCAGTTCGTGGTGGGTCTTGCGCTCGCCGTGTTCTTCCGGCAGAACTTCCGCCTGTCGACGGTGCTGCGCGCCCTGTTCCTCGTGCCGTGGCTGCTGCCGCTGATCGTCTCCGCCTCCACCTGGGCGTGGATGCTCAACAGCGACAACGGCATCGTCAACTCGGTCATCGTCGCCTTCGGCGGCGACCCGGTCAACTGGCTCACGTCTCCGGCGACGGCGCTGCTCTCGGTCACCATCGCGAACATCTGGCTCGGGGTGCCGTTCAACCTCGTCGTGCTGTACTCCGGCCTGCAGAACATCCCGGCCGACATGTACGAGGCGGCGTCTCTCGACGGTGCCGGATCATGGCGGCAGTTCTGGAGCATCACGCTTCCGCTGCTTCGGCCGGTCACGGCGATCACGCTGCTGCTCGGCCTCATCTACACGCTCAAGGTGGTCGACGTGATCTGGGTGATGACATCGGGCGGGCCCGCCGGAGCATCGACCACGCTGTCGATCTGGGCCTACAAGGAGGCCTTCGGCACCGGGATGCCCGCCTTCTCACCCGCGGCGGCCGTCGGCAACCTGCTCATCCTCATCGCGCTGGTGTTCGGATTCCTGCACCTGAGACTGCAGAACCGGCAGGGGGCGGGCTCATGACCGCGTCCTCGTCGACCCGCCGCACCTGGTGGAAGTCCGTCCTCGGCGTCGTGTTCACGCTCGTGATGCTGTTCCCCGTCTACTGGATGGTGAACGTGTCGTTCACCGCGACGAGCGACCTGCGGCGAACCCCGCCGCAGTGGTTCCCGTGGGATCCGACGTTCGATGGATACGCCGCCGTGTTCGCGCAGCAGCTTCCGGCGCTCGGGACGAGCCTCATCATCGGCCTCGGATGCGTCGCGGTCACGCTCGTGATCGCCGCACCCGCGGGGTACGCGCTGGCGCTGCTGAACCTGAGCGGCGGCCGGTCGCTCAACTTCGTGCTCCTCGTCGCCCAGATGATCCCCGCCGTCGTCATGGCGATGGGCTTCTACGCCGTCTACAACAGCCTCGGGCTGCTCAATACGGTGTGGGGACTCATCATCGCCGACTCGACGATCGCGGTGCCCTTCGGGGTCCTGCTGTTCACGGCGTTCATGAGCGGGATCCCGCGGGAGCTGCTACAGGCGGCGCGCGTCGACGGCGCCGGCACGTGGCGCACGTTCGTGCTGATCGTGCTGCCGCTGAGCCGCAACTCGATGCTCACCGTCTCGCTGTTCGCCTTCCTCTGGGCCTGGTCGGACTTCATCTTCGCATCGACGCTCAACCGCAACGGCGACCTCATCCCCATCACCCTCAGCATCTACAACTACATCGGCAACAACACCACGCAGTGGAACGCGATCATGGCGACCGCCGTCGTCGCGTCCGTGCCGGCCGCGGTGCTGCTCGTCATCGCTCAGCGCTATGTCGCAGCGGGCGTCACGGCCGGTGCTATCAAGGACTGACAAGGAGTCTTCGTGACGACCGACATGACACGCGCCGTTGCGCTCGCCCGACCCGTCGTCGCCCCCGGGCCGCGGCGCGGCATCGGCCTCGGCGAGATGCGCCTCGACGGCGGATTCTGGGGCTCGCGTCAGGAGACGAACGCCCGCGCCACGCTCCGGCACTGCTACGACTGGATGGAGCGGCTCGGCTGGCTCGAGAACTTCGACCGGGTCGCGAACGGTGAGACGACGGCAGCGCGCCCCGGGTGGCAGTTCTCCGATTCCGAGGTCTACAAGCTGCTCGAGGCCGTGGCATGGCAGCTCGGCCAGACGCCCGATGCGTCGGCCGAAGGGCTGTGGGCGGATCTCGTGGGGCGGATCGCGGCGGCGCAGGACGCGGACGGTTATCTCAACACCTGCTTCGGGCATGCCGAGCAGGCTGACCGGTACTCCGACCTGTCTCAGGGGCACGAGCTCTACTGCACGGGTCACCTGCTGCAGGCGGCCGTTGCACGACTGCGCACGTCCGGCGAGGACGAGCTCGTGCGGATCGCTCGGCGCGCCGCCGACCACGTCTGCCGCGAGTTCGGCGCTGACGGCCGACAGGGCATCTGCGGACACCCCGAGATCGAAGTCGGGCTCGTCGAGTTCGGCCGTGCGACGGGGGAGCCCGCCTACATCGAGCAGGCGCGCCTGTTCGTCGAGCGACGCGGGCGCGGTTCCCTCGCCCCGATCGCGCTGCTCAGCCCCGCCTATTTCCAAGACGATGTTCCCGTGCGAGATGCCGACCACTGGCGCGGCCATGCCGTGCGGGCGCTGTACCTGGCGGCCGGCGCGCTCGACGTCGCGACGTCGACGGGCGACGCCGAACTCGTGCGCGCGATCGAGCGGCAGTGGTCGCGCTCGGTCGAGCGCCGCACCTACCTCACGGGCGGCATGGGATCGCGTCATCAGGACGAGGGGTTCGGCGACGACTGGGAGCTGCCCTCGGATCGCGCGTACTGCGAGACGTGCGCGGGGGTGGCCTCGATCATGGTGTCGTGGCGGCTGCTTCTCGCCACGGGCGAGGCGAAGTACGCCGATCTCATCGAGCGCACGATGTACAACATCGTCGCGACCTCGCCGCGCCAGGACGGCCGAGCGTTCTTCTACGCGAATCCGCTGCACCAGCGCGAGCCGGGCGGCGACGTGCGCCCGGACGCGGTCAATCCACGGGCCGAGGGCGGGATCCGCGCGCCCTGGTTCGACGTGTCGTGCTGTCCGACGAATGTCGCACGCACGCTCGCCTCGTGGCAGAGCTGCGCAGCGTTCGTCGACGAATCGGGTGAGGACCCCGTCGTGACGATCGCGCAGTACGCCGGCGGCGGGATCCGCGTCGATACGGAGCGCGGGCCGTTCGCGGTCGACATCGATACCGCCTACCCCGAAGACGGCGCCGTGCGCATCGTGGTGCGCGAGGCGCCGGCCGCGCCCGTAGGCCTGCGCCTGCGCGTGCCGCACTGGGCCGGAGGAGCGGCCCTGCGCCGCGACGGCGCCTCGAGGCCATGCGCACCCGGCTGGGTCGATGTCCCCGCTCCGCTCGAACCCGGCGACGAGATCGAGCTCCAGCTGCCGGTGGAACCGCGCCTGACCTGGCCGGATCCGCGGATCGACGGTACGCGCGGCACCGTTGCCATCGAGCGCGGACCGCTCGTGCTCTGCCTCGAATCCGTCGATCTTCCCGACGACGTGCCGATCGACGGTGTCGTCCTCGACGTCGGCTCTCCGCTCTCGGCCTCCGGCGACGGAGCGACCGTCCGTGCGCGCGCGGTGCCCCTGCCCGCTCACGGCAGCGGTCGCCCTCCCTTCACCTCAGAGGGCGAGGCGCCGGCGCGAGGGGTCGTCGCCCGCGGTCGCGAGCTCGAGGTGCCGCTCATCCCGTACCACCGGTGGGCCGAGCGAGGACCGTCCACGATGCGCGTCTTCCTGCCGACAGCACAGAACTCGACGAACCCGGCGTGCGACGCACGGCGGATCCATCACCACACGGAAGGAACTCAATGATGAGGAACACACTTTCGGCGCGCCGATCACGGCGGGCGGCCATCGCCCTGCCTGTCGCGCTCGTTCTCGGAGCGGGGGCCGGCACGGTTCCCGCCGCGGCGGACGAGCCTCCCGCGCCCCTGCTGCACTACACGATGGACGAGATCGACGGCGGGGTCGTCCCCGATGCCTCGGGCAACGGGCTCGACGGCACTCTCACCGGCGAAGCCGAGCTCGTCGAGACGGACGAGGGCGGATCCGCCCTGCGGCTCCCCGGCGGCGACGGAGGGGGATACGTGACGGTCCCGCGCGGCGCTCTCGAGGGCGCCGACGCCCTCACGGTCTCGGCGCGCGTGCGCTGGGACGGCTCGGGCGGCGCCTGGCAGCGCATCTTCGACCTCGGCACTGACACGGACCGGTACCTGTTCGCGACGCCGTCGAACGGCGATGGCGATTCCGCCACCGCACTGACGACATCGGGCGGCTCGGGTGAGGCCACGGTCACGGGGTACGGTGCGATCCGCGCAGGTGAATGGGCGACGGTCACCACGACCCTCGACACGACAGCCGGGCGGGTGACGACGTACCTCGACGGTGTGGCGGTCTCGAGCGCTGCCACCGACGCCTCCGCGGACGAACTGCTCGCTCCCGACGCGGAGCACGCCGGCTACATCGGGAAATCCTTCTACCCGGATCCGCTGCTGCAGGGAGCGGTCGATGACGTCCAGGTGTTCCACGACGCCCTCACCTCCGCGCAGGTCGCGGAGCTCGTCGGAGAGACGCCGACGTTCGAAGAGCTCATCGAGGACGCATTCGACGCGCGCACCGTGGTCGACGTCGCCCCCGAGCTGCCGACGACCGCTCGGGCGTCGTACTCCGACGGCTACGATCGCGACGTGCCGGTGATATGGGACGACATCGACCCCGCCCAGTTCAGCCGACCCGGAACGTTCTCCGTGTCGGGCGAGGCGGCCGGCGTCGCCGTGACGGCGACGGTCGAGGTCAGCGACGGCGGTCTCTCCGTCGACCTCGGCACCGACACCGGGGAATTCCTCGGCGGCGCATCGGGCCTGCTCTACGGCCTCTACGCCGATGGCATGCCCACCGACAACCTCATCGAGGGGATGAACGTGCGGTCCGTCGCGACGAAGGCGCAGGACGGTGCGCAGCACCCCGGATCCGATGCGCTCGAGGTGCTCGAACAGCTCGCCGACGCGACCGACGGAGACGTCTACCTGCGGGTCACCGACTGGTATCGCGGCTTCCCGTATCAATGGCCGGGCAGCACACCGGAGGAGAAGCTCGCCGACTACGCCCGGGTGCTCGACGACCAGCTGGACAAGATCGCGGACGTCGACGAGGACCATCTCGACAACCTGGTGATCGAACCGTTCAACGAGCCCGAGGGCAACATGTTCGGGACGGGCGAATGGAGCCTCGACGGCACATCATGGCTCGAGGACCCCACCGACTACTTCGCGGCGTGGGACGAGACCTACCGGACGATAAAGTCCGCGTACCCCGACGTGCGCATCGCCGGCCCCGGAACGAGCGTTCTGTACGGCCAGGTGAAGGATTTCCTGGAGCACGCCGTCGAAGCGGGCACTGTGCCCGACATCATCACGTGGCACGAGCTGTCGCACCCGCAGAGCATCCGCGACTCGGTGCAGCGGTTCCGCGGCTGGGAGGCTGACGTCTTCGCCGGGACGGAGCACGAGGGCCGCGAGCTGCCGATCAACGTGAACGAGTACGCCTTCAACTACCACACGTCGGTGCCGGGCCAGATGATCCAGTGGATGTCAGCGATCGAGGACTCCAAGGTCGACGCGATGATCGCGTTCTGGAACATCAACGGAAACCTGTCGGACTCCGCAGTGCAGTCGAATCGCGGCAACGGTCAGTGGTGGCTGTACAACGCCTACGCGCAGATGACCGGCCGCACCGTGGAGGTCTCGCCGCCGTTCCCGGGCGAGAACTACACACTGCAGGGCGTTGCGACGGTCGATGAGGAGCGGGCCGTGGCCCGCACGATCCTCGGCGGCGCCAGCGGCACCGTGCCCGTGACGCTCCGGAACGTGCCCGCCGACGTGTTCGGCGACGCCGTGCGCGTGACCGTGCGCGAGATCCCCTGGACCGGGCAGCTCGGCGACTCCGCCCAGCCCCGCGTGCTGTCCGAGACGACGGCCGACGTCGTCGACGGATCCGTGTCGGTTCCGTTCGACGGCACGTCGCTGCCGCTGCTCGAGGAGTCGTCGGCGTACGAGATCGTCGTGACGCCCGCGGGCGTCGGCGAGCCGACGGCGGCCGCCCCGACCGTGTGGTCCGGCAGCTATGAGGCCGAGGACGCGCAGTACCGCGGCTCCGGCTACTCGAAGAACGGGCCGGAGGGCTCGCCCGACGACGTGGGCGCGTTCTACACGTCGGGCGGATACGACGTGGGCGGGCTGCGCACGGGATCCGACGGCGTGCTGGACTTCGAGGTCACCGTTCCGGAGGACGGCACGTACGACCTGTCGGTGTTCGCGAACTCGCTGAACACGTTCGACGCCATCGCCGATCAGGGGCCCACGAACGTCTTCCTGCGGGTCGACGGCGGCGCCGAACAGGAGATCCTGCTGCCGCTCGCGTACAAGTGGGTGGTCTGGGACCACACCGACGCCGCCGTCGAGCTGACGGCAGGAACGCACACGATCTCCCTGGCCGCGCAGAGCCGTGACGGCTCGGGCGCCACGATCGGCGATGCGCTCATCGATCGCATCACGCTCGCGCTGCCGAACCCCGATGCCGACACCGCGGTCTACGAGGCGGAGCACGCGACGCTCACCGGGGGGAGCGCGGTGTACGACGACCTGGACGGCGAAATCTCGGGCGCGGGCGCCGTGCGGCTCGCCGAGGGCGAGGAAGCGACCTTCTGGGTCTACGGCGACGTCGAAGGCGAGAAGACGCTCGGGATCGACGTCGTCGGCGAGGCCGCGGGATCCGTCTCGGTGAACGGCAACGAGATCGCCGACCTCGCGTCGCGCACCTCGGTCGCGGCGCACCTCGCGGGCGGTGTGAACAAGGTCGTCGTGACCGGTGGATCCGCGGGCGCCGTGATCGATCGGGTCACGGTCAGCGCCGGCACGGGTGCGCTCGCACCGGTCGACTACGCGGCGGAGGATGCGGCGCTCGCCGGAGACGCCGCCGTCGTCGAGCTGACGAACGCCGAGGGCGGACAGGCCGTCGCGGGCGTCGGCGGAGAACCGGGCAATGGCAATACGCTCACCTTCGAGATCGAGGCCGCGTCGGCCGGACCGCACGCCGTCGTCGTGCGCTACTCGAATCCCGAGCAGGTCGACGGCACCCACTACAACCCCAACCCCGTGGCGCGCCACGCGGACATCTCCGTCAACGGGGGCGAGCCGCAGCGGGAGATGTTCGTTCCCACGTTCCACGAGAACAACTTCTGGGAGCGGACGATCGTGCTCGACCTCGACGAGGGATCCAACACGGTCGAGCTGCGCGCGGAGGAGGCGACGAACTGGGACGGGGAGACCCTCGCGTCCGAGACCTGGCCCGCCGATTACAACCTGCGCGCCGATGAGGCGCCGATCGTCGACAGGCTCACCGTGTCGCCGCTGAGCGCCGCCCCGACGGCCGTCGCCGCCGAGGCCGAGACGCGGTGCGTCGGGTCGCGCGCGTACGTCGTCGTCCGTGCGGAGAACATCTCGGACACGTCGCAGCGGGTGCAGCTCGAGACGCCGTACGGCACCTCGTCCGTCGGCGCTCTCGACCCGGGCGATCGCGCCGCCCGCTCGTTCGCGGTGCGCGCTGCCGACGCCCCGGCCGGGGAGGCGGTGGTGTCGACCGCGGACGCGTCGGTGACCCAGCCCTACGACGGCATCGCCTGCGGCTGACCCGGCGAGGCGGGCAAAGATGTCCCACGTTGTGCGGGAACGCGACCGCATTCCCGCACAACGTGGGAGGCGGCACGCGCCTAGAGGTCGAGCGCCTCGAGCACGTCGAACCACGGGTGCGTGGTCGCCTCGTTGAACGGAGCCGTGCGGGCGGTCACCCGCTGCTTCAGATCGGCGGTGACGATCTCCAGCCGGTTGACGACATGCAGAGGGTATCCGTACTCGACGCGGTGCTCCTCCCACTCGTCTTCGTCGTCGATGTAGATGCCGCGCTGGTCGGTGCGGCGCACCACGTCGAGATCCATGTCGATCGCCGTCGGCTCAGCGCTGCCGCGATCCCACCGCGCCTCCCACGCGACATCGATGTACACGCGCGTGCGCTGCGGCGGGGCGTTGACCGTGAGGATCCATTCGGCTCCGTGGTCGCTGCCGGGCGCCGGATCGGGCAGCAGCATCACGCACGAGGTGCGCAGCAGCGTGTCCCGCCCCGGGCGGTGGCTGCGCCATCCCGGACGCTGCCCGAACCACGAGCCCCACTCGTCCCGTCCGAGGTAGACGACCTCGTGCACCCAGTGCGGCCCGCCGTCCCATTTGCGCCAATTGATATGGGTCTTGGTGCCGGGTCGGATCGAGGAGGTCATCCTCCGACAATATGCGGTGCCCCGCCTCCCAGGCGGAATGAATACGCGCATCAATAGGATCGACGGTGTGACCGAACCGCTATCTCTGCCGCGCCTCGTGGCGACCACGCGGGAGATCGATCCCGTCGAGGCGCTCGTGTACGCCGATCCGTCGAGCCCGATCGTCTGGACGCGAAATGGCGACGGCCTCGTCGCAGCGGGCCCCGACCTGCTGCACATCGATGTGGCGGAGGACGGCCGCATCACGGCGCTCGCCGACCTGTGGCGAGCGATATCGCAGACGACCGACATCGATGACGAGGTCGGAATGCCCGGCACGGGTCTCGTCGGGTTCGGCGCCTTCGCGTTCGACGAGTCATCGGCGCGGCCGTCGACCCTGATCGTGCCCACGGCGGTGCTCGGGCACCGCGGCGGGCGCACGTGGCTCACGCGGATCCGCGTGGCCGACCAGCCCGACGAGGTGCCGGTTCCCGAGCCCGTCGCGCTCGGCCCCTCCTGGTCGGCGACCCTCGGCCCCGGCGCGGTGGACCCGGAGGCCCACGCGGCCGCGGTGCGCGCGGCGCTCGACGTGATCGACGAGGGAGAGGTCAGCAAGATCGTGATCGCGCGAGATCTCATCGGCAGCGTGCCCGCGCATGCCGATCTGCGTCTGCTCGTGCGCTCGCTCGCCGACGACTACCCGAACACGTGGACGTATGCCGTCGACGGCATGATCGGTGCGAGCCCCGAGACGCTCGTGACAGTCACGGGCGGATCCGTTTCGGCGCGCGTGCTCGCCGGCACGCGCCCGCGCGGTGCCGACATCCGCGAGGACGAGCTCGTCTCGAGCGAACTGCAGGCGAGCGGCAAGGATCGGGCGGAGCACCGCTTCGCCGTCGACAGCGTGCTCGACGCACTGCGGCCGCACACGAGCGAGCTGCGCCAGGGCGAGACGTTCCCGCTCGAGCTGCCCAACCTCTGGCACCTCGCGACCGACGTGCGCGGCACGCTCGACAACGGCGCATCGGCGCTCGACATGGTGCGCGCGATCCACCCGACCGCGGCCGTCGCCGGCACCCCGACCGATCGGGCGATGGCCGAGATCCGCCGCATCGAGGGATTCGACCGCGGCCGCTACGCCGGCCCGGTCGGCTGGATCGACGCGAACGGCGACGGCGAGTGGGCGATCGCGCTGCGCGGTGCGCAGTTCGCCCCCGAGGATCCGTCGTCCGACGCGCCCCGCACCGTCTCCGCGCACGCGGGCGGCGGGATCGTCCCGGGGTCCGTCGCCGAGGCCGAACTCACCGAGACACGCGTCAAGTTCCGCCCCATCATCGACGCCCTGGCCTGACACGCCCCGGGCACGCGCCTCGCGGCGTTGTCGTCGGTCGCCGTGCGCTTGCACGACTCCCTTCTCCGCCTTGCGTTGCACGCCCCCGGGCACGCGTGTTGTGGTGTTGTCGTCGGTCGCCGTGCGCTTGCACGACTCCCTTCTCCGCCTTGCGATGCACGCACCCGGGCACGCGCTTGATGCAGGGCGCGCGCGTAGACTCGGAGCGTGACTTCGCAGCGCGCCGACCTGGCCAAGGATCCGCAGACCGTCAGCGGCATGTTCGACGCCGTCGCCGAGCGGTACGACGTGACCAACATCGCGATGACGTTCGGGCTCGACGCCGCGTGGCGCCGCGCCACCACGCGCGCCGTCGGGCCGAAGCCGGGGGAGCGGATCCTCGATCTGGCGGCCGGAACCTGCCGCTCGTCGGCCTCGCTCGCCCGCACCGGCGCCGACGTCGTCGCGGCCGACTTCTCGCCCGGAATGCTCGCTCAGGGCAAGCGGCGCTACGGCGACCTGCGCGGCCTGAGCTTCGCGCTCGCCGACGCGACGAATCTGCCCTTCAGCGACGCCGAGTTCGACGCCGTGACGATGTCGTACGGGCTGCGCAACGTGCAGCAGCCGAAGGTCGCGCTCGCCGAGCTGCTGCGCGTGACCAAGCCGGGCGGCCGCGTCGTCATCAACGAGTTCTCGACTCCGCCGAACTCCGTCTTCCGGACGCTCTACCGCTGGTACAACGCCCAGGTGCTGCCGCGGATCGCGCGAATCGCGTCGTCGAACGGCGACGCGTACGACTACCTGAACGAATCGATCCACGAGTGGCCCGCACAGAAGGAGCTCGCCGCGTGGATGCGCGATGCCGGCTGGACCTCGGTCGAGTACCGCAACCTCACCGGCGGGATCGTCGCGCTTCATCGGGCGACGCGACCGATCGCCTCATAACCGAAGGTAGGCTGGACGAGTGACTTCGAGCCCCGCTTCCACGGGCTCGCAATTGGCGAGCCGCTTCGGTCTGAGCGACCGTGTTTTCGTCGGTCCAGCGGCACGCCGCCTGGCCCGAACCCTTGAGGACGGCCTGGAACAGGTCGAGAGCACCATCGCCGCGGAGCTCGGATCGGCGAACCCGCTGGTCGACGCCGCGGCCCGGTACCTCTACGAGGCGGGCGGCAAGCGGGTGCGTCCCATGCTCGTCATGCTCACGGCCCAGCTCGGCGACGGCATCACTCCTGCCGTGCGCGACGTCGCCGTGGCGCTCGAGCTGATGCACCTCGGGTCGCTATACCACGACGACGTCATGGACGGCGCCGACAAGCGCCGCGGCGTTCCGTCGGTGCACCGCGTCTGGAACAACTCGACCGCGATCCTCATCGGCGACCTCCTGCTCTCGCGCGCGAGCCGCGTGATGGGCCGCCACGGCGCCGACGGCGTCGACATGCAGACCGCGACGTTCGAGCGGCTCGTGATGGGCCAACTGCACGAGACCGTCGGCGCAGGCCCGGACGACGATCCGATCGAGTTCTACCTGCAGGTGCTCGCAGACAAGACGGGATCGCTCATCGCGGCCGCCGCGCAGTCCGGCGCGTACTTCGCCGGCGCCGGCGAAGAGCTCCGCGAGCCGCTGCGCATCTACGGCGAGAAGGTCGGCGTCGCCTTCCAGCTCGCCGACGATGTGCTCGACCTCTCGGCGAGCCCGGAAGACACCGGCAAGGTGCCCGGAACAGACCTGCGCGCCGGCGTCGTCACGATGCCGTACCTGCTGCTGCAGGCCAGCGACGCCGCCGACGACCTCGACCTTCTGACGCGCATCGACCAGGGCGTCGCGCGCATCGCCGCGGGCGAGGATCCCTCGATCCTCGACGGCCCGATCGCCGAACTGCGCGATCATGCCGTCACCGCCCGCACCCACGAGCTGGCCCTCAGCTGGACGAACGACGCGGTCGATGCGCTCTCCGCGCTGCCGCACGGAACGGTGCGCGATGCCCTGACGCGCTTCGCCCGCCAGCTCGCTGACCGCTCGAGCTGACCGCTCTACGAGAAGGATCCGCATTTCATGACCACGCTTCGCCTTGCCATCGTCGGAGCCGGCCCCGCCGGAATCTACGCCGCCGACATCCTGCTGCGCACCGAACGCAGCTTCGACGTGTCGATCGACCTGTTCGAACAGCTCCCGGCGCCGTACGGCCTCGTGCGCTACGGCGTCGCGCCCGACCACCCGCGCATCAAGGGCGTCGTCAACGCGCTGCGCGACGTGCTCGACCGCGGTGACATCCGCATCTTCGGCAACGTGCGCTTCGGCGAGGACATCACTCTCGACGACCTCAAGAAGCACTACAACGCGGTCATCTTCTCCACGGGCGCGATCCGTGACGCGGCGCTCGACATCCCGGGCATCGACGCGAAGGGATCCTTCGGCGCCGCCGACTTCGTCAGCTGGTACGACGGCCACCCCGACGTGCCGCGCACCTGGACGATCGAGGGCTCGCACGTCGGCATGATCGGAAACGGCAACGTCGCGCTCGACGCGGCGAGGATCCTCGCGAAGCACGCCGACGACCTGCTGCCCACCGAGATCCCGCAGAACGTGTACGACGTGCTCAAGGCATCGCCCGTGACCGACGTGCACATCTTCGGACGCCGCGGTCCCGCGCAGGTGAAGTTCACGCCGCTCGAACTGCGCGAGCTCGGCGAGATGAACGACGTCGACATGGTCGTCTACGACGAGGACTTCGACTACGACGAGGCGTCGCTGGAGGCGATCGCCACGAACAAGCAGGTCAAGGTCATCGACCGGGTGCTGCAGAAGTGGCGCGAGCTGCCGAGTGCGAACGGCGCAGGCGGCGAGTCGTCGCGCCGGCTGCACCTGCACTTCTGGGCGAAGCCCGTGGAAGTGAAGACCGACGCCGACGGCAACGTGACTGCCCTCGTCTACGAGCGCACGACGTCCGACGGCGCGGGCGGCGTGGTCGGAACGGGCGAGCTGCGCGAGCAGCCGCTCTCGCAGCTGTACCGCGCGGTCGGCTACTTCGGATCCCCCCTGCCGGGCCTGCCGTTCGACGACCGTCACGGCGTGATCCCGAACCACGAGGGGCAGGTGCTCGCGGACGACTCCAACGACATCATCCCCGGCGTGTACGCGACCGGGTGGATCAAGCGCGGCCCCGTCGGCCTCATCGGCCACACGAAGTCCGACGCCATGGAGACCGTGACCCACCTCGTGAACGATCAGAGCTCGTGGTGGCAGCCGGAGGACCCGTCGCTCGAGGCGATCCCCGCGCTGCTCGAAGAGCGCGGCGTAGCGTGGACCGACCTCGACGGCTGGCACCGGCTGGATGAGCACGAGGTCGCGCTCGGTGAGCCGCACGGCCGGGCGCGCATCAAGGTCGTGCCCCGCGATGAGATGGTGAGGATCTCGCGCGGCGAGTGACGAA
>DXAM01000021.1 GCA_019117025.1 Candidatus Microbacterium stercoravium | reverse complement strand
CGGTCGAGGTCGACCTCGAGAACCTCGACGGTGACCTCCTGGCCCACCTCGACGACCTCGCTGGCGTGGTCGATGTGCTTCCACGAGAGCTCGGACACGTGAACGAGGCCGTCCACGCCGCCGAGGTCGACGAACGCACCGAAGTTGACGATCGACGAGACCTGGCCCTTGCGGACCTGGCCCTTGTGCAGGCCGCCCAGGAACTGCGCGCGGGTCGCCGACTGCGTCTCCTCGAGGAGGGCGCGGCGCGACAGCACCACGTTGTTGCGGTTCTTGTCGAGCTCGAGGATCTTCGCCTCGAGCTCCTGGCCGAGGTACGGCGTCAGGTCGCGCACGCGGCGCAGCTCGATGAGCGAGGCCGGCAGGAAGCCGCGGAGGCCGATGTCGAGGATGAGGCCGCCCTTGACGACCTCGATGACCGTGCCCTTGACGACACCGTCGTTCTCCTTGACCTGCTCCACGTCGCCCCATGCGCGCTCGTACTGAGCACGCTTCTTCGACAGGATCAGTCGGCCTTCCTTGTCCTCCTTCTGGAGGACGAGGGCCTCGATGCGGTCGCCCACGTTGACGACGTCATCGGGGTTCACATCGTGCTTGATGGACAGCTCACGCGAGGGGATGACGCCCTCGGTCTTGTATCCGACGTCGAGCAGAACCTCGTCGCGGTCGATCTTGACGATCTCTCCGTCGATGATGTCGCCGTCGTTGAAGAACTTCAGAGTCTTCTCGACCGCGGCCAGGAAGTCTTCCGCAGATCCGATGTCGTTGATCGCGACCTGCGTGGTGGCCGAGGCGGTCGTTGCGTTAGTCATGTAGTGGTTTGCCTTCAGGGGTTGAAATCTCGGGCTTGCGGATCCGGATGGAGCGGGCGACCTGCCCGCGCCGTCACACAAGGGGAACCGAAGCGGTTGGATGGGGTTTTCGTTGATCACGCGGCAGTCTTGACGCCCGATCCGAAGACCGAACGAGCCGACGCGCGCACGCGTGACACTTCAGGATAGCACGGCGCGGCGGCGCAATACCAGGCGAGAACTGGCCCACTCACCCGTGCGCAGACTTCTTCTCCCGACGACCGCACGCCGACTTATCTAGGTTTGCCTTACCTAAGTGAGGCAATGCTAAGGTCAGGATCGCTCTTCCTCGATCCGAACGAAATGATCCCACCGTGAATCGCCGAATCCTCATTCCCGCGGCCCTCGCCGCCACCGCCCTCCTGCTGGCCTCGTGCGCGTCCGATCCGGCACCTTCGGACGCCTCGGACGCAGGCGATGGTGCGACATTCGTGCACCCGACGATCGATGGTCTGGAGATCGGGTTCGACAAGCAGCCCGAGAGCCTCATCATGGACTGCTACGCGTACGGCTCGCTGCACGAGTACGGGCTCGAGCCCGATGCGCTGTTCGGCTTCGAGTGCGACAGCCCCTTCGTCATGGGCGACGCCGATATCAGCGGCATTCCGACCGTCGGCGCCGACGCCGAGATCAACGTCGAGAAGCTCGCCGAGCTGCGACCCGACGCGATCATCGGCCAGGGCGACGCCGACGGGTGGTCGTGGTTCGACGACGACGTGAACGCGCAGGTCACGCGCGTCGCCGGCTTCATCCCGCTGCCGAGCGCCGACGACATCGACGGCCGGATCTCCGCAACGCGCGAGCTCGCCGCCTTCCTCGGCGCCGACGTCGATACCGACCGCATCCAGCAGGACGACGCCGATCTCGAGGCCGCGAAGCAGGCCTTCAGCGACGCGATCGGCGACGCCGACCTCACGATCATGCTCGCCAGCCCGGCGAAGGAGATGCTCTACACGGGCGTCGGATTCGCGCAGGCGAACCTGCTCGAAGAGCTCGGCGCCGCCATCGTCGGCCCCGATGCGCCCGAGACGGGAAACCCGTGGGGACAGGTCGCCTGGGAGGATGCCTCCTCCTACGACGCCGACGTCATCCTCGTGGAGAGCTACAGCGACGACTACGCTTTCACGGCCGATCTCTGGGAGGCGCTCCCGGCGGTCGAGGCCGACCAGATCGGCACGTGGAGCTCGAAGGGCGCGATGACGTCGCGCACCTACGCCGATTGGCTGACGGGACTCACCCAGCTCGTCGAGTCGTCGCGCTCGGTGGCCTGACCCCTCGATGCCTTCGACCCGTTCGCCGGCCGTGAGAACGGCGGTGGCGCCCGATGCCGAACGCTCGCGCGCGCCGCGGCGCTGGATCGGGCTCGTCCCGCTCGCGGCACTCTGCCTGCTGGCGCTGACCGCGAGCATGCTCGTCGGCTCGCGAGGCATTCCCCCCGCGGAGGTGCTGCACGCGCTCTTCCACCCGGATCCCGATGACGGCGTCTCGCAGACCGTCTGGCTCTCGCGCGTGCCGCGCACGGTGCTCGTGCTGCTCGCCGGCGCCGCGCTCGGCGTGGCGGGCGGCCTCATGCAGGCGGTCACCCGCAACCCGATGACCGACCCCGGGATCCTCGGCGTGAACGCGGGCGCATCGCTCGCCGTCGTCGTCGGTCTCGCCTTCTTCGGCATGACCGACGTCTCCCAGTACATGTGGTGGTCGTTCGCGGGCGCGATGGCCACATCGCTCGTCGTCTTCACGATCGGCAGCAGCACGGCCGCGCGCGGCAGCCCCGTGCGGATGACCCTCTCGGGCGTCGCCCTCGGCGCCGTGCTGTCGGGCTTCTCCTCGGCCGTGCTGCTCACGAACTCGCAGGTGCTGGAGAAGATGCGCGGATGGTCGGCGGGCACGACCGCATCACAGCCGCTCGATGCGACGCTCACGATCGCACCGCTGATGCTCGCGGGACTGCTCATCTCCGTGATCAGCACGCGCTCGCTCGATGTGCTCTCGCTCGGCGAGGCGGCCGCCGTCGCCATGGGCGCGAACCCGAACCGGATCCGACTCGTCGCGCTCGTCGCGATCGCGCTGCTCGCGGGCGGTGCGACCGCCGCGGCCGGGCCGATCGGCTTCATCGGACTGCTCGCGCCCCACATCGCCCGCATGGTCGTCGGCCCGCATCAGGGATGGATCACCGCCTACGCGGTGCTGATCGCCCCGTGCGTGCTCGGCTTCGCCGACGTGCTCGGACGCGTGATCACGGCCGGCGAGGTGCCGGTCGGCGTCGTCACCGCGTTCATCGGCGCACCCGTGCTCATCTATATGGTGCGGCGCTTCCGCGTCGCGGAGATGTGACGCATGACCTCTCTCGACTTCGGCCGCCGCGTGCACAGGATCGGACGCGCGGATCGCCCGCTCATGCTCGTCGACGCCCGCTCCGCACGCCTGTGCGCGGCGCTCTGGGCCGCCACGATCCTGCTCGCCCTGTACGCGGTGTTCTCCGGATCCGCACTCATCACGCTGCCCGAGGCGCTCGCGGCGCTCGTCGGACGCGGCGATGAGTACACGAGCATGGTGGTGCTCGAATGGCGCGCACCCCGCATTGCGATGGCGATCCTGCTGGGCACCGCGCTCGCCTTCAGCGGCGCGATCTTCCAGAACCTCACCGCGAACCCCCTCGGCTCTCCCGACGTGATCGGCTTCCAGACCGGCTCGTACACGGGTGCGCTGATCGTCATGCTCATCCTCGGCGGCGGGTCGATCGCCGTCATGTCGGGCGCGCTGATCGGCGGGATCGCGACTGCCTTCGTCGTCTTCTTCCTCTCATCGGCGCGCGGATCGGTGCGCGGCGTGCGCCTCATCATCGTCGGCATCGGCGTCAGCGCGATGCTGGGCTCCGTGAACGTGTGGATCCTGCTGACGGCGACGGTGGAGGACGCGATCATGGCGAGCCTGTGGGGAGCGGGAAACCTTTCGGGCGTCGATTGGCCGACGTTCGCCACCGCGTTCGGGGGATCCATCGTCTTCCTCGTTGCGGCGACCCTGCTCGCCCGCCCGATGCGCGTGGCTCAGATCGGCATCCCGTTCGCGACCGCACTCGGTCAGAACGTGCGCGCCATGCAGGTCGCGGCGATCGTCGTCGGCGTCGGGCTCACGGCCTTCGCAACCGCCACGGTCGGCCCGATCTCGTTCATCGCACTCGCCGCACCGCAGATCGCGCGCCGACTCGTGCACGCCGACGGCCTCGCCCTCGGCCCGTCCGCCGCGGTGGGATCACTGCTGCTCCTGGCCGCCGATGTCGTCGCGCAGCGCGTCCATCCCGATTCGCCGCTGCCCGTGGGCATCGTCACCGTGTCGATCGGCGGGGTGTACTTCCTCTGGCTGCTGCTCCGAGAAGGGAAGAAGAGATGACGCGATTGCTGGTCGAATCGGCGGCGCTCGGGTATGCGGACGAACTCGTCTGCGCCGACGTGTCGGTGTCGATCCCCGACGGCGCGTTCACCGTGATCGTCGGACCGAACGCCTGCGGGAAGTCGACGCTGCTCAAAAGCCTCACGCGCCTGCTGCCGCCGGACTCCGGCCGCGTACTGCTCGACGGGAGGCAGCTGCATGGCCTGCCCACGAAGACGGTCGCGCGCGAGATCGGGCTGCTCCCCCAGGGCCCGGTCGCTCCCGACGGGATCCGCGTCGTGGACCTCGTCTCGCGCGGCCGTTACCCGCATCAGCGGCTGTTCGCACCGTGGTCGCCGGAGGATGAGGCCGCCGTCGCCGACGCGATGGATCGGACCGGCACCCGTCACCTGTCCGGCCGGCTCGTCGACGAGCTCTCGGGCGGGCAGCGCCAGCGCGTGTGGATGGCCGTCGCACTCGCGCAGCAGACGCCGATCCTGCTGCTCGACGAGCCGACGACGTACCTCGACCTCAGCCACCAGGTCGAACTTCTCGAGCTGTGCCGCTCCCTCAACCGTCGGGGGGAGAACACGCTCGTCGCCGTGCTCCACGACCTGAATCAGGCGGCGCGCTACGCCGACCACATCATCGCGATGAAGGACGGAGCGGTCGTCGCGACGGGCGCTCCCGCAGACGTCATCACGGAGTCGCTCGTCGACGAGGTCTTCGGCCTCGATGCTCGGGTGATCCTCGATCCGGAGTCGGCGAGCCCGCTCGTCGTGCCGCGCTGGCGGCACTGACCCGGCGGGGCGGGAGGGAAGCTCGCACCAGAATAGTACGGACGTTCTACACAAATCTCGACCACACGCTTCCCTTTCGCATCTCTGTTCGATAGAATAAACGTATGAGCAGAGACGCCTTCGACGATTCGCTCGTCGGCCTGACCGGGCCGCAGTGCGACGAAGCGCGTCGTGCTCTCGCGTCGCTCGAGCGGGCGAAGCGCGAGGCGGCTCTCGTCGAGGCGCGTCGCGTGCGCGCCCTCGCGACGCTCGCGCGACTGGCGGATGCGCAGGCCGCAGGATCCTCGAACTCCCACGCCCGCGCTGATGCCCGTCGATCGCTCGCCGCAGAGGCCGCGACCGCCCTGCGCGTATCGCCGAGCGAAGCGCGCGATGAGATGGGGCTGGCCGAAACCCTGCACCACGAGTACCCGACGACGCTCGCGGCGCTCTCCGATGGCAGCATGTCGCTCGCGCATGCCCACCACGTCGCGGTTGCGGGGAGTGCCCTCGACCCGGGCGCACGCGCCTCGCTCGATGAGCACGCCGCCGTCTTCGCCCAGACCCGCACCACCCGCCAGTTCGCGAAGATCGTGAAGAAGCAGGCGGCCGACCTCGATGCGCGCTCACTCAAAGAGCGGCACGATGCCGAGCGCGCCCGGCGCTATGTGCGGGTGCGCGACTGCGGTGACGGCATGTCGCTGATGCAGATCTATGGTCCGAGCATCGAGACCCGCGCGGTGCTCGACATCATTACGACCCGCGCGCAGGCGATCCGTCGCGACCGGCTCCGTGCGATGCGCGAATACGAGCACCAGCACGGCCCGCTCCCCGACGAGGGATGGACCTCGCCCGAATCCGGACGCGCAGACGTCACCGACCCGCTCGAGATCGCCGCGACCGACGCGCGCACCCTCATGCAGATCCGCGTCGACCTGCTGCACGATGTGCTGCTCACCGCCGCACCGACCGCGCACGAGCTCGCGGCTTCCGGCACGGGCGCGACGCTCGAGCACATCCGGCCGACGGTTCATGTCACGATCCCGGTCGAGCAGCTCCTCGACCCCGATCAGGGCGTCGGCTGGGTCGAGGGCGGCGAGGTCGCCTCGCCCGACACGCTGCGCATTCTCGCGGGACGGGCCGCGGGATGGGAACGGCTGTTCATCCGTCCGAGCGACGGCACGATCGCCGCGGTCGACCATTACCGCCCGACGGCCGCACAGAAACGGGCGCTGCTCGCGCGAGACATGACCTGCCGCATCCCCGGCTGCGAGACGGCAGCCCGAAAATGCGACATCGATCACGGGCACGACTACGCCCGCGGCGGCAGAACCTCGCTCGACAACCTCGAAGCGCTCTGTCCGGGCCATCATCAGATGAAGCACCAGACGGGGTGGCGCGTCAGACAGAGAGCGGGCGGGAAGATCGAGTTCACCACTCCCCTCGGCCGCACCCTCACCGACGACCCGATCAGCCGCGTCTTCTTCCGCGACACCGCGTCCGCCGACGCTCACGCGGGGACGCGCGCGCCGGTGTCCACAAGGGGCGCGGGCGGGGTGAAAGACCCCGGCGTGCCACGGGACACGGGCCGGTCGAGCGACACCGGCAGGGCGAGGAACAGCGGAGGGACGAAAGACCCCGGCGTGCCGAAGGGCACTCGCGGGGCGCGGGACACGGGCGGGGCGGGAGCGCTCGGCGCGGTCGATTCCGACGCGCGGCTGTTCCTCGCCGATCGCGCCGACAACCGCATCAATCAGCTCCAGCGAGAGGTCATCCGAGAGCGCCGCCGCCGTGCCGACGCCCAGCGCGTGCTCGACGCAGAACTCGCCTCTCTCGGGCCGGTGCCCGACGACGGTTGGCGATACGAGTCGCAGCCCGATGCCGAGGGATTCCTCATCGGGTGGGACGCCCCCGAGCGGATGATCGCGGGGAGCGCGGGAGTGCGCACATCCTCACCGAGTTCGTAGAGACAACGCTCACCGCTGATGCCCGAGCGCGGCCTCCGCACGCACGAGAGCGGCCACCCTCCGGGGGCGGCCGCTCGTGAGGTCGCACGACCTCGGCTTCTCGGGGAAGCTCAATACTTCGCCGACTGCCCGCCGTCGATCGGCAGCACCGCCGCGTTCACATAGGTCGAGTCGTCGGACAGCAGGAAGGCGACGACCGATGCGATCTCGTCCGGCTCGCCGTAGCGCTTGGTCGGGTTGGCCTGGATGAACTGCTCCGCGGCGCCGCGCGGGTCGTTCGCATCGAGCTGCTTCATCGAGTTCTCGACCATCGGGGTCCAGATGGCCCCCGGCGCGATCGCGTTCACGCGCACGCCGTGCTCGCCGTACTCGATCGCCGAGTTGCGCGTGAGGCCCACGACGCCGTGCTTCGCGGCCGCATAGCCCGACTGGTTGCCGATGCCGCGGATGCCGCCCACGCTGGCGGTGTTGACCACGGCCCCGCTCTTCTGCTCCCGCATATGCGGCAGCACCTTCTCGAGGCCGAGGAACGCGCCCGAGAGGTTGATCGACAGCACACGCTGGAACTCGTCGTTCGTGTACGACTCCGTCGGGTTCTGCTTGCCCTCGATGCCCGCGTTGTTGAAGAAGCCGTCGATCGCACCGAACTTCTCGATCGTCGCGGCGACGTACGCCTCGACATCTGCTTCCTTCGACACATCGGCGACGACAGTGATCACCGATGCGTCGGCCGCAGCAGCCCGAACCGCCTCGACCGAGTCCCGGAGGCCGTCCTCCGAGATGTCGACGAGCGTGAGCTGCGCTCCCTCGCTCGCGAGCCGTACCGCCGTCGCGCGTCCGAGCCCCGACCCGCCGCCGGTGATCACGATCGTCTTGCCACTGAACCGTGCCATGATGACTTCCTTTCACCTGATGAGCGTGTGCTTCACGTCCAATTCAACAATAGTCGATTTGACGTGCGTACGCACCGTTCCCGGCGCACTGCGGCGATACGATGGCGCGGTCGATGTCGTCGCCCAACGGGCTGCCGATGCCGCGGATGCCGCCGCCTGGCGGCGTTGACCACCCTTCCCTCTTCCGGAGCTCACATGCCCCCTCAGCCCGGCGCCGCACGATTCCTCATCGCGTGGTCAGTGTTCCGCGGAATCGCGGCCCTCGCGATCGCATACGCACTGGTGCATCAGTTCGCCCACGACCTGTCCTACGTGCGCGTCGCCGACGAGCCGTTCGCCTCGCACGTCGGCACCTTCGCCGGGAACTTCTTCAGCTACTTCACGAACGAATCGAACATCTTCGCGGCCCTCTATCTCGCGGCCGCGTGCACATGGGGGCTCACCCATGCACGGCGCGGATCCGTTCAGCCCCGCGCCCTCGCCGCGTTCCAGGTGCTCGCCGCGTGCTGCATGCTGCTCACGGGAGTCGTCTACAACGTGCTGCTGCGCGGCGACGACACGTCGGGCGGCGTCGCCCCGTTCGTGGAATGGACCAACGAGCTCATGCACGTCGCCGCGCCCCTCGTGCTGCTCGCCGATGTGCTGATCTCGCCGCGTGCGCGGCGCATCCCCTGGCGCGTCGCGTTCGTGCCGCTCGGCTACGCGATCGTTTACGTCGCGTACACGCTGCTGCGCGCGCCGTTCATCACCTCGCCGGTCGGCGGTGCGCCGGTGTGGTACCCGTACCCGTTCTTCAACCCCGCGATCCAGGGCGGCTGGGCCGGCGTCTTCGTCTACATCGGCACGATGGCCGCCGGGTTCGCCGTGTTCTCGGTGCTGCTCGTCGCCTACATCAGGTGGCGGGCCCGGCCCCGGTGAGCGCACAGCCGATGCGCGGCGCGACCTGAGTCGCGAGCAGCTCGATCGATCGCAGCGTCGTCTCGTGGTCGGCCGCGAGCGAATGCACCTGGAACGACACGTCGGTCGCTTCGGCGAGAACGAGGTCGCGCGACAGCGAATCCGCCACCTCGTCGATCGTTCCCACGTGCGTGTCCGTCGCCCGCGCGAGTTCGTCCAGGCCGAGCCCGTGCGGATCGATGCGCACCGTCGTCCGCGCCGTGCGCTCGAGCGCCGGACGGGAGGCTTCGAGCAGCCGCGTACGATCGGCATCGGAATCGACGACGACCGCCGTGCGCGAGGCGAGCACGCGGGGCGCGGATCCGTCCGGCAGCGCGCGACGATACGCCGCGATGAGCGGCAGCTGCGCCTCGTGCAGCGCCATACCGTTCGGCTTCTGCTGAGTGCGCGAGAGCATCAGCCCATCGCCGGCCGCAGCGGCGCGCTCGGCCCCCGCCTGGCCGAAGGTGGCCTGCCAGACGCGCGCGGCGAGTCCCGCGGCGGCGGGATAGATGCGGGACTCGGTGCCGCGGATCCCCCGCCCTGCCAGGGCATCGCGGAACACACCGAGGTGCTCGGCGAAGATCTGCGCGCGCTCGTCGGCGGCTCGGCCGAACGCGGCGAACGAGCCGGGGGTTCCGCCCGGAGCGACGCCGAGCTCGACGCGGCCGCCCGACATGGCATCGAGAACGCTCGCGTCCTCGGCGGCCCGCAGCGGGTCGTCGATCGGCAGCGTGAGCACCGCGGTGCCCAGCCGGATCGTGCGCGTGCGCTCCGCGGCCGCCGCGAGCAGCACGAACGGAGAGGGCAGACCGCCCTCGTCACGGCCGAAATGATGCTGCGCGACCCACGCCGAGACGAATCCCGCACGATCGGCCGCCTCGATCTGCTCGAGGGCGAACCGGTAGCGCGATGCCGCCGGTGCGTCCTCGAGCAGACGCGAGAAGAAGCCGAGACGCGGGCCCGTCACCCTCGTTACTCCGACAGCTCGAGCAGCTTCTCGAGGGCCTTCGTCAGCTCGGTGTCGGCCTCAGCATAGGCGACCATGTCGCCGTCCGCGAGCGCCGCCTGCTTGGCGTCGAGCGCGTCCTTCGCGTCGGCCAGGGCGTCCTCGTAGGTGCTGCCCGACGGGTCTGACGGCTCCTCGGACGGCTCGCTGCTCGGATCCTCCACCGATCCGGCGCTCGGGTCCTCTTCGTTCGGCCCCTCGGGCACGTCCTCCGGATCCGTCGGGGTGATGTCCTCGTCGCCCGTAGCCGCGCCCGACTCGCCCTCGAACAGGGCGTCGAGCGCCTCGGCGAGCGTGTCTTCGAAGGCGACCTCGTCACCGAACACGACGAGCACCTTGCGCAGCAGCGGGTAAGAGGTGTCGCGAGACGACTGCACGTACACGGGCTGCATGTAGAGCAGGCCGTCGCCGACGGGCAGAGTGAGGAGGTTGCCCGGCGTCACCGTGGAGTCACCGATCTGCAGCACGTTCAGCTGCTCAGCCACCTGCTGGTTCGAGTCGAACGCATTCTGCACCTGTCCGGGTGCGGGCACCGTGCTCGCCGAGGATATCTCCAGCATGCGGAGCTTGCCGTAGTCGTCGCGCACCGTGCCGTCCTCGTTGCCCGCGTCGGCGTCGACGGAGAGGTAGCCCATGAGCACCTGCCGGTCGCCGCCGTCGGGGATGAACGACGTGAACATCGAGAAGGTCGGCTCGGATTCGCCCGGCATCTGCATCGTCAGGTAGTACGGCGGCTGCAGCGCGCTCTCGTCGGTCGGGTCCTGAGGCGTCTCCCACGCGTTGTCGCGCTGGTAGAAGGCGCTCGCGGTGTCGACGTGGTACACGCCGAGCATCGAGCGCTGCACCTTGAACAGGTCGGTCGGGTAGCGCACGTGGCTCATCAGATCGCCCGACATCTCACTGACGGGCTTGAGCGTCGACGGGAAGATGTTCTGCCATGTCTGCAGCACCGGGTCCTCGTCGTCCCACGCGTAGAGGGTGACCGATCCGTCGTAGGCGTCGACCGTCGCCTTGACCGAGTTGCGCATGTAGTTGACGTCGTCGACGAGCAGGTTCGGCTGCGGGTTCGACGAGTCGCTGATCGCCTGCGACAGCGAGGTCGGGGTCGCATACGGGTAGGACGCGCTGGTCGTGTAGCCGTCGACGATCCACACGACGCGTCCGTCGACGACGCTGGGGTACGGGTCCTGGTCGAGCGTCAGGTACGGCGCCACCTTCTGCACGCGGTCGCGCGGGTTGCGGTCGTACAGGATCTGCGACTCGGAGTTGATCTGGTCGCTGAAGAGGATCTGCTCCGACTGGAACTTCAGCGCGTACAGCATGCGGTTGAAGTAGCTGGCCAGGCTCGGGCCGCCGTCACCGCGGAACGTCGTGTACGTCTGGTTCTCGTCGCCGGATCCCGTGGCGAAGTCGAGCTCCACGGGGTCTTCGCCCTCGGGGGCGCCGACGATCGAATAGATCGGCGACTGCTCGCCGAAGTAGATGCGCGGCTCGTACTCCCGGTCGGTCAAGAAGCCCGACGCGGGGATGTCGCCCTCGATGAAGACCGGCTCGCCCTCGTTCGTGCGCTCGTTGCCGCGCGCGGCGACCATGCCGTATCCGTGTGTGTAGGTCATGGTCGAGTTGACCCAGCTCTGCGAGTCGCCGAGACCGGCGAGGTTCAGCTCGCGCAGCGACACCACGGTGTCCTGGATCTCGCCGTCGATCTCGTAGCGGTCGACGTCGAGGGTGTCCTCGAACTGGTAGTACGGGCGCACCTGCTGCAGCTGCTGCACCGTGGGGCTGATGATCGAGGGATCCATGAGACGCAGCGAGGCCGTCGTCGCCGCGTCATCGCGCAGCTGGCCCTTCTCGACCGTGGTCTCGGCCTCGTACTGCGTCGTCTCGATCTCATCGAGCCCGTACGCTGCACGCGTCGCGTCGACGTTCTTCTGGTAGAACTCGCTCTGCAGCGCCCGCTCGTTCGGCGTGACCTGGAAGGTCTGCACGCCCCACGGCAGCGCGATCGTGATGACGAGCGAGGTGACGATCAGAAGGCCCGTCGCGACGAGCGGGTAGCGCCACTTGCCGATGAACGCGGTCACGAGGAACAGGATCGCCACGAGCGCCGCGACGATCGAGAGGATCGTCTGCCCGGGGATCAGGGCGTTCGCCGCCACGTAGTCGGGACCGGTGATGCGTCCGCGCTCCGAGATGAGCGAGGCGAAGCGGTCGAGCCAGATGCTCACGGCCTGCAGCAGCAGGTAGATGCCCGCAATGATCGCGACCTGGATGCGCGCGGGCTTCGAGATGCTCATCTCGCCCTGGCCGACGCGCACGGATCCGTACAGGTACGTCACCAGCGCCGTGACGAGCAGGGAGATCAGCACGACGGCCGAAGCGAAGCCGACGAGGCCCTGGTAGAAGGGCAGGTCGAACATGTAGAACGACACGTCGAGGCCGAACTGCGCGTCGGTCTCGCCCGAGGCGACGCCGTTGAGCCACATCCATGTGGTCTCCCACTGCGTCGAGGCCGCGAAGCCGGCGAAGAACCCGAACAGCACGGGGATCCCCCACATTGCGAGCCGGCGCAGCGGCTCGACGACCTCCTGGTACCGATCGAGCTGCGAGCTCAGACGCGCATAGACGGGGCGCAGCCGGTACGCGAGCAGGATCGACAGCCATACCGGCACCGCCATGCCGATGAAGCCGATCGTGAACATCACGACCCGCGCGAGCCACTGCGTCGTGAGCACCGACCCGAAGTCGAGCTGGCGGTACCAGAGCAACTCGGTGTAGAGGCTCGCGAGCCCGAAGAGGACGGCGATGAGGACCGCAATGATCGCTACGGTCGCGATCACGATCCGTCGTGTCGGGGAAGCGGATGTGGCCGCGGGCTGCGCTTGGTTATTGGTCACCCCACCATCCTATGAGCGCTTCCTATGTGGTGGCGCAGGACGGCAGATCGGATTCTTCGCCCTCAGCGATCGCTTCGACCGCGGCGACCGCGTCGTCGAGGGTCTCGATCTTCACGACCTGGAGGCCCGACGGCACGTGGCCCACGACCTCATCGCAGTTCGCCGCGGGGGCGAGGAAGAACTCGCTGCCGGCGCCGCTCGCGCCGTAGAGCTTCTGCCGGATGCCACCGATCGGCCCGACCTCGCCCTCGGCCGTGATGGTTCCGGTTCCCGCGATGTGCGCGCCGCCCGTCATCTCCCCCGGCGTGAGCGTGTCGATGATGCCCAGTGCGAACATGGTGCCGGCGCTCGGCCCGCCCACGTCGTTCAGCTGGATCGCGATGTCGATCGGATTGACGTAGCTCACCGAGAGCAGCGCGCCGATCGCCCAGCTGCCATCGTCGAGCTGCTCCGGATCGACGGATGCGTCGGTCTGCTCGCCGTCGCGCTCGAGCGTCAGCGCGACACTGCCGCCGTCCGAGGCCGCGATCGCCGCGCGCAGCTCCGCCACGTCTTCGACGGGCTCCCCGTCGACCGCGCGGATCAGGTCTCCCTCGTGCACCGCGCCCTCCGACGGCGAGCCCTCCGTCAGCGACACGACCCGGATGTCGGCGGGCACGTCGTACCCGAGCAGGCGCAGCGCCGCCGCCTCGGCCTCGCTCTGCGAGTCGGTCATCGCGGCCTGGTTCTGCGCGTCGCGCTGCTCGCTCGTCTGCCCCTCCGGGAACACGGCATCGATGGGGATGATCGCGCGCGCCCGGTCGAACCACGCCGATGCCAGCTCGATCCACGACAGCGGGTGCTCGCGATTGCCCACGACCTCGACGGTGGTGAGCGACAGCGAGCCGGACGTCTCATGCGCCTCGTCGTCGGGGACCTCGATGAGCGGCACGTCCTCGCCCGCGGCATCCTCCACGGTTCCGATCGTGTTGTACACGGGACCCGGGCGCTGCAGAACGTAGTCCGTCGGCAGGAAGCTCATGACGAGCAGGGCGACGAGCGCGACGATGAGTGCGACCGACCCCGCGACGACGCGACGCGGCCAGGGGCGCGATTCCTGTGGGATCTCCGACAACGCGGCTCGCCTCTCTCGTCATGGGCCGGGGCGGCCCCAGAGAGGTTAGCGTAGTTGCTGTACCCACAAGGCAGGCTGAGCACCGCGGAAAGGCGGCTCTCGTGAGCGACGACAACACCCCTGACGACGACTTCCAGGAGATGCTCCGCCGAATGCTCGGCGGCGAAGGCGCCGAACAGCTGCAGAACATGGGCGTCGATCCGGCCCAGATGCAGCAGATGATGTTCGCCCTTCAGCAGGCGATGTCCGCATCGGGCGACGAGGGCATCTCGTGGGACGCGGCGAAGACCGGCGCCCTGCACATGGCCAACCAGGACGGCACATCGATCAGCTCGCGCGAGCGCGCCGACCTCGATCAGGCCTTTCAGCTCGCAGACCTGTGGCTGGGCGAGGCCACGACGCTTCCGACCACGGGCGAGGTGCCGAAGGTGCTCACGCGCGGCATGTGGGTCGAGCAGACCCTCCCGGTGTGGCAGGAGCTGGCCGAGCCCGTCGCGACGAGCGTCGCCGACGCCCTGACGAGCGCACTGGACCAACAGGCGCCCGAGGAGATGCAGGGCATGATCCAGGGCGCGAGCCGCATGCTGCGCCAGATCGGCGGCACGCTGTTCGCGACCCAGCTCGGCCAGGTCGTCGGCAAGCTGTCGAAGGAGGTCGTCTCGGGCGGCGACGTCGGGCTTCCCATCCTCCCCACGGGCACCGCCGCGATCGTGCCCCAGAACTTCGCCGACCTCGGCGCGGGCCTCGGCATTCCCGACGACCAGCTCGCGCTGTATTTCGCCGCGCGCGAGCTCGCGCACGCGCGGCTGTTCAAGCACGCGAAGTGGCTGCGCCTGCACGTCATGAGCCAGGTCACCGACTACGCGCGCGGGATCCACGTCGACACGCAGGTGCTCGAGGATCTCGCCGAGCGCTTCGACCCGTCGAACCCCGCCGAGCTGCAGGAGGCCCTGCAGTCCGGCGCCCTGCTCCCCCAGCAGTCCGAGGCTCAGCAGAACGCGCTGGCGCGCCTGGAGACGATGCTCGCGCTCATCGAGGGGTGGGTCGACGTGGTGGCCGCCGACGCCACGAGCCGGGTGCCGAGCCTCGACCGCATCGCGGAGGCGACCCGCCGACGCCGCGCGGTCGGCGGCCCGGCGCAGGACGCGCTGGGCGCGCTCGTCGGGCTGCAGCTCAAGCCGCGACGCCTGCGGGAGGCGGCAGCGATGTGGCGCGCGGTCGGCGACGCCGTCGGCGCAGAGGCGCGCGATGCGCTGTGGGATTACCCGGATCTCGTGCCCGGGGCATCCGACATCGACGACCCGTCGGCGCTCATCGCCCGCTTGGAGGCCGCCGCCCGCGGCGACGAGGCGCCCCGCGACGAGATGGACGACGCGCTCGCCCAGCTGCTCGCGGAGGCCGAGGACGGCGGCGAGGGGCCGGAGGGCCCGAAGCCCGTGTGATGCACCGTCCACAGGGCGGATTCTCGAGATCGCCCTGTGGATAACTCGGTCGGCGGGCCCGCGGCGCGGCAGAATCGGGCCATGCCGATGATCGAGCTCGACCCCGCGCACCCCGTGCTCTGGCGCGATGCTCGCTCCGTGCAGGTCGGCGCACGCCCGGCGGTCGTCGTGGTCGACGATCCGTCGCGCTGGCAGCTCCTGCTGCTCGAGGCGCTCGAGAGCGGCATCCCCGCCGGCCGCATCGCGGGCGTCGCGTCGGCGTTCGGTGCCTCGCCCGACGACGCGGCCGCCTTCGTGACGGCGCTCGGCCCGGCGCTGCGCGAGGTCGCGGCACCGCGCGAGATCTCGCTCGTCACGTCGGACCGCGTGCCGCACGAGGCCGTGCTCGGCGTGTTCGACGGGCTGCGCGACGCGGGGTTCCTGGCGGTGCGCCGTACGGCCGTCGAGGCCGCCTCGGGCGGCGCCGCGGTGCTGCTCAGCCGCGAGGTCACTCCGCCGCACCTCGCGCATGAGGCGATGAGCGCCGACCTGCCGCATGTGCCCATCGCCCTCGGGGCGCGCAGCGCGAGCGTCGGCCCCTTCGTCCTCCCGGGAACGACCGCGTGCCTGTCATGCCTCTGGGAACATGAGAAGAGCCGCGACCCGGCATGGCCGATGATCGCCACCCAGCTCGCGTCCCGCGGGGCGGGCGCCGAACCGAGCCGCACGCTCGGCGCGCTCGCCGCCTCGCTCGTCCCCCGCGTCGCGGCGGCGGTCGACGAGCGGTCCGCGCGCACGCGGTCCGTCGTCGTCAGCCTCGACCGACGGAGCCGGTGGCGCTCGCACCGACCTCACGAAGCGTGTCTGTGCCGATCTCCGAGAGGAAGCGAGACGGCCGTCGTGCCGCTCGCCCGCCCCGCGACCACGACACCTCGAGGCGCCGCTCGGCTCGGGTGATGCCGACGTACGCCAGGCGCCGCTCCTCGTCGATGCCGTCGAGAGTCGTCGCGTACGAGATCGGCAGCAGCCCCTCCGAGGCCCCGGCGAGGAACACCGTCGGCCATTCGAGCCCCTTCGCCGCGTGCAGCGTCGCGAGGGTGACCGTCGTGAGCGCGGGCTCGTGCTGATCCTTCGCCCGGGCCAGCAGTTCGTCGGCGAAGCCCCGCAACGTCGATCCGTCTCCGGCCTCTTCCGCAAGGCGCAGAATGGCCTGTCGCGCCTCCCATGCGGCACGGCGTGCCCCTCCCGCGTCGGGCGCCTCGTCGCTGTGGCCGAGGCCGCGCAGCACATCGCGCACGGCGCTCGAGAAGCTCAGGTCGCTCGGAGCGACCGCCGCCGCCCGGATCGCCAGGATCGCCTGGCGCACCTCGGGCATGTCGAAGAACCGCGTGCCGCCGAGCGCGCTCGTCGGGATCTGCTGCCGCGAGAGCGCCTCGGTCAGCGCGGCGGACTGCGCGTGCGAGCGGTAGAGCACCGCGATGTCGCCGGGCGTCGAACCGCCGTCGAGCAGCGCACGGATGCGCGCCGCGATGCCGTTCGCCTCGGCGAGGTCGTCGTCGTACGCCGTCACGGTCGGACGCGGACCCTCGGCGTCGGCCGTCGCCGCGACCAGCCGCAGCGCGCCGGGCCGATCGCGCATGAGGGCGTTGGCCACCCCCAGAACCGGCGGGGCCGAGCGGTAGTTGCGCTCGAGCCGCACGATCGTGCTGTCGGGATAGGTGCGTCCGAAATCGAGCAGGAACGATGCGTCGGCGCCCGTGAACGAGTAGATGGTCTGGCTCGCGTCGCCGACGACGCAGATGTCGCGCCGCGTTCCGAGCCACAGTTCGAGCAGACGGTTCTGCAGGGCCGACACGTCCTGATACTCGTCGACGGTGAAATGCCGGTACTGCTCGCGCACCGCCCCGGCGACCCTCGGCTCGGATTCGATCATGCCGGCGCAGGCGAGCAGCACGTCCTCGAAATCGAGCTGGCGCCGCTCGTCCTTGAGCTTCTCGTACGCCGCCATGAGGTCGACGAGCGCCGACGCCGACACCGCCCCCACGCTGCGGTCGAGCGTCGCGAATTCGTCGATCGATCGCATCGTGACCTTGCGCCACTCGATCTGCGCCGCGATGTCGCGCAGCGTGTTCGTGTCGGGGCGGAGACGCACGGCGTCTGCCGCATGCGCGAGCAGGCGCACCTTGTTGTCGACGATCCTCGGCGCCGTGTCGCCCGCGACGGTCGGCCAGAAGTAGTTCAGCTGCGCGAGCGCGGCCGCGTGGAACGTCTTCGCCTGCACGCCGACGACGCCCATCGCGCGCAGGCGGCCGCGCAGTTCGCCGGCCGCCTTCGAGGTGAACGTCAGGGCGAGCACGCGGTTCGGCGTGTAGGTGCCCTCTTCGACGCCGTAGGCGATGCGGTGCGTGATGACGCGGGTCTTGCCGGTGCCGGCGCCTGCGAGCACCGCGACCGGTCCCCGGACGATCTCGGCGGCTCGGCGCTGCTCGGGGTCGAGGGAGTCGAGCGCACTCACGACGCCGGGGCCTCCGCCTCGTCGCACCAGGAGCGGATCAGCTGGTGGGCGACCGAGATGCCCCCGGGGATCCGCACGTCGAGCTCGCCCGCGAGACCTCGACGGATCTCCTCACGGGTGAACCAGCGCGTCTCGATGATCTCTTCGCCATCGGGGCGCGCGGCGTGCTCATCGACGGCGGTGGCTTCGAAACCGAGCATGAGCGAGCGCGGATAGGGCCACGCCTGCGACGCGACGTATCGCACGTCGCGCACACGCACCCCGGCCTCCTCGAAGAGCTCGCGGTGGATCGCCGACTCGGCCGATTCGCCGGCCTCGACGAAGCCCGCGAAGCACGAGAACATCGTGCCCTGCCACATCGCGTTCGCTCCCAGCAGGAGCCGCTGCCGGTCGGCGCTCGTGATCGCGACGATCACCGCCGGATCCGTGCGCGGGAAGTGCTCGCTGCCGCACGCCGGGCACCAGCGCGCCCAGCCGCTCATGCGCTGCTCGGTCTGCGTGCCGCACGCGGGGCAGAACGGCGCGCCGACCAGCCAGCGGCCGAGCGCCACGGCGCTCATGCCGAGCTGCACCTCGTCGGCGGTCATGCCCGCGGCGGCGTCGCGGAGCGCCGCCCACGTTCCGGCCGGCGCCTCGGCCTCGTGGTCGGCGAGCGCGGCGAGCAGCACGCCGGCGCCGCTCGGGCTGCGCCCGAGGAATGCCCACTCGGCATCGCCGATCCGATCGGGAGCCGTGAGGGCGAACGACCCGCCCGCCACGGGGATCCGGTCGCCCGCCACCGCGATCACGAGCGTGCGCTCATCGGCCCGGAGCCTGTCGATGAGGCCGTCGTCAGAGCGCTCGTCGGCGCTGATATCGATCGGAACGGCGGCGGATGCGGTCATCGACTCCCTCTCTGCGGGGCGTGGCGGGGCGGGGCGCACTGGTGCGCCGCCTAGTCTGGGCGGCATGGCACGAACCACCCTCACTCTAGCCGCGGCCGCGTCGGCGGCACTGCCCGACGCCGCGATCCGCTCGACGCGGCGCCTGACCGCAGACGGCTCGGGCCGGTTCGATGCCGCACTCATCACGCTCGACGACGGCGAGAAGCTCGTCGTGCGCATCCCCACGTCGGCCGACGTCGCGGCCGAGATCGACAGCGAGCTCGTCGCCCTGCGCGCCCTGACGGCCGGCGCACGCGCCTACCTGGGCTTCGACGCGCCCGAGGTGCGCGGAACCGCGGGGATCGACGACTCACGGGTCGTCGTGATGACCTACCTCCCGGGCTATCAGGTCGAGGCGGCGCACATCCCCGCGGGCCGCGGAGTCGCGGGCGAGATCGGGGCGGCGATCGCGCGCGTGCACGGCCTGCCGCCCTCGGTCGTGCGCGGGGCGGGCCTCCCCGAGCGGTCGCCCGCCGAGGCTCGCTCGGGCCTCGACCGGCTGCTCGACGCGATCGGCCGCTCGGGCCGCGTGCCCGTGCGGCTCATGGTGCGCTGGCGCGAGGCGGTCGAGGACGACCGGCTCTGGGGCTACGAGCGGGTCGTCGTGCTCGGCGGCGCGCAGGCCACGTCGTTCGTGCTCCAGGACGACGCGGACGATGTGCCCCGTGTGACGGGAGTGCTCGACTGGCAGGGCCTGTCGATCGGCGACCCCGCGCTCGACCTGCACTGGACCGCCGGGGCGGCCGATGGCGCGGAGGATGTCTTCCGCGGGTACGGCGATGCGGTCGTGCGCTCGCCCGATGCCGCGCTGCGCGTGCGGGCGCGGCTGCACGCCGAACTCGAGTTCGCTCGCTGGCTGCTGCACGGCATCGAGACGCACCGCGACGACATCGTCGATGACGCCGCCGCGCTGCTCGACTCGCTCTCGGCAGGGCTCGTCGACGACGACCTGATGGCCGACCTGCCGGCCCGCGACCGCGCCGACGTCAGCGAGGCGATCGCGCTGCTCGACCGCATGCCCGAGACCACGCCGAACGGGTCGGACACGTCGATGCACACCGACCAGTTCGACCCCGATGAGCTGCGACTGCACGGCGAGGAGGCGTGGGACGCGGCGCCGCCCCGCACGACCTCATCGGACGACGCGACCATGCCCGTCGATGACGCCACGCAGCCCGTCGAGATCGGCGAGAAGGATCGGGGCACGGCGCAGTAGTGCCGAGGCGTCCCTAACCCGCTCGCGCCGAGCGCCAGCGGGCGACGAGCTCGTGCTCTTCCATCGCGCGCTCGTCGCGCAGCACGAGCTCATCGGCGACGTAGAACAGCGCGACGTCGATCTGATCGAGCGGGACCCCGTGGCGGCGGTGGTAGGCGAGGCGGTACAGCGCCAGCTGCAGCATGCGGTCGGCGCGCTCGGCCGACGTGCGCGGCGCCTTCCCCGTCTTCCAGTCGACGATCTCGATCCTGTCGCCCCGGCGATACACCGCGTCGAGCTTGCAGATCATGATGTGGGGCGGCTCGCCCTCGTCGAGCGTCAGGGGGAAGTCGACCTCGGTCTCGACCTCGATCGGCTGCAGTCCGGCCCATTCGCTGCGCTCGAACTTCTCGCGCAGTGCGGCCAGATCGCGCGCATCATCGTCGGTCGCGCTGGTCGTCGCGGCCCATTCCTCGCCGTCGTCGATATCCCAGAGCGCGTCGTCGGTCGAGGCGGCGCCGCCGGTGAGGCCGGAACGCTGCTCGACCCACTGATGGAAGAGCGTGCCGAGGCGCGTCTGGCGATACGGCCGCTCGGGCATCGGACGCGCGAGCGCCGAGATCGTCTCGTCGAAGCCGACGACGTAGTCCTTGAACTTCGATGCCGGCACGCGCGTCGGCACGGGCATCGCACGCGAGGCGTCACGCTGCGCGCGCTCTTCGAGCAGCCGTCGGAGCTCCGGGCTCGGCTCGGCGGGAGCGGCGCGGCGCACGGCGTCGGCGGCCGCGGCGACCCGCGCGCGCCGGGCGCCCAGCGCGTCGAGGGGCCACGCAATGGTCGCGCCCTCCCCCGCATACGGGTTCTCGTCGTCGTACGCCTTCGTCTCGGGGTTCTTCGTCATCACCGGCAGCGGGTCTCTGCCGAGCGCCTCGAGGATCTCGACGAGGTACTCGCCGGGATTGCGCGGGGCGGCCTGCCCGGCCCAGTACGATCCCGTGAGCAGCAGGTGCCGCTTGGCGCGCGTGACGGCGACGTACGCGAGGCGGCGCTCCTCGTCGGCGTGGTGGTCGCGGTTGCCCTGCTCGTACGCGTCGAACGCGGCCTTCAGCTGCTTCGTCTCGGCACGCAGCGCCGTGTCGTCGGGGATGACCGCCGGCGCCGCCCAGTCGAACGCGGGCAGGGCCGCCGCATCGCCGCGGAAGGCGTTGGGCAGGCTGCCGAGGCGGAACCCGCCCGCCTTGTTCTTGATCGATCCGGGGAACTCATTCGCGACCATGCGCACGACGGCGACGGCGTCCCACTCGAGCCCCTTGGAACCATGCACCGTGAGCAGCTGCACCACGCCCGGCTCGGGCGCCTCGCTGCGCGGCGCCATGTCGTCCTTCTTCTCGGCGTGATCGAGCCAGCTCAGCACACTGCCGAGCGTGCCGCGCTCGTCGACGGCGAGGAAGCCGCGCACCTCGTCGACGAACGCGCGCAGCTGCGCCGCGGCCGTGCGAGCGGCACCGCGCGATTCGTTCGCCGGCAGCTCGATATCGAGGCGCAGCTCCTGTTCGATGAGGCGGATCAGGTCGGGCACGGGCTGAGACGACGCGCGGCGCAGGCGGTCGAACATCTCACCGGCCTCCGTGAGGCGGGCGAGCCCCTCGCGCGTGAAGGCGGAGAAGAACCCGTGATCGGGCCGACTGCGGCGCACGAAATCGAGCGCATCGATGATCGACACCTGCTCGTCGACGCCCGCGGAATCGCGCACGCGCTGCGTCACCTCGTCGCTGAGCGGCGCGAGCGCCGAGTCGCGCTTCGCGAGGCTGACCGCGAGATCGTGCAGCGCGCCCATGTCGGCCACGCCCACCGCGAAGCGCGGGCCGACGAGGATGCGGATGAGCGCCGATCCCTGGAGGGGGTCGTGGACCACCCGCAGCGCACTCACGACGTCTGTCACCTCGGGAACCGACAGCAGGCCGCCGAGCCCGAGGATGCGGTGGGGAATGCCGCGCTCGCCCAGCGCGTCGGCGAACTTCTGCATGTGCGCCTTGCTGCGGAAGAGGACGGCGCCCGTGAGCGGATCGCGACCGGTATGGCGCGCGCGGCGCTCGGCGAACCATTCGGCGACCTGCGCCGCCTCGTCATCGATCGTGCGGGGGTATCGCACGTCGACCTCGCCCGCACCGGCGCCCCCGCGCTGCGCGAGCTCGGACACACCGGTGCGCGGCGGGAGGCGGAAGCTCCTCACCAGCCGGTTCGCGGCGGTGAGGATGCTCGCGTCGTTGCGCCAGCTCGTCATGAGCTCGAACCGCTGCACGGGCTCCTCGCGCGCGAAGTCGTCGGGAAAGCTCGGGATGTTGTCGGCGCTCGCGCCGCGCCACCCGTAGATGGCCTGGTTCGGATCGCCGACCGCCATCACGGCGCTGTCGCCGAACAGCGCCGCGAGCAGCCGCGTCTGGAGCACCGATGTGTCCTGGTACTCATCGAGCAGCACGACGCGGTACTGCTCGCGCAGCTGCACCACCACGTCGGGGGCGGCTTCGACGACATCCAGCGCGCCGGAGACCTGGTTGGCGAACTCGAGCACGCCGCGCCTCGACTTCTCGGCCTCGTACTCAGCGACGAGGTCGAGGAACGTCGGCAGCGCAGTGAGCGCGCGATGCGCCGATTCCCAGGAGCGGGGTTTCGCGAGCGCGTCGTCGACGAACGGCGCGAACTCGGCCGCCTGGCGCGCGGCATAGCGCCGCACCGCATGCGGATCGGCGCGATGATCGAGCATCTCGGCCGACAGCGATCGGATCGCGTCGACGAGCGGACCGAGCGTGCCGTCCATCTCCTCGAGACCGATGCCTTCGGCCCGCACGGCGACGCGGCGGGCGACGATCCACGCCGACGAGTCGCTGAGCATCGCGGCATCGGGATCACGACCGATGCGCGCGGCGTTCTCGCGCACGATCGCGTCGGCGAACGCGTTGTACGTCGACACCCTCGGCCGATCGAGCAGGTCGTCGGCGATCGCGGCGTCGTCGGGCTCGTGGCCCACGCGACGAGCGAAGATCTCGATCACATCGCGGATGATCGCGCGCCGCTGAAGCGGATCCTTCACTCCGTCGAGCCGTGCGAACTCGTCGCTCGCGACGATGTCGGAGAGGTGCGGCAGCAGGCCGCGCCGCCCGTACTCGTCGAGCTGGGCGAGGCGCTCGCCGATGCGCTCGGCGAGCTCGCCCGCCGCCTTGCGGGTGAAGGTCAGGCCGAGGATCTCGTCGGCGCGCACATGGCCGTTCGCGACGAGCCAGAGCACGCGCATCGACATGGTCTCGGTCTTGCCGCTGCCTGCGCCTGCGACCACGAGCGCCGGCGACGCCGCCGATTCGACGACCCGCGCCTGGTCGGGGGTGGGCGGGAACAGGTCGAGAGCCCTCGCGAGCACGTCGGCCGAGAGGCCGAGCCCCGGGGTGAAAGTCATGAGCTCACGGCTCCGATCGTGTGAATGCGGCAGACCGGCGCCATGCGCTGACCCCGGCAGTGGGTTTCGACGGCCGCGACGAAGCTGGCCGCCGACATGCCGCGCGCCGCCTCGGCTACGGCATGCAGGAACTCCTCACGAGACGTGCCGCGCAGCGTGTGCTGATGAGCCACGCGGTACAGGCTCTCGCCGATCGTCTTCGAGACGACCACGAGACGCGCGCCCGCGAGCGCGGCCGGATCGGCTCCGGCGATGAGCCCCTGCTCGACGGCGAGCTGATAGGCCGCGAGCTGCGCATCGTCTGCGACGCGCGCGTCGCTCGTGCGCTCCTCGCCCTTGCCCGTCTTGAGGTCGACCACGACGACGCGGCGGCCCGCGCTCTCGTCGGCCGCCGACATCGCCTCCCAGGCCGTCTTGCTGCCGCGCTCGCCGCGCCGTGCGGCCGCGTGATCGCCGGAGGCGCGCGGGTACTCCTCGACGCGGTCGATGTAGCCCGCGATCACCGCGTTGCCCGCGGCATACAGCTCGTCGCCGGTCACGACCTGTTCGTCGGCGATCGAGACGGCCAGGCGGAAGCCGCCCTCCGAGGAGATCGCCCGCCCGTGCTGCCGGGCCACCTGTGCGAGATAGCTGTCGAGGTGCTCGAGGTACTCCTCGGCGCGGCGCCGCTCGCGGGCGGCGATCCACGGCGCCTCGAAATCGAGCTCGCCCCAGCGTTCGTCGAGCACGGCCCGCATCTGCTCGATGCCGCCCTGCGGAACCCGCTCGAGCGCCGCGTGCAGCAGCGTGCCGATGCCCGCACTGGGCGAGGTGACCACGTCGCCGCCGAGGGCGCCGATCACCCAGCCGAGGCCGCATTCGGCGAAGTCGTCGATCTGGGACGGAGACACGGCGACGTACGTGTGCTCGAGGTCGACGAGCGGTGCGGTGGTCGAGGCCTCGCGCACGCCGTACCACTGGTCGGGGTCGGCCCCCGGAACGCCGTTCTCGGCGAGCAGGCGCAGCTGACCGGCGGCCTCGGCGCGCGCCCGGTCGTCGCTCGAGCTCGTCAGCGTGCGGCGGTGCTTCGCCACGAGACCGCGCAGCGTGAGCGGGTGCTCGTCGCGCGGAGTCTGCGGGGCCGCGGGCGGCAGGCGCGAGAACAGCGGGCTCGGCGTCTGGTCGTCGTTGTCGGTCGCCGTCACGATGAGGCGGTTCACCGCCCGGGACGCGGCTCGGACGAACAGCCGCAGCTCATCGTGCAGCGCCTGCCTCCGACGATCGATCAGCTGCTCGTCGACCGGGCGCCGCCCATCGCGCGCCGCGCGCACCGTGTCGGCGAGGCGCCACGAGCCGAGGATCCCTCCGCGCAGCCGCGTGTTCGGCCACACGCCGTCCTGCAGACCGGCGATCACGACCGTGTCGAACTCGGTCGACAGCGCGTTCGCCGGTGTGAGCAGGGTGACGGTGGCCTCGCGCTCGGGCGCCGACAGCGTGTCCTCGGGCACGTCGCTGTCGAGGATGTCGCGGATGAAGCGCTGCGGCCCGTCGTTCGGGCTGCGCTCGATCGCGCGCTTGGCCGCGTCGAACAGCGCGACGAGTCCGTCGAGCGCGCGCGAGATCTCTCCGGCGAGCGGACCCGGGGTCGTCGCGATGCGGTGCCAGCGGTCGGCGAGCCGCGAACGATCCCAGACGTGCCAGAGCAGATCGTGCACCGTCGCGCCTGCGTCGGCCATCGTCGCCAGCTGCGCGAGCGTCGACGCGAACCGCTCGGCGGCGCGCCCCTCGATCGTGTCGAGCGTCGCGAACAGCACGGGATGCGCGAAGCCCTCTCGCACGAGCTCGCGCGCAGGACGCGCCCCGCCCGATTCGAGCTCGGCATGGCGCAGCGCGCTGCGCAGCCGTCGCAGCCACACGCCGTCGAAGCCGCCGAACGGCGTGCGCAGCGCCTCGATCAGCGCGTCGACATCGCGTTCGGACTCGGGAGTCAGACCGAGGCGGACGATCTCCATGATCTGCCTCACGGCCCGCTCGCTGCCGAGAGGACGCGGCACGCCCGCCGCGCGTGTGGGCACATCGCGTGCCGCGAGCTCGGCGTCGAGCGCGACGAGCTGGCGCGTGTCGTGCGCGATCACCGCCATGCGGCCCCACGGCACGCCCTGCGTGAGGCGCAGCTCGCGCAGGCGCCGCGCGATGAGGTCGGCCTCTTCACCGGGCGAGGACGCGCGCAGCGTCGTGACCCGCTGCCACTCTTCGGGCTTCGGGCCCGGCGCCCGGCGGTGCTCGACGCGCCCCGCGGCGCCGATCGTCTGGGTGAGGTGCCGCACGAGCCACGTGAGCTCGTCGTGCGACCGGTGCTGTTCGTCGAGCACGTGCACATCGCCGAGCGCGCGGGTGAGCTCGGCGAACATCTCGGGGGTGATCCCCCGGAACGCTCCGGAGGCGATGTCGGGATCTCCGAAGGCGAGCACGGCGATGCCCCGCTCGCGCAGCGCGGACACGAGCGCGATTCCGCCGCGCGTCAGCTCCTGCGCGTCGTCGACGAGCACGACGCGCAGGCGATCGACCTCGGGAACGTGCTGCGCGCTGCGCAGCGCCTCGACCGCGAGGCCCGTGAGCTCGGAGGCGCTGAGCGCCGTCGTGCGCATGCGCTGGACCACGCCGGCGTATTCGGCCAGGAGGTCGACCACGGGAGCCCACTCGCCGTCGCGCAGTGCGCTCAGCTCGCTGCGCGAGGCGTCGAGCTCGATCGCCTCGTCGAGGAACGCCCGCACCTCGGACCGGAACTGCCGCGAGCGCCGCACGCCCTCACCGAGGTGCGCCGGCCATGCGATGCGCCCGTCGACGATGTCGCCCTCGATCAGCTGTGCGAGCAGGCGATCCTGCTCGGCGCCGGTCAGCAGCTCGGGCGGGCGGTCGCCGGCCGCCGCGGCCTCGGCCCGCACCACCTGGAAGGCGAACGACCCCACCGACCGCGCCAGAGGACCGGGGGTCGCGACGCCCACGCGCGTGCCGAGCCGGTCGCGCAGCCGCGTGGCCGAGGCGCGCGACGGCGTGAGCACGAGCACCTCGTCAGGTCCGAGGCGCGCGGGGCCCCCGAGCAACCGCGCCACACGCTCGACGAGCACGGCGGTCTTGCCGCTGCCCGGCGCGCCGACCACGGTTCCGCTCGCGGCGGAATCGAGCTCGATCACCGCGCGCTGGCCCGCATCCCATGACGTGTCGCTCATGATGTCCACGCTATCCAGAACCCCTGACATCCGAACTGCAATAAGCTTGCTGACGCGCCCGTTCCCGGGCGATCG
Organism: Candidatus Microbacterium stercoravium; assembly: GCA_019117025.1. Lineage (GTDB taxonomy): Bacteria > Actinomycetota > Actinomycetes > Actinomycetales > Microbacteriaceae > Microbacterium > Microbacterium stercoravium. Next base: position 19,380 of record DXAM01000021.1, on the reverse strand, counting down.
GAATGACGAAAGGCACGACCCCGTGGATATCCGCATCGGAATGATGAACACCGGCCGCGAGCTCAATTTCTCCTCCGACGAGACGGCCGAGGCCGTCACGCAGAAGGTCGACGAGGCCCTCGCCGGCAAGGCGTCGCTGTCCTTCACCGACTCGAAGGGGTCGACCTACATCATCCCCACGGCGTCGCTCGCCTACGTCGAGGTCGGCTCCGAGCAGGTGCGCAAGGTCGGCTTCGCCTGATCAGGCGGCGAGGCCCATCGAGGTCATGCGCTGCGAGTGGTTCGACACGAGCGCGGTGAAGACGGGCTCGATCGTCTCCTCGTCGTCGGCGTCGATCCGGAGGGCCGCGCGCGCAACGAGCAGCGTGTCGCCGACGAGGCGGCGCGCCCACATCGACAGCAGTCCCCGCATCTCGTCGTCCTCGTCGATCGTCGTGGTGAGAAGCTCGACCAGCTGTTCGCGGTCGTGCTCGACCCGCAGCACCTTCTCGACCTGACGCCCGACCTCGCCGTACGTCGCAGCGAGCGCGACGTAGAAATCGTCGAGCATGCCCGCCGTGATGTGCACCGTCAGCATCGTCTCGCGCGGCCGCGCGCCGAGCGTCGCCCAGCGGAACTCATCGAGATGCGCCTGGAACGGCCGCATCAGCTCGGTCGGATCCGCGCCCCGCGCGCGCATGACCTCGACGATCCCCCGGTGCTTCTTCAGCGCGGCGCCCGCTGCGAGCGAGAGCGCCTCCTTCTCGGCGAGATCGGGCGTGCGGCGGATCAGCCGAGTGAGCGTCTCGAAATAGCCGAGCTGCAGGTAGGCCGCCTGACCCAGGAAGACCTCGACGTCGGGAGCGAGCTCGGCGAAGTCGACGCGCACCGCATCGCTCTGGTCGCCCCTCGACCGCAGCCGGAGCAGACGAGCGGGACGCCTGCGCTGCCAGAACCAGTTCACCACCTCTCCAGGGTACGCTGGTATCGGCCCCGACACCGGATCGGGGAGCCGCGCCTGTTGCAGATCGAGTGGGGCGTGGACGTCACCACCGGCGGTCGCCGCGCGTCATCGCACCGCACCGTCGAGACAGGCAGAACATTTCATGACCGCATTCGCCGATCTCGGAATCGACCAGGACATCCTCGACCAGCTGGTCGCGAAGGGCATCGAAGACGCCTTCCCCATCCAGGAGCAGACGATTCCGATCTCCCTCCCGGGCCAAGACGTCATCGGTCAGGCGAAGACGGGAACGGGCAAGACGTTCGGCTTCGGCATCCCCGTGGTGCAGCGCTTGGGCCTCGACCCCGAGCCGGGCGTGAAGGCGCTCATCGTCGTTCCGACGCGCGAGCTCGCCACGCAGGTGTATGAAGACATCGACCTGCTCACGGGCGGACGCTCGACGAGCGTCGTTGCGATCTACGGCGGCAAAGCGTACGAGGGTCAGATCGAGCAGCTGCGCGCAGGCGCCCAGATCGTCGTCGGCACCCCCGGCCGCCTCATCGACCTCGCCGGTCAGGGTCTGCTCGACCTGTCGAACGCGACCGAGGTCGTGCTCGACGAGGCCGACAAGATGCTCGACCTCGGCTTCCTCGCCGACATCGAGAAGATCTTCCAGAAGGTCGCTCAGAAGCGTCACACGCAGCTGTTCAGCGCGACGATGCCCGGGCCGATCGTGGCGCTCGCGCGCCGGTTCATGTCGAACCCGATCCACATCCGCGCTTCCGACCCCGACGAGGGGCTCACCCAGGCGAACATCCGCCACATCATCTACCGCGCCCATCAGCTCGACAAGGATGAGGTCATCGGCCGCATCCTGCAGGCGGAGGGTCGCGGCAAGACCGTCATCTTCACGCGCACCAAGCGCCAGGCGCAGCGTCTCGTCGATGAGCTCGGCGACCGCGGCTTCTCAGTGGGCGGCGTGCACGGCGACATGGGACAGGAGCAGCGCGAGCGCTCGATGGCCGCCTTCAAAGCGGGCAAGCGCGACGTGATGGTGGCCACGGACGTCGCGGCGCGCGGCATCGACGTCAACGACGTCAGCCACGTGATCAACCACACGATCCCCGACGACGAGAAGACGTATCTGCACCGCGTGGGCCGCACGGGCCGCGCGGGCCGCGAGGGCATCGCCGTGACGTTCGTCGACTGGGACGACCTGCACAAGTGGGCGCTCATCAATCGCGCGCTCGATTTCGGTCAGCCCGAGCCGGTCGAGACCTACTCGACGAGCCCCCATCTGTTCGAGGACCTCAACATTCCCGAGGGCACGAAGGGCCGCATCACGAAGGCGCCGTCGAAGAAGAAGGAAGAGAAGGCGACCCGTCCTCCCCGGCGTCGCCGCGCGGACGGCGCTGAGGGGCGCGGCGACGCCGGCGACAAGCGCCCCGGCGACGGCACGCACGACGGATCCGGTCCGGAGCACCACGACGGCCACCCGGCGCCTGCGCGCCGTCGCCGCCGTCGCCGCCGCACGTCGGGACAGGGCCAGCAGGGGGCGTAGGCCGTCAGACCACCGGATCGGACCCCGTGGCGGCGCGGATGATGCGCTCGACCATCGCGGGGTCCGTGGTGTTCTCCCCCAGCCGGTTCGGCTTGCCCGCGCCGTGGTAGTCGCTCGAGCCCGTGACGATGAGGTCGTGCTCGTCGACGTACCGCTGCAGGCGCGCCGTGCCCGCCGGGGTGTTCTCCCGGTGGCCGAGCTCGAACCCGCCGAGGCCCGCGTCGATCAGGGAGCGGATCTCGCCGTCCGGGAGCGCGCCGCGGCCCGCGGGATGCGCGATGATCGAGACGCCGCCCGCACGGCCGACCTCCTCGACGACCTCGACCGGTGTCGGAGCCGCGTGGCTGACGTAGTACGGCGAGGCGGGGTGCAGGGGGCCGGCGAACGCCTCTTCCCGGCTCGCGACGATTCCGCGCGCGATGAGCGCATCGGCGATGTGCGGGCGTCCGATCGTGGCGTCGTCGGCGCACTGCGCGAGCACGTCGTCCCACGTCACCGGGAGATCGCGCGCGAGATTGCGCGTGATCCGCTCGGCGCGGCCGACGCGGTCGTCCCGCACGCGCGCCATGGTCCGCGACAGCGCCGTGTGATCCGGATCGAACAGGTAGGCGAGCACGTGCACGCTCATGCCCCGGTGCTTCGCCGAGACCTCGGCGCCGGGGAGGAGCACGAGCCCCGCCGCGCGCGATGCGCGCGCCGCCTCGTCCCAGCCGGCGACCGTGTCGTGGTCCGTGAGCGCGATCGTGCTGAGCCCGGCCTCGTGCGCGCGGCGCACGACCTCGGCCGGGGGCTCCGTGCCGTCCGAGCAGTCCGAATGCAGATGGAGATCCGCCGGACCGGCGATTTTGAGGGACATCTCAAGGATCCTATGGCCTCCAGTGGCGGAAGTTCACAGCCCGCGTGCTTAGGCTCCCAGTGTGCTCCGCTCGCTTGGTGTTCTCATCACCGTCCTCTTCGCGTGCGCCGCGGCCGTGATCACGTGGCCCGGATTCTTCCGCCTTGCGCAGCACACCCCCTTCACGCAGATCGTCGCGATGCGCGGCCTGGTCGTGGTCGGCTTCGCGGTGCTCGCCGTTCTGTTCCTCATCATCGCCGCCTCGCGCCGCGCGCGGGGCTTCGCCGTGTCGATCGCCGTCGTCTGCGTGATCGCCGCGGCCGCCAGCGGAATCATGCTCGGGATCCGCGGCTACGGCGCCGCGACGCTGCCCGACAAGGGCGACGAGAGCGTGCGCGTCATGACCTGGAACACGCTCGGAAATGCCACCGGCGCAGACTCGATCGCGCAGACCGCGGTCGCGATGGAGGCCGACATCATCGCGCTGCCCGAGACGGCGGCCGGCGTGGGCGAAGAGGTCGCCGTGATCATGCGCGATCTCGGGCGCCCCATGTGGGTGCATCACGAGGCGTACAACGAAGACGTCGTCGACGGCCCCCAGGCCTGGCAGACCACGCTCCTCATCTCCCCCGATCTCGGCGACTACGCGGTGATCGACGCCTCCGACTCCGGCACGACGATGCTGCCGTCGGCCATCGCGATGCCGGTGAACGGCGACGGCCCGATCGTCGTGGCCGCGCACGCCGTCGCGCCGCAGCCGAGGTACATGTCGCAGTGGCGCAGCGACCTCGCGTGGCTCGCCGACCAGTGCGTCGAGGGCAACGTCATCATGGCGGGCGACTTCAACGCGACGCTCGACCACATGACGGGGCTCGGCGAGGGCGGCGGCGACCTCGGATGGTGCCACGACGCCGCGGCCGCGACCGGCAACGGCGGCGCCGGCACGTGGCCGACGTCGATCCCCGAGGTCCTCGGATCCCCGATCGACCACGTGCTCGCATCGGACGCGTGGGAGATCAGCGGATCGATCGTCGTGACCAATCTCGACGACGCGGGCAGCGACCACCGCCCGCTGGTCGCGCAGCTCGAACCCGCCTCCTAGGCGGCGGTGATTAACTGGTGTCATGAGCGACACCACCGACACCACCGCGGCGAGCGCCGATTCGAACACGAATCGCCGCCAGCCGTACCCGCAGGGCTTCCTCGACACGATCAGCACGGGATGGGCCGAGCGCGACGACGAGATCCCCGCCCCCCGCGAGGTCGCGCCGTACGCCGCGAGGCGCCGCGAGGCGCTGAGCGCGCGCTTCCCGGGGCAGCGCCTCGTGATCCCCGCCGGCGGCTTCGCGCAGCGCTCGAACGACACCGATTTCCCGTTCCGCGCGCACTCGGCGTTCGCGCACCTGACCGGGTGGGGCGCCGATTCGATCGCCGATTCCCTGCTCGTGTTCGAGCCCTCGGAGAACGCGCACGACGTGACGCTGTACCTGCGCGACCGCGCCACGCGCACGACGCCCGAGTTCTATCGCGACGCCGCGATCGGCGAGTTCTGGGTGGGTCCGCGCCCTTCGCTCGAGGCCGTCTCGCACGATCTCGGGATCGCGACCGCCGACCTGTCGGAGTTCGCCCCGACCGACCGCGACCTCGTGGTCGGCCGGCACGACGAGCTCACGAGCGCCGTGAGCGAGCTGCGGCTCGAGAAGGACGACTACGAGGTGCGCCAGATGCAGCTCGCCGTGGACGTGACCGCGCAGGGGTTCGACGACATCGTGCGCGAGCTGCCGCGCGTCATCGCGCACGAGCGCGGAGAGCGCATCGTCGAAGGCGTCTTCCACCTGCGTGCGCGCAGCGACGGCAACTGGGAGGGCTACGACACGATCGCGGCGTCCGGCCCCCACGCGTGCTATCTGCACTGGACCCGCAACGACGGTGCGGTCGTCCCCGGCGATCTCATGCTCGTCGACGCGGGCGTCGAGCTCGACAGCCTGTACACGGCGGACATCACGCGCACGATCCCGGTGAGCGGGCGCTTCACCCCGATCCAGCGCACCATCTACGAGGCGGTGCGCGAGGCGGCGGACGCGGCCTTCGCCGCGGCGGCGCCGGGCATGAGGTTCCGCGACCTGCACAACACGGCGATGGGTGTGATCGCCGCGCGCACGGCCGAATGGGGCCTGCTGCCCGTGACCGCTGAGGAGGCCCTCGACGCCGATACCGGCGGGCACCAGCGGCGCTACATGGTGCACGGCACGAGCCACCACCTCGGCCTGGACGTGCACGACTGCGCGCAGGCCCGGCGCGAGATGTACTACGACGGCGTCGTGACGCCGGGCATGGTCTTCACGATCGAGCCCGGGCTGTACTTCCAGATCGACGACGAGACCGTGCCCCCGGAGTACCGCGGCATCGGCGTGCGCATCGAGGATGACATCCTGATGACCGAACAGGGCCCGGTCAACCTCTCGGCGGCGATCCCGCGCACGGCCGATGAGGTCGAGGCCTGGGTCGCGCGCGCTCAGTCGCGCGGCTGATCCGGTTCCGCGGCGGGCGGCTCGGCGTCGGGCTTCTCGCCGCGGGGCTCGTCGCTGATGCGCACGCCGTACTTCGGCGGCTCGTCCGACGGCGGCCGCGCGACGACCGTGCGCGGCTTCTCGGTTCCGAGCACGCGGCGCGACTCGGGCACGTGGGCCGCGGAGACCGCGACCTCGTAGCGCTCCGCCGTGATCGACATGATGCTCGCGAAGTCGCGACGGCGGCGCACGATCGAGTAGTTGAGCAGGCGCAGCGCCATGCCGAAGCCGATGCCGATCAGCAGGATCCCGCCGACGACGGCCATCTGCAGCTCGGGCAGCCAGATGATGGAGAACGCGGCGAACAGCAGGCCGATCATGATGCCGTTGAGCGCCCCCTGACGTGCGGCGCGCGCCCATCCGAGGGTGCCGGTGACCTTCTCGATCGAGCGCAGCGAGCGCCCGACGATCGCGATCTCCGCGGCGGGCACCTTGTTCTCGATGAGTTTCGAGACGGCGCGCTGGGCACCCTCGTACTTCTTGTACGTCGCGACCGTCTCGCCGACCTCGGGCGCAGGGAGTGCGGCGTTCAACATGCTCATGACCCGATTCTCCCATGCAGGCGAGCGGACTAGTCTGGAAACGTGAGTACGCAGAGGGTTTTCGTGGGTCGTCTGGCCGGTTGCCCCGTGTTCGACCCGGCCGGCGACCGGCTCGGCAAGGTGCGCGACGTCGTGGTCGTGTACCGCAGCGCCGGCGCCCCGCGCGTGATCGGACTCGTGCTCGAGATCCCCGGTCGCCGGCATGTGTTCGTCTCCATCGGACGCGTCACCTCGATCGCCCAGGGTCAGATCATCACGACCGGACTCATCAACGTGCGCCGCTTCCAGCCGCGCGCGGACGAGCGCCGCATCATCGCCGAGATCGTCGGCCGCCGAGTCGACCTCCGCGACGGATCCGGCACGGCGACGATCGAAGACGCCGCGATCGAGCGCAGCCGCATCGGCGAGTGGACCATCTCGGAGCTGTTCCTGCGCCGCCCGCGCACGGGGGCCTCGCCGTTCTCCAAAGGCCCGACGACCTTCGCCCCCTGGGAGCAGGTGGTCGAGCAGACCTCCCCCGGCCAGGCGCAGTCGGCCGAACAGCTGGCCCAGACCTATGCCGAGCTGTGGCCGGCCGACCTCGCGAACGCGCTGCTCGATCTGCCCCGCGAGCGCCGCATCGCCGTCGTCGCCGAGCTGAACGACGAACGCCTCGCCGACGCCCTCGAGGAGATGCCGGAGGATCAGCAGGTCGCGATCCTCAACGCGATCGGAGACGATCGGGCGGCCGACGTGCTCGATGCGATGGAGCCAGACGACGCCGCCGACCTGCTCGCCGAGCTGGGCGACACGCGCAGCGAGGAGCTGCTGCAGATGATGGAGCCCGAGGAGGCCGAGGACGTGCGCCTCATCCTCCAGTACGGCCCCGATACGGCCGGCGGCCTCATGACCACGGATCCGATCATCCTGCCGGCCGACGCGACGATCGCGGAGGCGCTCGCGCTGATCCGTCGCCACGAGCTGCACCCCGCGCTCGCGACGAGCGTGTTCGTCACGCTGCCGCCGTACGAGACGCCCACGGGCCGCTACCTCGGCACCGTGCACTTCCAGCGCATGCTGCGCTACCCGCCCCACGAGCGCATCGGCGCGATCCTCGACGACTCGATCGAACCGGTGCAGGCCGAGGCCCCCGGTGCCGAGGTCGCGCGCCGCCTCGCCAGCTACGACCTCGTCTCGCTCCCGGTCGTCGACACGGTGCACCGCCTGCTCGGCGCCGTCACCGTCGATGACATCCTCGACTCGCTGCTGCCCGATGACTGGCGCTCGCACGATGAGGACGATCCGATCCCGACGCTCACCGGCTCGATCCGGACGGTGGAGACGTGATGGCTCCGAGGGCCGACCGCTCATTCACCCGCGGACGCAGCCCGATGCTCGAGGACGACGCACCGCGCCCCAACGACCGGTTCGGTCGCGCGACGGAGTGGGTCGCGCGCGCCATGGGCACGCCGTGGTTCCTCATCATCCTCACGCTCTTCTGCGCGCTCTGGATGGCATGGAACACGCTCGCCCCGCAGCAGTGGCGCTTCGATTCCGCCGCGATCGGGTTCACCGCACTCACGCTCATCCTGTCGCTGCAGGCCTCGTACGCCGCACCGCTGATCCTGCTCGCCCAGAACCGTCAGGACGACCGCGACCGCGTGGCCCTGCAGAACGACCGACAGCGCGCCGAGCGAACCCTCGCCGACACCGAGTACCTCGCCCGCGAGATCGTGTCGCTGCGCCTCACGATCGAGGCGATGGAGAAGACCGCCATCGACCGCGACGCGCTGCGCGACGAGCTGCGGGCCGCGCTCCGCGAGATCGACGAGGAGGAGCCCCGATGACCGACCTCATCGCAGAACGCATCGAGATCGCCGTCGGCCGCGTCATGGACCCGGAGCTGCGGCGCCCGCTGTCGGAGCTCGACATGGTGCGCGGCGCGGAGACGACCGAGACCTCCGCCACGGTGCGCATCGTGCTGACGATCGTCGGCTGCCCCGCCGCGAACCGCATCGAACAGGACGTGCGCGACGCGGCCGAGTCCGAGGCGGGCGGCCGCGAGGTGCACGTCGAGGTCGGCGTCATGACGCCGGCAGAGCGCACGGCCCTCACGGAGAAGCTGCGCGGCCCGGCGAAGCGCAACCCGTTCGGCGCCGACTCGCTCACGCGTGTGATCGCGGTGACGAGCGGCAAGGGCGGCGTCGGAAAGTCGACGCTCACGGCGAACCTCGCCGTCGCGCTCGCCCGCCGCGGCCTCTCGGTCGGGCTCATCGACGCCGACGTGCACGGCTTCTCGATCCCGCAGCTGCTCGGTCTCGTCTCCGACGGCGAGGCGCCCTCGCCCACGCAGGTCGGCGACATGATCCTGCCGCCCATCGCGCACGATGTGAAGACGATCTCGATCGGGATGTTCCTGAAGCAGTCGGACGGGTCGACGCCGGGCGCGGTGATGTGGCGCGGTCCGATGCTGCACCGCACGCTGCAGCAGTTCCTCACCGACGTCTTCTTCGGCGACCTCGACATCCTGCTGCTCGACATGCCGCCCGGCACCGGCGACATCGCGATCTCGGCCGGGCACCTGCTGCCGGGCGCCGAAGTGCTCGTGGTCACGACCCCGCAGCCCGCGGCGAGCGATGTCGCGATCCGCTCGGGACTCGTGGCCCGTCAGGTCGGCCAGCGCGTGCTCGGCGTCGTCGAGAACATGTCGGCGATGGTGATGCCCGACGGGTCGACGATGGATCTGTTCGGATCCGGCGGCGGCGCCGAGGTCGCCCGGGCGCTCGGCGAGGGCGCGGAACTGCTCGGATCCGTGCCGCTGAGCCCGACGCTGCGATCCGACGGCGATGCCGGAACGCCCTCCGTGATCGCGCATCCTGAGGACCCGTCGTCGCAGGCGATCGCCGCCGTCGCCGAGAGGATCGCTGCGTCGGGACGGGGCCTCGCCGGACGGAAGCTGCCGGTCCGCACGCGTTAGCGGCGCGCCGCTACGTGGCTTCGTCGTCGAACGGCGGCGGCTCCTCCGAGCTGAACGTCTTCGCGACGAGCGGCGTCGTGCGCGGGATCGCGACCGAGGTCGACGCCGCGGGGGCCGCGCTGGTCGGCGTGTCGTCGTCGAGCAGCGCCTCGCGGATGATGCGTCGCGGGTCGTACTGCCGCGGATCGAGCTTCTTCCAGTCGACGTCGCCGAGCTCCTCGCCCATCTCCTCCTGCACGCGGGAGCGGGCGCCCTGGACGTATTCCCGGGTCTTGCGCGCTGTGCGGCCCAGCCACTCGGCCGCGTGCGGGAGGCGCTCGGGGCCGATCAGGATCGCCGCGATCACACCGATCATGATGATCTTCTCGATCGTGAAGCCGCCGAACATGTGATTCAGATTAGCGGCATCTACTCTGGAGTTCATGACAGACAGTGCAGTTGCGCGTTTCGTGCGCGAGGCGATCGTCGAGCCCGACCACATCGCGCGCGCGAGACAGGACGCGCTCGAGCTCGGCGCCGCACCGGTCAGCGCGGCCGTCGGATCGCAGATCTCGGCGGCCGCTGCCGCGGCGGGCGCGCGTTCGATCATCGAGATCGGCACCGGTGCCGGCGTCTCGGGGCTGTGGCTGCTGCACGGCGCCCCCGACGCCGTGCTGACGACGATCGACAAGGAGCCCGAGCACCTCGCCGCGGCGCGGCAGGCGTTCCAGCATGCGAAGATCCCGGCCTCGCGCGTGCGGTACATCACCGGCCGGGCGGGAGATGTCCTCCCCCGCATGAACGAGGCGGCATACGACGTGGTGCTGGTCGATGCCGACGCGGAGAGCGCGATCGACTACGTCGCCCACGGGCTGCGCCTGGCGCGCCCCGGCGGGACCGTGCTCGTTCCGCGCGTCATGGCCGGCGGGCGTGTTGCGGATCCCGTCGCCCGCGATGCGCTCACCAGCGACCTGCGCGGCCTCATCACCGAGACCCTGGCATCGCCGTCGGTCGTGGCGACGCTCTCGCCGCTCGACGAGGGGCTGCTGCAGTTCACGACGCGGCGCGCGTAGCCGAGCGAAGAGGGGGCCGGATCCGATGCGGATCCGGCCCCCTCTTCGCGTCATCGGCGTCAGGATGCTCAGGCTGCCTCGACGACGCCGCTCAGCACGCCGTGAAGCTCCCTCGCCTCCTCGTCGTTGACAGAGACGACGAGGCGTCCGCCGCCTTCGAGCGGGACGCGGACGATGATGAGGCGCCCCTCCTTCACGGCCTCCATGGGTCCGTCTCCGGTGCGCGGCTTCATAGCAGCCATAGGTGGCTCCCCTTCCTAATTGGTCATACCCATTCTACAGGGAACGCACGGGCACGAGCCGCGCGGCGACCGTCATCGAACGTCATGGAACGAGGTAATAGGTGTTCCCGTAGCCGTACATGGCGTGAATCCACCAGAACTGCAGCACCGCGAACACGATGAGCATCAGGATCCTTGACGAGCGCAGCAGTCGCGGTGCCGCGAGCGCGCCCGCGACCAGCGGCGCGATCGGCAGGAGCAGCCGGAAGGTGCTCGACTGCGGGAACAGCACGAGCGCCGCGTAGACGAGATAGCTCGCCGACCATAGACGCGTCTCGATGCCCAGCGCCCGTACGCCGGGCGTCAGGAACAGCAGCACGACGGCGGCGACGAGCACGGCGAGCAGCGCGTATCCGGCCCATTGCGGGATTCCCCACAGCCCCGCCCACACCCGCGCACCCGCGAGCCAGCCCTCGCCGGGAACGAACGACTCCGCACCGCCCGGGATCCATCCGGCGCGCCAGGCGAGCTCGGTGTCGAAGTAGGCCGACGGGCTTCCCGTCACGCGGTTGACGATCGCAGGCCACGCGAACCCGGCGATCGTTCCCACGGCCCCCACGCCGAGGATGTGCACGACCTCGCGGCGCGCAATTGGCCGCGCGCGTCGGTTCAGGATGCGCCAGAGACCGTACAGCGCGATCGTGAGCGACAGGGCGAGCTCCCCGGGACGCACGAACGCGAGCAGGATGCTCGCCGGGTAGAGCCACCACCACGCCTCGCGCGACAGCGCCACAAGGGCCCACATCGCGATCGCGAGGAAGAGCGCCTCGGCGTAGCCGACCTGGAACAGCAGGGCGAGGGGCCCTGCGGCGACGAAGGCCGTGCCCCACAGCGCGCGCTGCGCATCGAGTGCGCGCTCGAGGAGCACGTACACGCCCCAGCAGGCGAAGAACCCCGCGACGAGCGAGATGAGCGCCGCGGCGACGGCCCACGCGTTCGCCACCGCCCAAACGTCGCCGGAGCCGGCTCCGGCGCCCGGCCACACGAGGGAGATGCCGCGCGCGAGCCAGGGATAGATCGGCATGAACGCCCACGCGTTCTGCTGCACGTTGCCCGATGCGTCGACCGGGAGCTCGGACGGATAGCCGTTGAGGGCGATCTCGCGGTACCAGGCGGCGTCCCATCCGGCGATGTAGTCGAGCATCGACGGATCCTGCCCGTGCCTGCCCTCAGCCGGTGCCAGCGCCGAGCTCAGCGCGATCAGCAGCGTCGTGGCGACGCGCGCGAGCGCGTAGACGACGAGGACCCGCAGCCAGGGTGCCGCGCCCGTCAGGCGCCGGTCAGCCATCCGCGCAGCCCTCGCTCGACGTCTTCGATCTCGCTGACGCGGACGCGTTCGTCATCGGCGTGCGCGAGCTGGCCGTCGCCGGGTCCGTAGTTCACGGCCGGGATGCCGAGCTCGCTGAACCGCGCCACGTCGGTCCAGCCGTACTTCGGCTTGGGCGTGCCGCCGACGGCCCGCGCGAACGACTGCGCGATCGGTGCATCCAGGCCAGGGCGCGCCCCGCCCGCGAGGTCGGTGATCTCGACCTCGTACTCGTCGAAGAACTGCCGGATGCGGTCGACCGCGTCGTCGGCCGTCTTATCGGGCGCGAAGCGGTAGTTGATCTCGACCTCGCACACATCGGGGATCACGTTGCCCGCGACGCCTCCCGAGATGCGCACGGCGTTCAGCCCCTCCCGGTAGGCGAGGCCCTCGACGTCGATCGTCTTGGCCGTGTGCGCCGCGAGCTTCGCGAGGATCGGCGCCGCGAAGTGGATCGCGTTCTCCCCGCGCCACGAGCGGGCGCTGTGCGAACGGATCCCGCGCGTGCGCACGACGGCGCGCAGCGTGCCGTTGCAGCCTCCCTCGATGCCGCCGTTCGACGGCTCGCCGAGGATCGCGAAGGATCCCTCGAGCAGGTCGGGACGGTTGCGCGCGAGCCGGGCGAGGCCGTTCTTCGCAGCCTCGACCTCTTCGTGGTCGTACCAGACCCATGTGACGTCGTGCACGGGTTCCGTGAGCTCGGCGGCGAGCTTGAGCTGCACCGCGACGCCGGCCTTCATGTCGACGGTGCCGCGGCCCCAGAGATACGCCTCGCCGTCTTCGACGACATCGCGGGTGGGCAGGTTGTCGTTGATCGGCACCGTGTCGAGGTGGCCGGCGATGATCACGCGCTCCGCCCGGCCGAGCGCGGTTCGGGCGACCACCAGATCGCCGTCGCGGATCACCTCCAGATGTGCGTACGGCTCGAGCGCGGCGACGACGGCGTCGGCCAGCGCGCGCTCGTTCCCCGAGACGCTCGGGATGTCGCAGAGCGTTCGAGTGATGTCGACGGCGGGGGCGGTGAGATCCAGCATGCATCCCAGCCTATTAGCCTGGAAACATGACTGACACGCGCTGGGCCTCCGGCGTCGGCATCGCGACCACGGCGACCGACGGCACCGTTCTCGACACCTGGTTCCCCGCTCCCCTGCTGAATCGGCTCGCCGATCGCGACCTCGATGCCGAGCGGCGGTCGCTCGCCGAGCAGGCGGGCCCCGATCCGCGCCGCGGCGTGACGACCGACGTGGTCGAGATCGAGATCGACCTCGATGCGCCCGTGGGATCCACGAGCGACGCCTACCTGCGCCTGCACGTGCTCTCGCACCTCCTGGCCCTGCCGAACACCGTCCGCCTCGACGGCATCTTCGGGCACCTGCCGAACAACGCCTGGACGAACGCCGGACCGACCACGCCGCAGTTCGCCGCGGCCCATCTTCCGGCGCTGAGGCGCAGCGGGATCCAGGTGTACGCGCAGGACAAGTTCCCGCGGCTGACCGACTACGTGCTGCCCATCGGCGTGCGCATCGGCGACAGCTCGCGGCTGCGGCTCGGCGCGCACCTCGCGCCCGGCACCGTCGTGATGCACGAGGGCTTCGTCAACTTCAACGCCGGCACGCTCGGCGCTTCGATGGTCGAGGGCCGCATCTCGCAGGGGGTCATCGTCGGCGACGGCTCCGACGTCGGCGGCGGCGCGTCGATCATGGGCACGCTGTCGGGCGGCGGATCCCACCGCGTCTCGATCGGGCAGCGCACGCTGCTCGGTGCGAACTCGGGCCTCGGCATCTCGCTCGGCGATGACTGCGTCGTCGAGGCCGGCCTCTACGTCACCGCGGGCACCAAGATCGTGCTCGCCGACGAACCGGAGCGCCCCGTCGTCAAGGGCGCCCGGCTCTCGGGCGTGAGCGGGCTGCTGTTCATCCGCAACTCCCTCTCGGGCGCGGTCGAGGCCCGACGTCGCCACGGCGTGGGCGTGACCCTCAACGAGGCGCTGCACGCGTAACCGCCGCGACCCTGGTGGGGCGGGAACAGCAGAGGCTCTCCCGCCCCACCAGGGCCACGGTGCGGAGCGCTGCCCCGCGGGGAGCTACGCCGTCGGGTAGTCGCGCGCCGCAGGGCCCGTGTAGAGCTGCTGCGGACGGCCGATCTTGCCCTGGCGGTCGAGGTTCTGCTCGCGCCACTGCGCCAGCCAGCCGGGCAGGCGGCCGATCGCGAACAGCACCGTGAACACCCGCGTCGGGAAGCCCATGGCCTTGTAGATCACGCCGGTGTAGAAATCGACGTTCGGGTAGAGGTTGCGCGCCTGGAAGTACTCGTCGTTGAGCGCGATCTCCTCGAGCTCCTTCGCCATGTCGAGCATCGGGTCGTTGACCCCGAGCGCCGCGAGCACCTCGTCTGCCGCGTTCTTGACGATCTTCGCGCGCGGGTCGTAGTTCTTGTAGACGCGGTGCCCGAAGCCCATGAGCTTCACGCCGTCTTCCTTGTTCTTCACGCGCTCGACGAAGCGCGACACGCTCTCGCCCGACTCCTGGATCTGCCCGAGCATCTTCAGCACGGCCTCGTTCGCGCCGCCGTGCAGCGGGCCCGAGAGGGCGTGGATGCCGGCCGACACCGACGCGTACTGGTCGGCACCGGTGGATCCGACCAAGCGCACGGTCGACGTCGACGCGTTCTGCTCGTGGTCGGCGTGGAGGATCAGCAGGCGCTCGAGCGCCTTCGCCATCACCGGGTTGATCTCGTAGGGCTCGCTCATCACGCCGAAGTTCAGGCGCAGGAAGTTCTCGACGTACCCGAGCGAGTTGTCGGGGTACAGGAATGCCTGACCGTTCGACGTCTTGTGCGAGTACGCCGCGATCACGGGCAGCTTCGCGAGCAGGCGGATGATGTTCATCTCGACGTGCTCGGGGTTGTCGGGATCGGACTGCCCCTCGTAGAACGTCGAGAGCGCGCTCGTGGCCGACGACAGCACGGCCATCGGGTGCGACGTCGAGGGAAGCGCCGCGAAGAAGCGCTTGAGGTCTTCGTGCAGCAGCGTGTGACGGCGGATGCGGTCGTCGAACGAGGCCAGCTCGTCGGCGGTCGGCAGGTCGCCGTAGATCAGCAGCCAGGCGACCTCGAGGAAGCTCGAGCTCTCGGCGAGCTGCTCGATCGGGTACCCGCGGTAGCGCAGGATCCCCGCTTCGCCGTCGATGTACGTGATGTCGGACTTCGTCGAGGCCGTGTTCACGAAGCCGTAGTCGAGCGCCGTGTAACCGGTCTGCTTCGACAGCGTCGACACGTCGATCGCGCTCTTGCCATCGACCGCCGGAAGCACCGGGAACTCAGCGATCTTGTCGCCGACGGTCAGTGTGGCCTTCTCGGGCAGGTTTCCCGCGTCGCTCACGGCATCTCCTCGTCGTTGTCTTGGGATCTCCATGCGGACGGACCCTCCTGCAGGTTCCGCAGGGGCGTCCCGCCATAGCCTATCGGCCAGAATGGGCCGCTGTGGAACTCGGCAACATACGCCGAGGTTCGTTGATGATCTCTACGAAACGCTGCGCAGGCGGCGGGCCGCTGCGCGGATCCGTTCGTCGCTCGCCGTCAGGGACAGGCGCACGTGCTGCGGATGGAAATCGCCGTAGAAAACTCCCGGTCCGGCCAGAATGCCGAGGTCGGCGAGCCGGGCCATCGACGCCCAGGCATCCTGTCCCTCGGTCGTCCAGAGGTAGAGCCCCGCCTCGCTGCCGTCGATGCGGAATCCGGCGCTCTCGAGCGCGGGCTTCAGCTCGTCGCGGCGGCGGCGGTACACCTCGCGCTGGCGGTCGACATGCTCATCGTCGCCGAGCGCGACCGACATCGCGTGCTGCACAGGCGCCGGCGGCATGAGCCCCAGGTGCTTGCGGTTGCGCAGCAGCTGCCCGATGAGCCGGCTGCACCCCGCGACGAAGGCCGCGCGGTATCCGGCGAGGTTCGACTGCTTGCTCAGCGAGTACACGCTCAGCAGGTTCGCGCGCGACGCGCCCGCGACGCGCGGGTCGAGGATCGACGGGATCCGTTCCGCATCCCACGGCGCGTCCCACCCGAGCTCGGCATAGCACTCGTCGCTCGCGATGACGGCGCCGATCTCGCGTGCACGGACGACCGCCCGGCGCAGCTCGTCAGCATCGCGCACGCGTCCGTCGGGGTTGCCGGGCGAGTTGATCCAGACGAGCTTCGTACCCTCCGGCCATCCGTCGGGATCATCGGCCGCGGCCGGCGTCGCACCGGCCACGCGCGCACCGACCTCGTACGTGGGGTACGCGGCGCGCGGATGCACGACGACGTCGCCCGCAGACAGGCCGAGCAGCGTCGGCAGCAGCGCCACGAGCTCCTTGGATCCGATCGTCGGGATCACGTTGGCGTCTGTCAGCCCCGCGACGCCGCGGCGGCGCTCATACCATTCCCGGATCGCGGTGCGCACCTCCGCGGATCCGGCGGCCGTCGGATACGCATGCGCGTCGGTCGCCTCCACGAGCGCATCGCGGATGATGCGGGGCGTCGGGTCGGTCGGGGATCCGATCGACAGATCGCAGATGCCGTCGGCATGCTGCGCCGCGCGCTCACGGTACGGGGTGACCTTGTCCCACGGGTAGTCATCGAGGTCGTTGATCGACATCAGATGCTCTGCGGGGGCAGCGCCGCGATGACCGGATGGTCCTTCGGGATCACTCCGACCTTCGCCGCACCGCCCGGCGATCCGATCTCATCGAAGAACTCGACGTTCGCCTTGTAGTAGTCGGACCACTCTTCGGGCAGATCGTCTTCGTAGTAGATCGCCTCGACGGGGCACACGGGCTCGCAGGCGCCGCAGTCGACGCACTCATCGGGGTGGATGTAGAGGCTGCGTTCGCCTTCATAGATGCAGTCGACAGGACACTCATCGATGCAGGCGCGGTCTTTGACGTCCACGCAGGGAAGGGCGATCACGTAAGTCACGCATCGATTCTATCCGTGCGTCCTGATCGTCTCCTCGTAGGATCGCCTCACCTCGGGGCCTGCTCCGCCCTGCGCAGCCGCGGCCACGCCACCACGATGAGCACGATGACCGTGAGCAGCAGCGTCCACGCGACGCCGAAGGGGAACTCGCCCTCGGCGGCCTGCGGCACCACCACGGATCCGCCCGGTCCGCGCCCCGAGAACACGAGGAGCGCAGCGATCATGCCCACCCCGCACGCCAGCACGGCCGCGCGGTCTTCGATGAGCAGACGCACCGCGAGCATCAGACCGAGGCAGCCGAGCCCCGACACGATGAGGCCGACGGGCGCCCATCCCACGGTGAACGGATGGGTGATGGTGCCGGCAACGCCGAACACGGCCCCCGCGGCGAGCGCGAGGAGCCACGACACGACGCGCGCCGGCCAGCTCATCGGAGTCAGCCCTGGCGCTTCTTCCGCGCGGTCTCGCGACCGCGGGTCGTCGCATCCAGGATGACCTTGCGGATGCGCACCGCCTCGGGCGTGACCTCCACGCATTCGTCTTCAGCGGCGAACTCGAGCGATTCCTCGAGCGAGAGGATGCGCGGCGGCGTCATCGACTCGAACGAGTCGGCGTTCGCCGAGCGCATGTTCGTGAGCTTCTTCTCCTTGGTGATGTTCACGTCCATGTCGTCGGCACGCGAGTTCTCACCGATGACCATACCCTCGTAGACCTCTTCGGTCGGCTTGACGAAGAACGACATGCGCTCCTGCAGAGCGATCATCGCGAAGGGCGTCACGACGCCGGCGCGGTCGGCGACGATGGATCCCTGTGCGCGCGCCTCGATCTGGCCGGCCCAGGGGCCGTATCCGGTCGAGATCGCGTTGGCGATGCCGGTGCCGCGCGTGATCGAGAGGAACTGGGTGCGGAAGCCGATGAGGCCGCGAGACGGAATCGCGAACTCCATGCGGATCCAGCCGGTGCCGTGGTTCGTCATCGACTCCATGCGTCCCTTGCGGGCGGCGAGGAGCTGCGTGATCGCACCGAGGTACTCCTCGGGGGCGTCGATCGTGAGCTGCTCGAACGGCTCGGTGGTGTGACCGTTCTCGTCCTTGCGCGTGACGACCTGCGGCTTGCCGACCGTGAGTTCGAAGCCCTCGCGGCGCATGTTCTCGACGAGGATCGCGAGCTGCAGCTCGCCGCGCCCCTGCACCTCCCAGGCGTCGGGCTGGCCGATGTCGTTCACGCGGAGCGACATGTTGCCGATCAGCTCGCGGTCCAGGCGGTCCTTGACCATGCGTGCCGTGAGCTTGTGGCCCTTGACCTTGCCCACGAGCGGCGAGGTGTTCGTGCCGATCGTCATCGAGATGCTGGGCTCGTCGATCGTGATCTGCGGCAGCGGACGCACGTCGTTGGGGTCGGCGATCGTCTCGCCGATCATGATGTCCTCGAAGCCCGCGATCACCGCGATGTCACCGGGACCGGCCTGCTCGGCCGGGTACCGGTCGAGCGCCTTGGTCATCTGCAGCTCGGTGATGCGCGCGTTCTGCACGGATCCGTCGGCGCGCACCCAGGCCACCGTCTGACCCTTCTTGAGGGTGCCGTTGACGACGCGCAGCAGAGCGAGGCGACCGAGGAACGACGACGAGTCGAGGTTCGTGACCCAGGCCTGGAGCGGCGCCTCGTCGTCGTACGTGGGCGACGGGATGTGCTTCAGGATCGCCTCGAACAGCGGCTCGAGGCTGTCGCCGTCGGGCAGCTCGCCGTTTGCGGGACGGGCCATGCTCGCGACGCCGGCGCGGCCCGACGCGTAGATCACGGGCACGTCGAGCAGCGCGTCGATGTCGAGGTCGGGGACCTCGTCGGAGAGGTCGCCCGCGAGGCCGAGCAGCAGGTCCTGGGCCTCGCCCTCGACCTCTTCGATGCGCGCGTCGGCGCGGTCGGTCTTGTTGACGAGCAGGATGACGGGCATCTTCGCCTCGAGCGCCTTGCGCAGCACGAAGCGGGTCTGGGGCAGCGGGCCCTCGGACGAGTCGACGAGCAGCACGACGCCGTGCACCATCGACAGCGCGCGCTCGACCTCGCCGCCGAAGTCGGCGTGGCCCGGGGTGTCGACGACGTTGATCGTGATCGGGCTGTCGGTGTGCTCGCCGTTGTAGGTGATCGCCGTGTTCTTGGCGAGGATCGTGATGCCCTTCTCGCGCTCGAGGTCGTTCGAGTCCATGGCGCGCTCGTCGACGTGCTCGTGGTCGCCGAACGAGCCGGTCTGCCGGAGCATGGCATCGACCAGGGTGGTCTTGCCGTGGTCGACGTGGGCGACGATCGCGACGTTACGGAGATCGGAGCGGTGGGCAAGCGCCATGAAGGGATCCTTCTGGGTCGTTGGGAAATGCCCCGAAATCGGGGCGATCCACCTTATCGCGCCT
>DXAM01000142.1 GCA_019117025.1 Candidatus Microbacterium stercoravium | reverse complement strand
GACCGGTAGGCGTACAGATGGCCTCCCGCAAGGAACATCGCCGCATTGCGCGGCGATGGGCCTCGGAAGGTGTGGCTCGCGGGATCTGTCTCGTCGTACGCCTCGGTCTCCACGATCCGCACGCGCACGGGCGGGCCAGCCGTGCTCACGAGCTCGCACCCGAGAAGACGTCGTGCGGCCTGCTCCACGGGCCAGTCGAGGAAGTCGAGATGCGTCATGGTCCGATTCTGTCAGGATGCACGGGGGTGCGAGCCGGGCGTACGCTCGAGGTATGGGCAGTGATCTTCGCGACCTCTTCGGCATCTCCCATCCGATCCTCCTCGGCGCCTTCGGAGGGCTCTCCTCCGTCGCGCTGACCGCGGCCGTGAGCGAGGCGGGCGGCCTCGGCGCCTACGGCCTCTACGGGTACGACGGCGACAGGATCCGCCGCACGGCCGAGGAGCTGAGGGACGCGACGAACCGGCCCTTCGCCCTCAATATCTGGCTGCCGACCGGAGACGAAGCCGCGCCGGGGCCGCAGCACGCCGCATTCGCCCACGCGCTCGAGCCGTTCTACGAGGCCGTCGGCGCCGAGATCCCCGACCGCCCCGAGCGGTACCTGCCCCCGCTCGATGAGCAGCTCGACGCGATATGGCACGCGGCTCCCGCCGCTCTGAGCGTCGTGTACGGCGTGCCGTCGGCCGAGCTCGTCGCCGAGGCGCGCGATCGAGGGATCCGTGTGATCGGCACCGCGACGACCGTTGCCGAGGCCGTGCAGCTCGACGAGGCGGGCGTCGACGCGATCGTCGCGAGCGGATCCGAGGCCGCCGGTCACCGCGTCTCCTTCCTGAAAGCCCCGGAGGACTCGCTCGTCGGCACGTTCTCGCTCGTGCCGCAGGTCGCCGACGCCGTGCGCGCGCCTGTGATCGCCGCGGGCGGCGTCTCCGACCGGCGAGGCGTGTCCGCCGCGCTCGCGCTCGGGGCGTCGGGAGTGCAGGTCGGCACCGCGTTCCTCGCGGCCCGCGAGTCGGCTGCGAACGACGCCCACCGCGACGCGATCCGCAGCATCGCCGCCGACGAGACCGTGCTGACACGGGCCATGAGCGGCCGCCTCGCCCGCGGTGTGCGCAACCGCACCGTGCGAGCGATCGAGGCCGGCGGCATGATCGCTCCGTTCCCCGTGCAGAACTGGCTGACGGGGAAGTTCCGCGCGGCCGCCGGCCAACAGAACCTGGGCGAGCTGCAGTCGCTGTGGCTCGGCCAGTCGGCCCCGCTGGCCCGCCTCGACACGGCGTCCGACATCTTCGCAGAACTCGCCGCGGGGCTCCCCGCGACCTGAGCCGACCCGCTCCGCCCCCGCGCGTCGGGCGTCGGGCCCTCGCCCTGCGGCCGCATACGCTGGGGGGATGACGATCATCGCTGCCGCGGATGGATCCGCCCTCGGAAACCCGGGGCCCATGGGCTGGGCCTGGTACATCGACGACAACAGCTGGGCCGCTGGCGGGGCGCCGTACGGCACCAACAACATCGGCGAGCTGACGGCCGTGCTCGAGCTGCTGCGCGCGACCGCGCACACCGACGACGACCTGCTGATCCACTGCGACAGCCGCTACGTGATCGATTCGATCACGAAGTGGATGCCCGGTTGGAAGAAGAAGGGCTGGAAGAAGGCCGACGGCAAGCCCGTCATGAACCTCGAGATCATCAAGGCCCTCGACTGCGAGATCTCCGGGCGCTCGGTGCGGTTCGAGTGGGTCAAGGGGCACGCCGGCCACCCCCTCAACGAGGCCGCCGATTCGCGGGCCAACGGCGCCGCGCAGGCGTATCAGAACGGCACGCCCGTGAACAGCGGACCGGGATTCGCCGGAGCCGCTCCGGCCGCACCACCCGCGCCGCCCGCGCCGCAGCCCGTCGAGACCCAGCCGACGCTCTTCGACGACATCGATGACGACCCCTTCTCGGAGATCCGCGTCGTCATCTCGCCCGAGGAGCAGCGTCGGCTCGGCGCGCGGGCACGCGCCGCGGGAGTGAGCCCCGAGGAGTTCCTGCGGGGGCTGATCTGATTCTCGCCGGTAGGCTGGGGGTATGAATGCGGAGGAGTTCGAGGCACTCGTCGTCGAAGAACTCGACCGACTGCCCGATGACATGGTCGACGGGCTCGACAACGTCATCTTCGTGGTCGAAGACCGTCCGGAGGACGGCTCCCTCGACCTGCTCGGCCTGTACGACGGCTTCGCTCTGACGGAGCGCGACCGCTACGGCATGGGCGAACTGCCCGACCGCATCATCGTCTATCGCGAGCCGCACCTCGCGCAGACCGAGACGACCGAACAGCTGCGCGACGAGGTGCACACGACGCTCGTGCACGAGATCGCACACTTCTACGGCATCGACGATGCGCAGCTGCATGAGCTGGGGTGGGCATGATGGCGCTCGCGGCTCCCGAGGTCGAGCAGGACCAGCAGGTCTCCCCCGCCGTTCCGTGGCAGACCGTGGTGTGGGACGACCCTGTCAACCTCATGAGCTACGTCGTGCGCGTCTTCCGCGAGTACTTCGGCTTCTCGCACGAGGTCGCGACCGCGCGCATGCTGCAGGTGCACCACGACGGCCACGCGGTCGTCGCCGAGGGCGCCCGCGAACAGATGGAGCTCCACGCCCAGGCCATGCACGACTACGGGCTCTGGGCGACCGTTCGAAAGGCGCCGCAGTGACCCATGTGATCTTCACCCTCACACGCGTGGAGGCGGCTCACCTGACCGATCTCGTAGGGCAGTTCCAGCAGCTCGTCTCCGAGCCCGTCGGCGATCCCGCGCTCGAGCGGCTCACGCCCGATGTGTACCCCGACGACGCCGAGGCGTCGAGCGAGTTCCGTCAGGTCACCCGTGCCGACCTGCTCGGTCGGCGGGCACACGATGCGGCGACCGTCGCAGGCGATCTCGGGCGCGTCGAGGACGCGAGCGTCTCCGACGCCCTGTCGCCCGTCGACATCTCGATCGCCGATCTGGATCCGTGGCTGCGCACGCTGTCTGCGCTTCGCCTGGTGCTGGCGAGCCGCCTCGGAATCGCCGACGGCGACGAGCACGACGATGACGATCCCGCATACGGCCTCTACGAGTGGCTCGGCTATCGCCTGGAGGGCCTCGTGCAGGTCGCGGAGCAGGACGACAGCTAGATCGTCACGGCCGCATACGCTGCGAGGCTCTGCGGGTCGTGCGCGCGGATGTGCGCGTTCTCCTGTGCCGCCCACGCGTCCCAGTGCCGCCGGAAGCCATCGCCGTCCCGGCGCAGCGCCCGCTCTCGGCGCGCCGTCTCGTCGCCATCGATCCAGATCGACAGGGTCGCCGGCTCAGCCGTCGTGCGTGAGAGCGCGCCGCAGCCTTCGATCACCAGCGCGGCGTCGGGCTGCACGGCATGCTCCTGCGGCAGCCACACGTCGCGCTCCCAGTCCCACCGGCGGTACGTCGCGATGCGCCCCGCCGCGTGGCTCGTCACGATCCGCTCGGTGATGTGCGTCGCCTCGGCGAGGCCATCCCACCCGGGGTAGAACTCGTCGAGCGACACGACCCGCACGCCGACGACGGCGGCGATGCGGTGCGCGAGCGTCGTCTTGCCCGCGCCGCTGCGGCCGTCGATGACGATCCGGCCCCGCGGATCCGCGCGCAGCGCGAGAACGGCCGCGTCGACGATCCCGTCGAGCGCGGCCTCGTCGACGCCGGTCAGCGCCGCTTCTTCTTGAGGCTCTTCACGACGCGCGCCAGCGCGCGGCCCGCGACGCAGACGAACGGCGTCAGCACCACGAACAGTGTGACGGGGTTCGGCGCGAAGCGGAACTCACTGCCGCGGCGCACGTAGGCGCCCACCGGCAATGTGAACCCGCCACCGCCACCGCCGCCGTTGCCCTCGTCGTCGCTGCCGCCGCCGAAGCCGGTCCAGGTCGCGGCGACCGGCAGCACCTTGACGCCGTCGAGATCCTGCTGCTCGCCGTAGGCGGCCTCGACTCCGAGGTTGCTGCTGAGCTTGCCGAGTTCAATCGCGATGTTGGGCATGAGTTCAGGGTACCTGGTCAGTCGCTGTCTTCGGGCGGCCGTTCCGCGTCCGGCAGGTGACGGTCGCGCGTCAGGAATGCGGCTCGTGTGACCGATCCGGTGCCGAAACGCTGCGTGAGCCTGTCGAGGGCGCCGTCGACCTGCTTCCACTCGCCGTCGTCATCCCACAGCGCGAGCGCCGCGGATCCCTGCGCCACGAGCCGCTCCGCGCGCACGCCGATGAGTCGCACGGGCGCACGCATCACCACGCCCGCCAGCAGATCGCGCGCGACCTGCGCGATGCGCTGGCCCACATTCGTCGGCTCGGTGAGCGCCTGCGACCTCGTGACCGTCTGGAAGTCGTCGAAGCGCAGTTTGATCGCCAGGCCCGACGCTTCGACGCCCGCACGGCGCAGGCGCACCGCGACCTTGTCGGACAGGCGCAGGATCTCGCCGCGCAGCACGTCGGGGTCGGTGACGTCGGTGCGGAACGTCTCCTCGTGCGAGATGCTCTTCTCGGTGCGCTCGGTCTGGATGCCGCGCGGATCGCGCCCGTTCGCGAGGTCATGGATCCGCTGCGCATGCGCCGAGCCCAGAATGCGCGCGAGAGCGGCCACCGGCGTCTCGCGCACGTCGCGGATCGTGCGGATCGCGCGCGCGGAGAGCGCCTCGGCGGCCTTCGGCCCGATGCCCCACATGGCGCCCGCGGGGCGCGGGTCCAAGAACTCCTGGGTGCGAGAGGCCGGGATGACGAGCAGCCCGTTCGGCTTCGACGCCGTCGAGGCCATCTTGGCGACGTGCTTGGTCGCGGCGGCACCCACGCTGCAGGTGATGCCCACCTCGCTCTTGACCCGCTCGCGGATGAGCGCGGCGACCTCGCCCGGCGATCCCCACAGCCGGCGCGCGCCCGCGACGTCGAGGAACGCCTCATCGATCGAGAGCTGCTCGACGAGCGGCGTCACGCTGCGGAACACCTCCATCACCTGCGCCGATGTCTCGCGATAGCGCTCGAACGTCGGCGGCACGACGATCGCGTTCGGACACCGCCGCAGGGCCAGACCGAGCGGCATCGCCGACCTCACGCCGTATCGTCGCGCCTCGTATGACGCGCTCGAGACCACCGAGCGGCCGTCGTTGTGGGCGATCACCACCGGCTTTCCTGCGAGCGACGGGTCGTCGAGCACCTCGACGGCCACGAAGAACGCGTCCATGTCGACGTGCAGGATGTGCGCGCCCGTGTCGTCTGCGCCGGGCGGCGAGTACAGCCGCCCCGAACCGTCCTGCCTGCTCACACCCCTATTCTCCCGGATCGGCGTCGAGGCGCAGCGCGAGAACGCGCTGCGCGGCCTCGGCGAGCCGTCCTTCCGGAAGCTCGCCGTTCCGTGCGGCCGCCGCGATCCGGTCGACCGTCGCGGCCTGCGACTCGGGCGTCGAGCCCGCGATCATGAGCACCAGATCCGCACCGGCCCGGAGCGCCTCGACCGCGTTGCCCGCCGCATCTTCGTACGTCGGGTCGCCCGAGGACAGCAGCATGCCGAGATCGTCGGTGACGGCGACCCCGTCGAACCCGAGATCCTCGCGCAGCACGCGATACCACTCGGGCGAGAGCGACGCGGGCCGCTCGTCGACGGCGGTGAAGCGCAGGTGCCCCATCATCACGAGCTCGGCGCCCGCGTCGATGCCCGCTTCGAACGGCACGGCATCGGCTGACCGCCACTCATCGAGCGGCATCTCGGTGGTCGGGATCGACGAGTGCGAGTCGCCCTCCGCCGCGCCGTGGCCCGGAAAGTGCTTGAGCGTCGAGAGCACGCGTCCCTGTTCCCCGTCGACCGCACCGCCGACAGCGCCCGCGACCTCCTCGGGATCCGTGCCGTACGCGCGGGAGAAGATGAACGACGCATCGTCCCGCGGCAGGTCGGCGACGATGCCGAAGTTCACGGTGATCCCCGCCTCGTCGAGCTGACGCGCGCGGGCCGCGAACGCGTCGGCGACCTCCGCCGGATCCGCGCCCTTCAGTTCGCGGGCCGAGGGCGCATCGTCCCAGGGAAGCCGCGCGACGTCGCCGCCCTCCTGATCGATCCCGATCAGCGGAGCGGGGTCCGTCGCCGCCGATACCGCGTCGATGAGCGCGCGCTGCTGTTCGGGGTCCGCCGCGATATTGTCGCCCATCAGGATGAGGCCCTGCGGACCGGCATGCAGCGCACTCACGAGGGCCGACGGATCGATGCCGGGAGCGTGGCCCATCACGACGGTCGCGGCGCGCTCGCGCGGGGTCATCGCCGTCACGAGCTCGAGAGCCTGCTCGGTCGGCGAGGCCTGCGTCGGTGTCGGTGTCGGTGTCTCGGTGAGCGGCGCAGCGGGCGTCGTCGACGGGGAGCGCGTCGGTGTCCCCGCCCCGCCCGGGCCGCGTTCTCCCGCGGGCGCGCACGCGACGAGCCCCGCCGCAATGATCGCCATCGCGGCGGACCGCAGAAGAAGTGGGCGCCGCACGATGACCATTGTCCTCTCTCGGAAGCGGGACTACGGTGATGCTACGTCGATTCCAAGGGAGTGATCGAGATGACGACAGCGCAGATGGACATGCTGTGGCTCGCATACGGAAAGGCCGGCATCGTGGGAACGATCCGGCACACGGATGACATATACCGCGTCACCATGTCGGACCGTCGCGAGGTGGGCGATTACCCGTCGATCGAGGTCGCGAAGAACGCCCTCATGTCGCACCTCAAAGCCGGCACGCCCCGGCCCGACTTCCGGCGCGCATGACGACGCGCGTCTCCGGCGGATCCGAAGATCGGCCGGAGACGCGCGATGTCGTTACGCCTGTGCGCGCTCGAGCACGAGCTCGCGCACGCGCGCGGCGTCGGCCTGGCCCTTCATGGCCTTCATGACCGCGCCGATGATCGCGCCCGCGGCCTGCACCTTGCCCGAGCGGATCTTCTCGAGCACGTCGGGCTGCGACTGCAGGGCCTCGTCGATCGCGGCCACCAGGGCTCCGTCGTCGGACACGACCGCGAGCCCACGCGCATCGATGACCTCCTGCGGAGAGCCCTCACCCGCGATGACGCCCTCGAGCACCTGGCGCGCCAGCTTGTCGGTGAGGGTTCCCGCATCGATGAGCTGCTGCAGCTCGGCCACGTGCGCGGGGCTGACGAGGTCGGCGGCCTCGCGATCCTGGGCGTTGGCGATGCGCGTGATCTCGCCCGTCCACCACTTGCGCGCCGAGGTCGGCGCCGCACCGGCCGCGATGGTCTGCTCGACCGCGTCGGTCAGGCCGCCGTTCGCGACGTCCTGGAACTCGAGGTCGGTGAACCCCCACTCGGCCTTCAGGCGGCGACGCTTCGGGGCGGGCGCCTCCGGAAGCTTGGCACGGAGCTCCTCGACCAGTTCTTCGGCCGGCTCGACCGGCAGCAGGTCGGGCTCGGGGAAGTACCGGTAATCGTCGGCGTCGGACTTCGGGCGTCCGGCCGAGGTCTCTCCCGTGTCTTCGTGCCAGTGGCGGGTCTCCTGCGTGATCGAGCCGCCGGAGGCGAGGATCGCCGCCTGGCGGCGGATCTCGTAGCGCACCGCCCGCTCGACCGACCGCATCGAGTTGACGTTCTTCGTCTCGGTGCGCGTGCCCAGCTTCGTCTCGCCCCGCGGACGCAGCGACACGTTGGCGTCGCAGCGCACGTTGCCGCGCTCCATGCGGGCCTCGCTGATGCCGAGGCCGCGCGCGATGTCGCGGATCGTGCCGAGGTACGCCTTCGCGACCTCGGGGGCGCGGTGCTCGGTGCCGTAGATCGGATGCGTCACGATCTCGACGAGCGGTACACCGGCGCGGTTGTAGTCGACGAGCGAACTCGATGCGCCCTGGATGCGGCCCGAGGATCCGCCGACGTGCGTGAGCTTGCCCGCGTCCTCCTCCATGTGCGCGCGCTCGATCGGCACGACGATGATCTCGCCGTCGGAGAGCTCGACCTCGACCGATCCCTCGAACGCGATCGGCTCGTCGTACTGGCTGATCTGATAGTTCTTGCCGAGGTCGGGATAGAAGTAGTTCTTGCGCGCGAAGCGGCTCGACGGCGCGATCGAGCACCCGAGCGCGAGGCCCAAGCTGATCGAGCTGCGGATCGCCGCGGCGTTCACGACCGGCATCGCCCCGGGCAGCCCGAGATCGACCGGCGCGATGAGCGTGTTCGGCTCGGCCCCGTGGAAGCGCTCGTTGGCGGGGTTGCCCGCCGACGAGAACATCTTCGTGTTCGTGTTCAGCTCGATGTGCACTTCGAGTCCGATCACGGGCTCGAAGATCTCGAGCGCCTTGTCGAAGTCCATGAGTGTGGCGGCCATCAGCGCGAGCCTCCGTTCAGGGCGGGCGCCCTATCGAGCAGCGGACCGCCCCATTCGTCCACGAGCATGGCTTCGAGCGCGGCGGAGACGCGGTACAGGCGCGCGTCCTCGTAGGCGGGCGCCAGGAACTGGATGCCGATCGGCAGCCCGTCGTCGGCCGACAGGCCCGACGGCACCGAGATGCCCGGCACTCCGGCGAGGTTCGCGGGGATCGTCGCGAGATCGTTCGCGTACATCGCGAGCGGATCGTCGAGCTTCTCTCCCAGCTTGAACGCCGTGGTCGGTGCGGCCGGGGTCGCGATCACGTCGACGTCGGCGAACATGCCGGCGAAGTCCTGCTGGATCAGCGTGCGGACCTTCTGCGCGCTGCCGTAGTAGGCGTCATAGTATCCGGCCGACAGCGCGTAGGTGCCGAGGATGATGCGCCGCTTGACCTCGGGGCCGAATCCGGCGCCGCGCGTGGCCGACATGACGTCCTCGACCGTGCCCGCGACGTCGGCGCGCATGCCGAAGCGCACCGAGTCGAACTTCGCGAGGTTGCTCGAGGCCTCTGCGGGCAGGATCAGGTAGTAGGCGGCGGTCGCATACTCGAAGTGCGGCGCGCTGACCTCGACGACCTCGGCGCCCGCGGCCTCGAGCTTCGCGACGGCGGCGCGGAACGACGCGTCGACGGCGGTGGAGAAGCCGGTGAGCTCCCGGACGAGCCCGACCTTCAGCCCCTTCAGCACCTCGCCCGTCGCCCCCTCGCGGGCGGCCGCGGCGAACGACGGCCACGGGGTGTCGAGCGACGTGGCGTCGTGCGGGTCGTGCCCGCCGATGACGTCGTGCAGCAGACCCGCGTCGAGCACCGTGCGCGTGACGGGGCCGACCTGGTCGAGGCTCGACGCGAGCGCGATCGAGCCGTACCGGCTCACGCCGCCATAGGTGGGCTTGACGCCGACCGTGCCGGTCACGTGCGCGGGCTGGCGGATGGAACCGCCTGTATCGCTTCCGAGCGCCAGCGGTGCTTCGAATGCCGCGACCGCGGCCGCGGATCCGCCGCCCGACCCGCCGGGGATGCGATCGAGGTCCCATGGGTTGCGGGTCGGCCCGTAGGCCGAGTGCTCGGTCGACGAGCCCATCGCGAACTCGTCCATGTTGGTCTTGCCGAGCGGCACGAGGCCCGCGGCGCGCGACTTCGCGACGACGGTCGCGTCGTACGGCGACATATACCCCTCGAGGATCTTCGATCCGGCGGTGGAGGGCATGTCGGTCGTCACGAGCACGTCCTTGACCGCGAGCGGCACACCGGCCAGCTCGGAGAGATCCTCGCCCGCGGCTCGGCGGCGATCGATCGCCTCCGCCGCGGCGACCGCGCCGTCGCTGACGTGCAGGAACGCGCCCACGTCGCCGTCGACCTCGCGGATGCGCGCGAGGTGTGCGTTCGTCGCTTCGACGCTCGACACCTCGCCGGAGGCAAGCTTCGAGGCGAGGTCTGCTGCGGTGAGCCGCGTGAGATCCGACATCACTGCTCCTCCCCCAGGATCGCCGTGACGCGGAAGCGCGATCCGTCGCTGTCGGGCGCGTTCTGGAGCGTCTGCTCGAGCGTGAGCATCTCGCCCGGCACGTCATCGCGGAACACGTTGACGAGGGGCACGGGATGGCTCGTAGCCGGCACGTCGCTCGTGGCGACCTCGCTCACCTGCGCGATGCTCGACACGATCGCGTCGAGCTCGCCGGTGAGGGTCGTCACCTCGTCATCCGACAGCTGGATCCTGGACAGTACGCCGAGATGGCGCACGAGATCGGGGGTGATTTCAGACACCCGACTAGTCTACGGGCTCGCTCGGGCACCGCAGACTGCCGCGCGGGCCCTCGACATGCTCGTGCTTCGGTCGACCGCAGTGCCCGCACGGATGGACCGGAAGCACCCGGGGCCCGCCGCCGACCTGCGCCGGCCCGGCGATGCGGATCAGGCGCGTGTTGAGGAACAGATAAAGGCCGCCGGCCTCGCGGATCCGCTCGCGGAGGGGCTTCTTCTGCGTCATAACTCTTAGTGTACTAAAAACGGGCGATAGGATGCCGGTGTGACCGATGCGCGCGACGACCTGCTCCTGCTCGAGAACCAGCTGTGCTTCTCCCTCGTGACGGCCGCGCGCAACGTCGTCGCGGCCTATCGGCCGATCCTCGCGCCGCTCGGGCTCACACACCCGCAGTACCTCGTCATGCTCGCCCTGTGGGAGCGCTCGCCGCGATCGCTCACCGACCTCGCCGACGAGATCGCGCTCGAGCCCGCGACTGCATCGCCGCTCGTCAAGCGCCTCGAGGCCGACGGCCTGCTGTCGCGCGAGCGACGAGCGACCGACGAGCGGCGCCTCGACATCGCGCTGACCGACGAGGGCCGCCGTCTGCGGGAGCGCGCGCTGGACGTGCCGCGGCAGGTGATGGCGGCGACGGGGATGCAGATGGCGCAGCTCGCGCAGATCCGCGACACGCTCGCACCCCTCGCGGGCCGGCGCGTCTGAGGCGCGTCAGGCGTCGCGCTCGGCCAGCACCTGCTCGCGCACCCGGCGGCGCAGCACCTTGCCGATCATCGATTTCGGCAGCTCGTCCACGACGACGAACCTGCGCGGCGCCTTGTACGGCGTCAGAATGCGCTTGACGAACTCGCGCGCCTCCGCCTCGTCGAACACCGGGTCGCCGTCGAGCACGATCGCTGCCATGACGTCCTCTCCCCGCTCCGCCGACGGCACGCCGATGACGGCCGCTTCGGCGATCGCCGGGTGCTGGCGCAGCGCGATCTCGACCTCGGTGGGGGCGACGTTGAAGCCGCCCGTGATGATGAGCTCCTTGATGCGATCCACGACGGTGAAGTAGCCCTCGTCGTCCATCGCCACGATGTCGCCGGTGCGGAACCAGCCGTCGACGAACACCTTCTCGGTCTCCTCCGGGCGGCCGTAATAGCCGCCGAACACCTGCGGCCCGCGCACCACGAGCTCGCCCTCCTCGCCCAGCGCGACGTCGGCGGTCGGGTTGTCGGGATCGACGATGCGGGCCTCGGTGCCGGGCAGAGGGAGCCCGATCGTGCCCGGCTTGCGCTGCTCGGAGACGGGATTGACGATGAGCACCGGCGAGCACTCGCTGAGCCCGTACCCCTCGACGAGCATCCCCTTCGTCTCCTCCTCCCACGGCACGACGAGCGCGTCGTCGAGCGCCATGGCACCCGACACGCCGATGCCGGTCCCCGCGAGCGAGACGCCCGTCTCCCTCGCGCGGCGCAGCAGCCGCTCGGCGATCGGCGGCACGGCCGGAAGCACCGTCGCGGGGTGCTTCTTCGTGACCTTCAGCACCATGTCGGGGTCGAACTTCGGGAACAGCACGAGGCGCGCGGCCTGCGACATCGCGTAGGTGAGGCAGAGCGTCAGACCGTAGGCGTGGAACATCGGCAGAACCGCATAGACGGTCGTGCCCTCGCCGCGGTCGACGGTCGGCGTCCATGCGCGCGCCTGCGCGGCGTTCGCGAGCAGGTTGCGGTGGGTGAGCGTAGCCCCCTTCGGATCGCCCGTCGTGCCGCTCGTGTACTGGATGACCGCGACGTCGTCGGTGACAGGCTGCGGCACCTCGGGCCCGACGGGCGCATACGCCACGATCGCCTCCCAGTCGACGGCCCCGCGCACGCGTTCGGTCAGCTGGGCGCGCTTGGCGCGCACCGACGGCAGCGGCAGTCGGAGCGCAGCGCGCATGTACCCCGGCATCCCCCGGGTGACGTCGACCGAGATGAGCGACGACACCGCGAGATCGGCGGGGAAGTCCTGAATCGTCTTCGCGACCTTGCTCCAGACGATCGCGTGCTTCGCGCCGTGGTCCTCGAACTGCTTGCGCAGCTCGCGCGCGGTGTAGAGGGGGTTGTGCTCGACGACGATCGCGCCGAGTCGCAGCACCGCATAGAACGCGATGATGTGCTGCGAGCAGTTCGGCAGCACGAGTGCCACGGGATCCCCCGCGCGCACGCCCTGCGCGCGCAGACCTGCAGCGGCGCGCTCGATCGCCGCCGCGAGGTCGGCATACGTCGTCGTGCGCCCGAAGAACTCGAGCGCGGGCGCGTTCGGGTGCTCGGCGGCCGAGTCGGCGACGAGATCCATGAGGGATCCCGTCATCTCGGGCAGGTCGTCGGGAACGCCCGGTGCGTACGAACGGACCCAGGGGCGCGGCGGCGTAAACGCGTCAGTCACGAGTCCATCGTATGCGGAAGGCGCCGCGCGATGAGACTCGCGCGGCGCCTTCGGCATGCGGATCAGCGGTCGACGGGGCCCTGGATGAGGATCTCGCCCGTGTGGGTGAACTCCTCCTGGATCTCCTTGTCGTCGGCCGAGTCGGCCTTGTGCGTCGCGAGGCTGACCACCACCGCGAGGATCAGGTTCACGAGGAATCCGGGCACGATCTCGTAGAGGTCGAAGATTCCGCCCGAGAGGAACTGACCCCAGCAGTACGCGACGACCGCGCCCACGATCATGCCGACGATCGCGCCGTAGTTCGTGAGCTTGCGCCAGAACAGCGACAGCAGGATCAGCGGTCCGAAGGCCG